>CAIQIE010000201.1 GCA_903871805.1 uncultured Planctomycetaceae bacterium | reverse complement strand
TGTCTCTCGTATTTCAACGTCAAACTCGTCCAGGTGGATCGAGGTATAGACGTCTTCCTTCACCAAACGCTCAGACAAAATGATCGCGTCCTCAAAGTTATATCCCTCCCAGGACATAAATGCGACCATCACGTTTCTGCCCAGTGCAAGAGAACCATTCTTCGTGGCTGCACTATCACAGAGAACCTGCCCCGCCTTCACACGATCGCCAACCCGCACGATCGGCTTCTGATTCAAGCACGTGCGCTCGTTAAGCCGCACAAACTTCCGCAGTGGGTATCGCCTACCATCCAACTCAATGACGGTCGCGTCAACATATGTAACCTTTGCCGCCTTCTCTGCCCTCAGCACCATCCCGGAGTTTTGAGCGACGAACGGCTCCATTCCAGTTCCGACCACAGGACGCTCAGAAATCAGCAGTGGCACGGCCTGCCGCTGCATGTTTGATCCCATCAGAGCGCGGTTGGCGTCGTCATGCTCGAGAAACGGGATCAAGCCCGCAGATACCCCCACCATCTGACAGGGAGCCACGTCAATGAACTGAACCTCCGCCTTGTCGATCCATACGACATCGCTCTTATTCCGCGCCAGTACGCGGTCTTCAGCGATCTGACCGTTCTCTACCAGCGTGTCGGCCGGGCACACAAAACCAGAAGCCTCTTCGTCAGCCCGCAGCCATACAACTTCGTCCGTCACTTTTGAATCCCTGACTACCCGGTAAGGGGAAATCAGAAACCCGTAATCATCCACCCGCGAAAAGATACTCAGACTGGAAATCAAACCAATGTTCGTTCCTTCTGGCGTCTCGATCGGGCAAATACGACCGTAGTGGGAAATATGAACGTCTCGAACTTCAAACCCAGCTCGCTTCCGGTTCAAACCGCCAGGGCCCAACGCACTAAGCCTCCGCTCATGTGCCAACATTGACAGCGGATTGGTCTGGTCCACCACCTGAGATAACTCGCTCCGTCCATAGAAATACTCGATGGCTGCCGAAACGCTTTTCGGATTGATCAAGGTCCGCGGAGTCATGTTCTCCACTTCCTTGACACTCATCCGCTCCTGCACCGTCCTCCGCAACTTCAGGAAACCCTTGCGAATTTCATCGGCGGCCAACTCGTCAATGGTCCGCAAACGTCGATTCCCGAGGTTATCGATGTCGTCAATCTGAGCAGACTCGTCACCACCACGCAACCGCACAATGTACTTCATCGAATTCACAAAATCCGTCGGATTCAGAGTCATCTCGTCGTCTGAGACGTCCTGCTGAAACTTCCGATTTATGCGAAATCGTCCGACACGCCCAAGGCGATACCGATTCACATCGAAAAACTTCTCCCGAAACAGATCCCCGGCCTTGTCAAGATTAGGCGGATTTCCCGGACGCAAACGCTGATAGATCTTCAGCAAGGCTTCCTCATGAGTCGACGTGCCATCCTCAGCAAGAGTCTTGAGGATTAACGGATCACGCACATCCTGCGCAGCGATTACCTCGATGCTCTTGAGACCGCAGGCGATCAACTCCTCCGCAACACCCTCGGTAATCTCGCTCCCTGCATCAACAACAATCTCACCCGCACGCTCGTGCTTAGCCGGGAAGACCACATCCTCAACCGAATAGCAACCCTCCAACTCCTTCGGAACGGATTTCACACTCAGTTTGACAACGGTTGTTGTGTAGAACAGCCGGATGATATCCGCGTCGCTTGAGTGGTCACGCGACATAGCACGCAGCAGCGTCAAAGCAGAAAACTTACCGCTCTGGTCAATACGAACCCCAATCGCATCCCGCTTGCTGACCAACAACTCGATCCAGCTGCCGCGCTCGGGAATGATCCGGCACGAGTGGGTCTTCCGGTCACTGCTGGCCGTCTCCTCGGCCATGACAAAGTCTACACCGGGGGAACGATGGAGTTGGCTAACAACAACACGCTCCGCCCCGTTCACGATAAACTCGCCGCCTCCGACCATAATCGGAATGTCGCCCAAATATACCTCTTCCTCCACAGGCTGCTCCTTCACCAGACGCAGCCACACACGGAAAGGCATACCATATGTCAGCCTCAGCTGCCGACACTCTTCCGGAGTGTAGCGAGGCTTACCCAACTCGTACCGAACGTACTCCAGCCGGAATTGACCGTCGAAGCTCTCGATCGGAAAGACTTCCCGCAGAATTGCCTCAAGACCAACATCCAGTCGGTCGCGGGAGGTACGATCTGCCTGAAGGAACCGGGTGTACGAAGCGGTCTGAATCTGGGTGAGACCCGAAATTTCGAAGTCACCCTGAATTTTTCCAAAGCCCCGAACAGTATCCTGGTCGATGGTACGAACTGACGGTACCGGCATGAGAACCCCTGCCTTCGAATCGAAATCCTGAAAACCGAACCAACAACGGAACGGCAAAAACACATACAGCCAACCCACGTACACGCGTCGGACAGTACGATGTGTCGACTACCCCAACGGTCCCCGGACGACCGATGACTACCAGCCAACCAAAAAAAGTCGGCAAATCAGGTGCGCTCACCTCACCCTGCTTTCGAGCCTAAACACGCTATAACAACGCTAAAAAGCGTTCACAAGCATCGTTTCCTCGACAAAGCGCACGACGAAAGGCACCTGCCGAGGTACGACAGTTGCCAGCAAGTTTTGTGACACCTATACCAAACGGTCAACAACTGAGTGCCGAACCTTTAAAACACGTTCTGAATGAACGGACCGCGCAACATCTTTCACGCCGCCGGGGCCCCAACCGGGCCCCGGGACAGCGGAACGAAAAGACTGCTACGCGATGCAAAGCCTACTTAATCTCGCAGGCGCCGCCAGCATCGACCACTTCCTTCTTCAGCTTCTCTGCGTCTTCCTTGCTAAGACCTTCCTTCAGTGCCTTTGGAGCACCTTCGACAAGATCCTTAGCTTCTTTCAAGCCGAGCCCTGTCGCAGCTCGAACCACCTTGATGACGGAGATCTTCTTCGAGTCTTCAAACCCGGTCAGAGTAACCGTAAACTCGGTCTGCTCAACCTTCACTTCCGCCGCAGCAGCCGGAGCAGCCGCCATCATGACAGCGCCGCCACCGGCTGGCTCGATACCATGAACCTGCTTCAGATAGTCAACGACTTTCTTCGCTTCCAGAAGAGTCAAACCGACAATCTTGTCGCCCAGTTCCTTCGTTGTTGCATCAAATTCAGACGCTGCTTCCGCAGACATGATCAGACCTTTCTCTTGACTTTAATAGGCTTCGAGTAACAGCTTCTCGTTAAGCACAAAACCAATCTGACGGCACGGTGACCGCCGACACTATGCCGCTGGCTCTTTGTCCGCCAATGTCTTCAGCTGACCAGCAAGCTGACCACCGGGACTTTGAAGGCAACCAGCCAACTGACGCCCAGGTGCGAGCATCAGACCCGCAAGCTCACTGATCGTCTCAAGACGACCAGCACTCTTGCTCAGTGTTTCTACCCCGGCAGCATTGAGACTTTGCCCCTCAACCGCCGCTCCTTTAATCTCTAGTTTTTTGAGATCTTTTGCCCAGTTCGTGATCGATTTAGACAGGGCAACGATGTCGTCGCTACCCCAGATCAAGGTCGATGGGCCACTCAGCACGCCATCGAGCCCCTTAACACCCTTTCTCTTCAGGGCATTCAATGCAATCGAATTCTTCACGGTCAAAGCGTGAATACGATCCTTACGCAACGCCAGACGCCAACGATTTGCCGAAATGGCGTCCAGCTTTGACACGTCCACTACGATAAAATCTTTCGCATCTCCAATCAAAGATTGGATCTCTGAAATTACCATGTCTTTTATGTGCCGCGACATCGCTTCTTACTCACCCAAATTAGAATCAGAGAAATACCCGCCACAGCCCACAACTACACCGCTACAGAGATTGAAGGCATCATCGTCGCAGACACGACCATCCCACGCAGATAAACACCCTTCGATGCGTTCGGCTTCAAACTTCGAATGAATGACAACAAGGCATCTATATTCTCAGTAAGCCTGGTCGCGTCGAAGGACATCTTACCAACAACACAATGGACGTTCGAACCGTTGTCGACACGAAACTCTACCTTACCTGCCTTGTATTCACGGACAGCATTGGCGACGTCCTGCGTAACGGTACCAGCACGGGGACTAGGCATCAAACCTCGTGGCCCAAGCACGCGCCCCAGTGGTCCAACAACACCCATCATATCCGGCGTGGCAATCGCGACATCGAAATCCAACCACCCATCTTTTATCTTGTCCGCCAACTCTTTGCCACCCACGAAGTCCGCTCCTGCCGCCTGAGCAACAGCAACCTTCTCACCCTGGGCGAACACTAAGACCCTCTGTGCTTTGCCAATTCCGTGCGGCAGCACAATCGAGCCTCGCACTATCTGATCCGCCTGCCGCGGATCAACGCCGAGTCTCACCGCGATCTCGACGGTCTGATCGAACTTCGACCGCTTAATGGCCTTTGGCAACGTGTCCTCAAGCCCCTTCAAGGCCTTCACGGCCTCAGGAACAGACAACACACCAAGCTCTCCGGCCTTCCTGGAGAGATTCTTCATTCGCTTAGACTGACGTGCCATAATACACCTAACGAAAAACTAAACCCAACCCGGACAAAGACCGTGCAGATCCCTAGTCAACAACTTCGATCCCCATGCTACGCGCTGTGCCGGCGATCATCTTACGCGCCTGTTCAAGAGATGACGCGTTTAGGTCCTCATACTTCTGCTTCGCAATCGTATCCAACTGAGACGTCGTGACTGTCCCCACTTTCGTCTTCAGCGGACTGCCCGAACCCTTCGCAATTCCGGCAGCCTTCTTCAAAAGTACCGCAGCCGGCGGACTCTTCAAGATAAACTCGAACGTACGATCGTTGTACACCGTGATAACGACAGGAATGGTTACACCCATCATCTCACGCGTTTTGTCATTGAACTGCGACACGAACTGGCCAATATTCACCCCGTGAGGGCCAAGCGCAGTACCTACAGGAGGGGCCGGAGTTGCCTGGCCACCAGTAACCTGAACTTTAATCTGTGCCGTTACCAGACGCTGCTTGCCCATGACCAATCATTCCCGTCAATCAGTAAACTCGATCTAAACCGACTCAACCTGCCAATGATCCAGCTCTACCGGAGTCGACCTGCCAAAAATCTCAATCAGTATTGACACCTTACCACTGTGCTCGTCTATCGCTTCGACGGTTCCCTCGAAATTCTCGAAAGTACCTTCGCGAATCTTGACCATATCTCCAACACTCACCTGAACCTTGACCTTGGGAGCCGCCGTAGACTGCTGCTCAGCCCGCCCAAGCATCCTGTCCACTTCGTGCTGCTCCATCGGCAGTGGCTTCCCGGCAGCCCCGGCAAAATCTCCAACACCGCCCGTATCCCGCACAAGGTACCAGCTCTCATCATTCAGGTTCATCTGAATCATGATGTAGCCGGGGAACAGCTTGCGGTCTTGTTCCCTAAGAGAACCACTCCGCGTATCAACTACCTTTTCGGACGGAATCACGATCTCGCCAAAGTGCTCTTCCATCCCCTCAAGACGAATCCGCTTAAGCAGTGCATCGCGGATTGTACGCTCTCTGTTTGTCTGCACCTTCAACACATACCAGCTCATCTCTGGTGAACCAGTCTGCCTGGGTTGTTCTTTGGCCATTCTCTGAAATCTCCCTAACCCGGCAAGCGTCTGACACGTGTTCAAAGAGCAATCCGGTGCATCGTACTCTGCCGTATGTAGCCGCAAACTTCCTAACGACCTGACACAGCAAATGACTCAATTCCTAAAACTCACTGAAGCCTATCAGCGTGAACGTGTAGGTCCAGACGAGGTCAATTACGAACAGGAACGCACCCAGGAAGAACATAGTACTTATCACCACGACCGTCGCCTGAATGACCTCTGTCCGAGCCGGCCATGTCACCCGAGCTAACTCAGATTCAACGGAAATGAGAAAGTCCGCAAACAACGGCAAATTCACCGCCCTGAACGCAAGCCACGAACCGACACCCCATAGCCCGAATGGGAGCCCAACTTGCAGCCCCCTGCCTACGCTAAGTAACGGTCCGTTTGACAAAGTAAGACATCCGAACGCGACCAAAATGACCACGCCGAAAAACGTAAACTGCCGAACCATTCTTCCCTGATTCGCCTTATAAAGGCCAACCGAGAACAACTCTGGCAGAAGAGACATACCAACAGACTTGCTGGACATGCGAAACTCGAAAATATTTTTTTTAAAGACACTGCTCAAGCGTGCCAAAACGCACGAGTGGAGGGAGTCGAACCCCCAACCGCCGGATTTGGAATCCGGTGCTCTGCCAATTGAGCTACACTCGTGTGACCGTTACGCCGGTCCGCCGGCGAACTCTCACTACTTCTTGCGAGATTCTTTGTGGAGCGTATGGCGACGAAGCTTAGGACAATACTTCATCAGTTCCAGACGCTCGGTACCCCGAGTCTCTTTAATTACACGGTAGTTTCGAGTACCAGTTTCTGTGCACTCGAGCCAGACGTATTCCCGCATCTCTCAACCTCATTGCAACAAAACAAAGCTGCCTGTCGAGTCACCGACAGGCAGTATCGATCTCAAAAAATCCTGACTACTTCAGAATCTTCGTCACAACGCCTGAGCCGACAGTCTTGCCGCCCTCACGGATAGCAAAACGGCTGCCGTCTTCCATAGCGATTGGCTTACCCAACTCAATTTCGACACTCACGTTGTCGCCGGGCATGCACATGTCAACACCTTCACCCAGCTTTGTCGTTCCCGTAACGTCAGTCGTTCGGAAATAAAACTGCGGACGGTATCCAGAGAAGAACGGAGTATGACGGCCACCTTCTTCTTTGCTCAGAGCATAGACTTCAGCCAGGAACAGTGTGTGGGGCTTAATGCTGTTAATCGCAGCAAGAACCTGTCCACGCTGAATGTCTTCTTTCTTCAAACCACGGAGCAGCAGTCCGACGTTATCTCCGGCCATCCCCTGATCCAGAGTCTTCTGGAACATCTCGACGCCGGTAACTGTGGTCTCAACGGTATCCTTCAGGCCGACAACCTGAATCTTCTCGCCAACCTTCACCACACCAGCCTCAATACGGCCAGTCGCTACTGTACCGCGACCTTCGATTGAGAACACGTCTTCAACAGCCATCATGAATGGCTTATCTGCTGCCCGCTCTGGCTCTGGAATATAGCTATCCAGTGCTTCCATCAGATTCGTAACGCACTGACTGAACTTATCGTCCGCCGGGTTATCCAAGGCACCGCGAGCATTACCACGAACCAACGGAATATCGTCGCCAGGGAAGCCATACTTTGTCAGCAGTTCCCGCACTTCCATCTCAACAAGGTCCAGCAACTCGGAGTCATCCACGAGATCGCACTTGTTGAGGAACACAACCAACGCAGGCACGCCTACCTGACGAGCCAACAAAATGTGCTCGCGAGTCTGAGGCATCGGGCCGTCAGCAGCAGACACTACCAAAATAGCGCCGTCCATCTGGGCAGCACCGGTGATCATGTTCTTGATGTAGTCGGCGTGACCCGGACAGTCAATGTGTGCATAGTGGCGATTTGGTGTCTCGTACTCAACGTGCGAAGCAGCAATCGTCACGGTCTTCGTAGCGTCACGAACCGTACCACCCTTCGCAATATCAGAGTAAGCCTTAACCGTCGCCAAACCCTTGGCAGCCTGTACCGCCAGAATTGCCGCTGTCGTGGTTGTCTTACCGTGGTCAATGTGACCAATCGTCCCCACATTCACGTGTGGCTTCGTTCGCTTAAATGTATCCTTTGCCATTAACCCAACTCCAGATCAATCTTCGCCGGAAAACATCCGACCCCGGCAGAACAACCACTCAAAGAGACGGCACCCCTACACAAGGCACCAAACAATCGCCACGCACCAAAGTTCCCGCAGAAGAGCTGCTGATGGGACTTGAACCCATGACCTCGTCCTTACCAAGGACGCACTCTACCAACTGAGCTACAGCAGCAGTCCACGCCATGAGACCAGAGCAACTACACCTGCAATTTTCCCAACAAGAGCGGGCGATGGGAATCGAACCCACACAGCCAGCTTGGAAGGCTGGAATTCTACCATTGAACTACGCCCGCAGTTCACTCAACCAAACCACACAAAGCCGCGACCACAAAAACTAACACTGGGAGAAACAGGATTCGAACCTGTGAAGGCGTACGCCACCAGATTTACAGTCTGGCCCCTTTGGCCGCTCAGGTATTCTCCCAAAAACAAACAAAACACAACTCACAAAAGCTAGCGGTGGGAATCGAACCCACAACCGCCGGTTTACAAAACCGGAACTCTGCCAATTGAGCTACACTAGCGCAGAACGTGCCCAGTAGCGGGTCGCGGAGTATAACAAAGAGGCAATGAATCGCAAGGCAGATCCCGGAAAGGTCTCAATATCGAGTCAAATTTCCAAGGTATTGCCCCAAGAGCCCCCCGCAAGCAGTGTCATTCCTGATGTTTCGACCACCTAAACTGACCCATAACCTGGCTCTTTTTGTCAAAAATCTTCCGTTCATTCGGCTCGCGAACACCCGAAGTTTAGGGGATCGTCTAGAAACCAGGAATCTCAAGGGCCCTGCGCTCTGCAATGCGACGCAACTTCTCTAGTGTACGGACTTCAATCTGGCGAACGCGCTCTTTTGTGACGCCAAGACGCCAGCCAACCTGCTCGAGTGTCTCCGGTTCAACCCCCTCTTCGAGTCCGAAGCGAAACGCAATCACTTTTTGCTCGCGACCATCCAGCTCCCCCAGTAGTGATCGTATTACTTCGCGTTGTGCGGCGTTAGCGTGCTCATCTTTTAGAAATGAGCCTCGGTTCTCTGATGATTGAGCAAAAACCTCGTCCTGCCCTGTGCGGAATCTTTCCAGCCTCTGATGCTCCGCGGGTATTGTTCTTGTAAAATTCTTCAGGATTGCCCAAGAGGCGTAGGTGGAAAACTTGTTTCCGCGGGAGTAGTCAAACTTCTCCACGGCTCGCATTAAGGAGATGTTTCCATCGCTTACGAGTTCGAAAAAGCCCGATCCAGCCTTCAGGTACTTTTTGGCAATTGCCACGACAAGCCGTAGGTTCGAACGTATCAGGAGCGCCTTGAGCCTCTTGATGTCCTCTATCCACGCCTCCAACCGTTTCAACAGCCTTGCCGACGGACGCTGTACATCCAGAGTCTTGCGGAGCTCGACAAATTGGTATTTGCGGAAATTCAGCCGCCGGAAGAAATACTGTTCCTGCTCCCTCGTCAGCAGCGGTACCCGATACAATTCGACAAGGTAGGCGGGAAGCCCAGTTGGTATTCGGGTCACACCCTCATCACCAGGTGTTCCCAGTACCGGCTCCGGGCCACAGATATTGTCTTCCGCCCGTTCCTGATGAAATTCAGAACTATCAATAAAGTCGGCATTGTATGCCACTATTCGCTGAGTGCGGGCTGTGGCGATGGCCGTATGCACCAGTGGCTTGCTTACAGAGAAAGCGGCCGCCAGTGCAGCCACACTTTCTCCAGCCAGGTGCCGCTCAAGAATCTGCTGGTCCCACTCCATGCGGCGACCAGATTCATCGTTCACAGCTGTGGGCGTCGGCAACCTGCCGGCAGTAAACGTCAATCTACTCTCGGGACGAATCGCCCCGGAGAATGAAGGAACATACGAGAGCGACTCTTCGGTCCTGGCTGCACTGACCATAACTCTTCCCTCCTTCTGAACCCTTGACCACAAAAAAATCAAGATCGCGATCTTGCTGACTATCAAGGCCAGTACCGACGGCAATGTCTGCCGAAAGATCTGGAGAATCCAACTCACACCGACGAAACGCAGGAACCATTGCTCCAAGAACTCGTGGCGCCGCGACCCAATCCGCACGGTCCGGGATTACGACGCAGCACCTCGTGGCTTAAATTGCGCCATTCCTGAGGCATTTCTACGCCAACACGAATCGCCGCAAATTCCGCGCCGAGGTCGTACCGAAATCTCTGTCTCAGCCGTCTCGCGAATCTGCGAGCCGCCTTCGATGTGCCTCAGGATCAAAGAGCAGCAATTTTTGCCGTCTAACCGCCCAAAATGCCACTTGTTACCGAAGCCGGGGCAGCCCGATAGCCTCCCCCGAGACCCACCAACGCACTCCAGAGACCACAAACCCCTCTCCATTACACTTGCACGCTTGTAGTTTCCGATGGCTGCCAGTTCCGCTTGTAAATTCAACAACACTAGACACCGTTTTTTTCAAAAAGTTCGTGCGTTGGGTATATTGACTCGTTTCGAGTCTGCGGGACCGCAATATGACCTCATTCTGATGGCATTACCAAGTCACTCTGATAACAGCGGGTTGGGGGCCTGACTTCGCGTACTGTTTTCCAAGGCCCGGCCAGCCACATGTGATCATTTACCCCGCGATCAATACCTTTCCAGACAGCATTTGCCAGCGACCTGCCCATCCTCTTGGTTCTAGTACAGCATTTGGGCAGCGCGGCGCTTTTGTCAGTATTCCTTCACGCAATACTGAGAATCCCTCAGGGGCTTTCCACCTTGAAACGCAGATACCAGCGGGTCAGAAACCCCGAAACATGACCGATGATTGACCTTCCACAGCAACGTGACGTGGCTTGTGCTGTGGCCTCTTCCGCTTCATGATTTCAAGGGTTGCAGCAAAACCGTCACGATTTTTACGTTTTCGGGGCTATCCTGGCGGGACTCTGTTTTGCGAAGGGATTTGTTCTGGTTATCCTGCATCGAGGTGGTCCCCGGTCGCAACGCTGAAAAAGCTGTGTCACGATGGTGATGACAGACGTCTGTAGCGTTCTGCGTTAGCGTTGACTTTCCAGACATCCGCTTCCCCCTGTTCAGTGGTATGCCTGGTTGGTTCACGGTTGTGTGTTGTTTTCATGGGGTCCGTCCGTTTGCACTGCGGAAACGTCCTGACACGTTCCTTGTGCGACTGCTCCGGTACAAAAATTCGACCCACCTGCTGTCGTTCTTAACGTTCCTTAAAGTCTCCGTCAAATGGATGCCAAAATTTGTAGCTTCGACGTTTTGCCATCGCAGCTGCTATTTTGACTTCTTTGGCAGACACCCTTCCATGCGTCCATCAGCTCAAGATCACCACCGCCAAATAATCCATTTACTGTTTTGCCAAGAACCGGAACTCCTGAAATGGCCTTTAAACATTCCCAAAGTCATATTTGGAAGATTTGTTTCCCGCTGATTCTGTGTCTGATTTTGTCTACGGTCAGTCCTGGTCAGGATTCGGCATTGCCCAATCCTGCGACTGCCCCGAATGTCGCTACACCGCAAAGTGGCGAAACTGACACCGCTGACACCGGCAAAGAAGCAGTTGGTGCGGAATCGACTGCGATTGAAGATGTCGTCTCGGGCGGTGATCCTTCAAAGACTGCCGAGAGCAGCGAGTCTGGAGATATCTTTTCTGCAATCAACGAGTCGTTGAAGCCGGTCGATAGCTGGTTCGGAACCGTCAACGGTTATGTTGGTGGCATTATTTTTTTCCCCATTCCTCTGGGTGGGGACAACAAGATCGATTTTGCGGTTTTGGTACTCGTACTTGGTGCCGCCTTCTTTACGATCCGCATGGGCTTCATCAGTATTCGGGGGTTCACGCATTCGATCCACGTGATAGCTGGAAAGTATGACGATTCGAATTCAACCGGTGATGTCAGCCACTTTCAGGCACTCACAACGGCGTTGTCAGCCACTGTTGGACTGGGAAACATTGCTGGCGTTACCACGGCAATTGCAATTGGCGGCCCTGGGGCTGCATTCTGGATGGTGCTCGCCGGGTTCCTCGGTATGTCGTCAAAGTTTGTCGAGTGCACACTTGGTCAGAAGTATCGGGAAGTTCGCCCTGACGGAAGTATCATGGGCGGCGCGATGTTCTATCTGTCGAGAGGACTTGCAGAACTCGGTCTGGCTCCGCTGGGAAGGTTTTTCGCGGCCAGCTTTGCAGTACTCTGTATTGGTGGCTCCTTCGCAGGTGGCAACTCTTATCAGGTCAAGGGTAGCCTCGATGCTGTCGGTCAGACCGTTCCATTCTTCAATCAGCATCCGTGGGTTTATGGCCTGATTATGCTCGTGCTGACGGCCATAGTGATCATTGGTGGAATCAAGCGTATCGCATCGACCGCGGACAAGATTGTCCCTATCATGTGCAGTGTTTACGTGCTCGCCGGGCTCCTGATCCTCCTGAAGAATTACTCGGAAGTTCCCGCGGCTTTCGCATCGATTTTCTCTTCAGCTTTCAACCCGGATGCCTATCGAGGTGGCTTTCTTGGTGTTTTGGTGTGGGGATTTAAGAGGGCCGCGTTTTCAAACGAAGCGGGCGTTGGATCAGCAGCCATTGCCCATGCAGCGGCAAAGACTGAGTATCCCATCCGCGAAGGAATTGTTTCGCTGCTTGAGCCATTTGTGGACACAATCGTCGTCTGCACCATGACAGCGCTGGTCATCGTTATTACCGGAGCCTATGACTACAAAAACCCGGATTTTCCGCAGGAATTCCGGGACCAGTATGTTCTGGACGCTGACGGTGATGCGATTGGTATCAAAGGAGCTGCCCTGACTTCCGTGGCGATGGACGGCCAGATCCCCTACTTTAAATACGTTCTGGCATTTTCAACGTTTATGTTCGCCTACAGCACCATGATTTCATGGTCCTACTATGGTGAACGCTGCTGGGCCTATCTCTTCGGTGATCGCTCCTCCATGGTCTATCGCACCATCTTCCTGGTGTTCACATTTCTTGGGTCCGTAGTCTCTGCAACGAACGTGATGGACTTTGGCGACCTGATGATCTTTGGCATGATGCTGCCTAACATTGTCGGGCTGTTCCTGCTTTCCGGTAAGGTGAAAAGAGATCTGGATTCGTACTGGTCGAAGCTGAAAAGCGGTGAGATGGACAGGGAGCATCAGGACAAGGTCAAAGCATCCAGCAACTAATATCCGGCTGGACGGTGACTGGAGTCGGTTCGTGGAATCGGCTCCGGGCCGCGGTTGCTCCCAATTGTCCGGGTTAAACATAGCCAACGATGCCTCACACTCAGAGCAGCAATCTTGTTGGCGCTAAAAGTTACCGTCTGAAACTCACGGTGCCTGATCGTCCGTAACAAGCTATGCAGCCGTCTGGCTGATTGCGGACTTTCATTTCAGAATGAGCCGCGTGATGTTTGAAATCGATATCAATAATCAGCAGACCTGCGTTCCTGTCAATGTGCAGGAGCTGCGGCAGGCTCTGCTTGTGGCTCTGAATCTGGAAGCTGTTGAGTCAGCTGTTCTGAGTGTGTCAATTGTCGACAATGAAACGATTCATCGCATCAATCGCGAGCATCTGCAGCATGACTATCCCACAGATGTCATCAGCTTTCAGCTGGATTTTTCCTTCAGCTCATCGGATGACATCGAAGTCTCTCACGATGCAGAGGGTGCAGATACCGATACCGAAGAATTCCCTGACACACAGGCCGATTGGTTGCCGGCCGACGAGATCACAGATGACGATCCTCGTCCAGCCGCTGGAGCTGCCATTGAAGGGGAAATCATTGCGAGTGCTGAAATGGCGTACCAGATGGCAGCAGAAGGTGCGTGGAGTCCCGGCAGCGAACTGCTGCTCTACGTGATCCATGGGTTGCTTCATATCTGCGGTTACGATGATCTGTCTGCCGCTGACAAAGCCGTCATGCGTTCGCGCGAGAAGCTCATACTTGAAGCACTGGGGCTAAACCCGGTTTATCCTCAGGACGACGCCATTTAAGATTGCCCGCTCAGCTTGACCGGTTCCTGGCTAAACGCTTTCGGGACATAATTGTCTACATCAAAGAGACTTACGACAGAATATCTCCGGTCGATAGGATTTTTTGATCCGGCGGCGGCCCGCCTTCGTTTTCAGCAGCATGTGGACTCTCTGGCTCGTTTTCCGGTTGGGAAATTGTCCCAGTCGGCATTTGAAAAATGTTGATGTCGGCGGAGTCAGATCACTGTGTATTCCAGCTTCGGAAAACAAATGACTCGTAACTCGGGCGTATGTTCTTCGGTCCCGCCTTCAACACTGCAAGCCAGTACGAATCTGTCAGTGTCTCCGGCAAGACCGCATTCAGGACTATCAGGACTGTGTGTTGAAGAGGCGATTGAGCAGGCAACTCTGTCGCCACCAGGCCCTCAGCAGGATATCTCCAGCAGCGTCTCTCCGGATGTCTTCTTAACCGCACAGCCGACGAACGGAGTGAAAATCCGGCCGTTCATTATGGGACTGGCATCTTCTGCAACCGGCATCGCGATCATCCTTGCAATTGCTCTGGGCCTGTTGCAACTTCGACGGATCACCGGAGACTTCACTACTCCGGTGCTGAGCTTACTGGCGGTTTTCAGTGTGCTTCTGATCGGCACAGGGTTTGGCATGATGGTGCTGTCATCAGGGGGCTTTGACCAGACGGAATTTGATCGCCTTATTGAGACCGGTAATACCTGCTCGTCAGAAATGCCTGATGTATCGTTTCCGCGGCAGATGGAACTGGAAGTGCTAAAGCGACGGCAGTTTCGGGAAAACGATTCTGCTTCCAACACTGCTGCGGCGACCGGGTTGCATCGGGAAGTTTGAACAGACGGCGCTGCTCCGGTAACTTTTAATTGTCTCCGATATCTGCGGTGGCAGCACATTGTCGCTGATAGGCACCCGAGTATCGTCAGCTTCCTGCCAGCGCGATGCGTCCCGCAAAAGCTGTTCGTTAGACCAAAGACCGAGTACCGCCGAATGACTACCTGAAGGCGAAACTGTCCCTGCTTACAGTTCCCGGGAGATCACTGGAAGTTCCAGGCACGCTGCCTCAATTTCACTGCGAACCATAAGGTATTTCCCGGTCAGGCAGAGGTTATTCCAGCAAACGCCGCTGATGGTTTTGACAAGTCCCAGCTCACGATATTCATTCGGATTTGCCTCCAGCACAAACAACTCACCTTCTTCGCTGTGAACCAGCAAGGTTTTGCCCACCAGCAGCACCTGCCCATGGCCAAACCGACCACGACGCTTCCACCTCTGCTCGCCATCAGACAGGCGTACACACTCCATAAATCCATTGGAGATGCAGTAGGCATGCCCCTCAAGAATCACCGGGCTGGTAAGCTTTGTCTTGAGCACTCGGCTGCTGTTCCAAACGCTGGTTGCAGACCAGACGCCAGCTTTCTGTTCGAGGTGAATCCGATCACCGCCACCATCGGGATATCCTTTACTGACAAGAATATCTGAATCAGAGACAGGCTGAGCCTGAGATGTATTTGCGGCTCCGTCAGACTGCCCTGGTCTGGCAAAGCTCCACAGAACTTTACCCGTGGCAGGCTCGAATCCCATCACCTGAGTTTCGGCCGTCAGGAGTATCTGCCGGGTGCCGGAAACATTAGCCAGAATCGGTGAACCATAAGCGATCATCTCGCTGCCATTTTTCCACTGCAATGCGCCTGTGCTCAGATCAAAAGCTAACAGCGTTGCGCGAAGCGGACCGGCGGGACCACCACCGGCGATCACTACTGTATTATCCACGATTAAAGGAGCAGCTGATCTTCCCCAGGCCAAGGTCGTATTGGACTCGTGAAGCGTGACAAGACCTTCGCTGTCTCTGGATTCCCCGAGAGTGATCCCCAGAATCTCATTCAGATTGTGCTTCCAGACGACTGATCCATCGGATCCATTCAGACAGACAAGGTCTCCAACGGCACCAACAGCATAGACTTTTCCAGCATGAATTGTGGGCGTGGATCTGGGCCCGGTGCGTCCCAGCTGCATTGTGTCCAGATGCCGTGCCGAATGTTCATAAATCCACTTCAGCGTGCCCGTCGCGACCTCGTAGCAGGTCACACATTCCCGTTCAGCACGCTGTTCCATGGTCACTGCATAACCATTTCGCACCACAAACCCGCTCCAGCCTGCTCCTACGGGCTGTTTCCAGACAACACGAATTTTTTTGCTGAAATCTGTGGTGTCGATGTCCACGTTTTCAACATGACCATCCTGACTGGCCCCCAGAAATCTCGGAAAATCCTCATTCGTCTCTGTCAGCAGATCCACGTCTGCAGACACTTTCGTCTGCGATGCATCCGGAAGTGCGGCCGAATTAACGTTCCAGACAGGTTCAAACCGCATTACATTTGTATCGCCCCCATGAATCGGACGAAACACCCTGAAAAAAACCACGGGAAGCAGGATCACGACTGTAGAAGCGATCAGGCGATTTCGCCAGGTCCAGCGACTGCGAAACAGAAACCAAACCAGCCACATCAGCAACAGGCTGAACACAAGGGCCAGGGTGGCCATCATGATGACGTCGAGTCCGAGGTGAATTGCGTCTTCGATTTCACTAACAAATCTGTGACTGAGTACAATCACGAGACTGGTGAGGACTGTGGCAACAATCGGGTATACAGGAAATCGTCCCCTGCGTAACACAGTACCTGCTGCAGTGCCGGGATGCTGATCAGGGACTGAAGTGATCGATTCGGAATTCATTGACGTGTCTTTTCTGATTCAGGCTCCGGAATTCGCCTTCCAGTGAAAATCTGCCGAAGGGGGGAACTGCCAGGAGTTTTTAAAACTCCTGATCGTGTATTTGAGCCTGCGGCATATTCAAGTGTAATGAACAAATAATCCCAGCATCCGAGTCGTGAAAACAGGGGATTTTTTCGGCAAATGCACTGCATGGGGATACGTGCATCGAAACGACCGAAATTGTTCCACCAGCAGAATTACCGCTGATCCATCCGATTCCCTGCGGTTTTTCTGTTTTTTGCGTTCTTCGGGCGTTCCACGATCAATGGAGGGCGGATTTCGCCTGGATGTTTCCCGCTGAACCCCATATCCTTCCCGTTCGCCCCTTTGACTCAGGAAACTGTCGATGGCTTATCCCTGGACTCTACGCACCCGCAATCTGACTCGCCAACAGCTTCCCATTCTGATGGGAATTCTGAATGTGACACCGGACAGCTTTTCCGATGGCGGGCAATTCTGCACCATCGATCAGGCTGTTGCTCGTGGAAAAGCTATGGAAGCGGAGGGAGCCAGCATTCTGGATATTGGAGGCGAATCAACCCGTCCGGGTGCTGCGCCAGTAGGGGTCGACGAAGAACTGCGACGAACCATTCCTGTAATCCAAAGACTGGCAAAAGAAGTTGGCATTCCCATCAGTATCGACACGACCAAGTCTGAGGTGGCTCGACAGGCACTGGACGCCGGCGCTGAGATTGTTAATGACATTTCCGGCCTGACATTTGATCCGCACATGCTGGAAATCTGCCGCCAGCATGATGCCGGCATCTGCGTGATGCACATTCAGGGAACACCGCAGACCATGCAATTGAATCCGGTGTACTCAAATGTTGTCGCCGAAGTGACCGAGTTTCTGCAGCAACAGGTTGATCGTTGTCTGATGGCGGGGATACCTCCGGAACGAATGTGTATCGACCCGGGGATTGGCTTTGGAAAGACGGCTGAGCACAATCTGGAACTACTGCGTTCCGTTTCCTCTCTTCAAAAATATCTGCAGCGGCCAGTCCTCATCGGGCACTCAAGGAAACGATTCCTGTCAAAAGTCCTTGGGCGTCCTGTGGAGGAGCATCTGGCAGGCACCATCGGAGTCTCCATTGGACTCGCAGCGGCAGGCTGCGATATTCTACGAATTCACGATGTACTGCCCGTTCGAGATGCGCTGGTGGCATGGCTGGCACTTCAGACAGAAACAATGAACTAACTCTGGCATGTCGACATTTCCCGGGAATTCTTTCTGACGTGCAAAGTCAAATCATGAGTCTCCGTTCTGTTGTTCTCGGTTCTCGTTCGCCCCGTCGCCGCGAATTGCTGGGGTCTATAACCGGCATTGAATGTCTCTATGTGCTGCCCCCGACATCGCCGCTGGAACCCGGCTTTGAATCGATGACTTTTGACTCACAGATCCGACAGCGACTGGTCGAGATAGCCGCACTGAAACATGCCGATGTGCAGAATCAGTTGCCGCATCAGCCATGGTTTTCTCCGGATAACCCGCCTGTGATCGTCGTTGCCGACACAACAGTCGTCACTGGTGAGTCGGATGGGACCAGAGAAGTCCTCGGGCAACCTGAACCAGAACACTGGAGGCAGCAGGTGCGGGAGTGGTTTGCCCTGCGACTGTCCGGAAGAACTCATGAAGTGTGGACAGCAGTCATCGTTTCGCGGGGTAATACGGTTCGAAGCGTCGTAGTTCGTTCCCGAGTGACATTTTCTGCGATTTCCGATACCACCATGGATTGGTATCTTTCCACGAATGAATCTCCGGGAAAAGCGGGCGGCTACGCCATCCAGGGTTTTGCGGCCTCCTTCGTGACCCACATGGAAGGCAGCCTGACAAACGTCATCGGGTTGCCACTGCTGGAAACGATGGAACTGATCCGCAGCCTTCCCGATTGAGTGCCGACAGGTTCCTGACAGCACCCTGCAAAAACCATCACAGGGCAACATGCCACCCTTCTGCAAACCCCTCCCCGGCTCCCTGTTCTATCTTTGGACCAGCATCGATGCACAAAATTGCATTTCTCACGATGGATAGCCTTCAGGACTTTGTCGCCTATGATCACCTGGTTGTTGATCGTCTGAACGGATCAGGTATCCAGGTTGACGAAGTTTCGTGGAGATGCCCCGCTGCCCGATGGGATGACTATCGTCTGGTTGTGATTCGGTCACCCTGGGATTATCAAAGTTCACCGAATCAGTTTTTGAACGTTCTTGAGACTATCGAACAGTCTTCCGCCACTCTGCTGAACTCGCTGGATATTGTCCGCTGGAACATTCGCAAACTTTACCTGCAGAAGCTTGAGCAGTCCGGGACAACCATCGTTCCGACACTTTGGCTCAATTCACCGCACGAGCAGGACCTGCAAGATGTGTTTGACCGACTGAACGTCGGAGAGATTGTTGTGAAACCGTTGATTGGAGCCAATGCGGACAACGCATTTCGACTGACTCCGGCGTCGCTTCCCGAGACATTTCGTCAGGCCGCCATGGCATTTCACGGCAGCATTGCGTTGGCGCAGCCGTTTATCCGCAGTGTGGTGGAACGGGGCGAGTATTCGCTGATATTCCTTGACGGCCAGTTCAGCCATGCCGTTGTGAAGAAACCCAAAAACGGCGATTTTCGGGTCCAGGAGGAACATGGCGCCTCAATCGCCCCCTGCTCTCCACCACAGGATCTTGTGGAATTTGCCCAAAACAGCCACGCCGCGGTCCCGGGGTCCACGCTGTATTCACGAGTCGACATTGTCCGGCTGGAGAACGAACAGCCCGCCATCATGGAACTGGAACTGATCGAACCTTCGCTGTATCTGAGTTACGATGAAGTGGCACCTGAGCGCTTCGCGAAAGCAATCTGCAGCCGCCTGTAGAGATCAGGTCGACAGTTCGAGAAACTGCGAATTGCAAACCGCACTTCACACGCTGCCGCAAATCAACCGAAAATCGCTTGAGTCAGCAGCTTTCAGGGGGTCGTGATCATCAAAAGGAACGCCGCAGGCCCAACGAGCCACGCTAATTTTCGACACTCATCACTACAGCCGGTTGTTGTCTACAATCATGCTGCCTGAACGGACATCGCCACTGCTATGGCTCGCGATAAATCTTCCCATCCTTCATTACAAAGACCACTGTTCGCATTGCACTGATGTTTTCCAGCGGATTCCCTTCGACAGCCACAACATCGGCAATCATTCCGGGAAGCAGTGCACCGAGGCGATCTTCCACTTTCAGCAGACGTGACGCAGTGAATGTCGCCGACCGGATCGCTTCCATGGGCGACATACCACCTTCCACCATCAATTCAAACTCATGCGCGTTTTCGCCATGCGACGAGACACCGCTGTCCGTTCCAAAGGCAATCTGCACGCCAGCCTTATACGCACGCTTAAAAGTATCTCGGATAGCAGGACCAATGGCAGCAGCTTTGGGACGCACGATCTCAGGGAAATACCCGGGTTCTTCCGCCTTTTTTGCGACCCACTCTCCAGCCATGTTTGTCGGAACCCAGAACGTATTTCTCTGCTTCATCAGCTCAATGATCTCGTCAGTCATATAGGTTCCATGCTCGATGGAATCCACGCCCGCCAGAACAGCTCGCTTCATACCCTCTGCACCATGGGCGTGAACGGCGACAGTCATGTTGTAATCGCGGGCTGTTTGCACAATGGCCTGAAGTTCTTCGGATGTGAACTGCGGATTCTGACCGCTGGCTGCCAGACTCAGAACTCCGCCGGTCGCTGTCAGCTTAATCAGATCGGCACCGTCCTTGTATCGCTGGCGAACAGCCTTTCGGGCGTCGTCCTGCCCATTGACCACACCATCGACAGGATCAGCATCCTCCCGAAATTTTCCTTTCAGCCCATTGGTCGGATCAGCGTGCCCGCCCGTTGTGGCAATGGATTTTCCTGCAGTAAAGATGCGAGGCCCAACGATCCAGCCCTCATCAATGGCTTTGCGGAGTGAAACCGAATTAATTCCATTATCGCCAAGTTCCCGGACGGTCGTGAAACCGGCCATCAGAGTGACTCGTGCGTAGACTGTTGATCGCAGTGCATAGTCCGATTCCTCCATGAAGAATCGCTCTGTGTACGAATCTTTTGAATGCTGGGACATCAGATGGGTATGCATATCCATCAGCCCCGGCACCACCGTATATCTGCGAAGATCTACAACACGGTCGCCATCCTTCGGCGGCACAAATCCTGTGGCAACCTCCAGAATTTTCCCGGCGTCGATAACTAAAGTGACATCAGTCAGCGGCTGTGGACTGCGTCCGTCGATCAGACGTGAGGCATACACCAGTGTGGCAGCCTGAGCCGCAGAAGTGAGGCAGGCCATCGTCAATAGAGCGACAAAAATTCCGGCAGAACGAAACAGCATTGGACCACTCTCTGTATTTCAACGGGCTGCTGAAAAAGGAGCCCGGTCTGCTTCAGCAAACCGGGCCGTTCACGGAACTGCGACTGATTGCCAGAGTGGTCTCTGTCAACCAGCGACAGTCAGGCTTTTTTTATCTGACCGATATTGATGTAGGCATGCACATGCGGAGCACCACGATAGTGCCAGACAAAAGATGGCCCTTCCACGCGCCAGATATCCCACATCTTGTCATTGCCGAGATCGCCCGAACGATAGAAGGCCATGTGCAGTTGATCCATACCGCCGGATGATTTGAGAATTTCCATGACCTCATCTGTGTCCTCACGGCGATAAGGTGCAAGCAACACGCCAAGAGTCTTTTCGACCTGCTGTTTCTGCTCTGCTGACAGGTCACCCACGCGGATACCGGCAAATTTCCCGCTCTCGCCCTGCAGTTGAACTGCAGTTTCCGCAGGTGCATTTTCCACCAGGGCTTTCGCAACCTGATCGTCTTTCAGCAATTTAAAGACTGCATCGGTCTGCTGAGTCTGATAGAAATAGATGTTCTTTGAAGCCACCGGGTCAACCTGATCATGCCCATAGACAATGGGGCCACCAAAAGCGGCACGGTCCACAGAATTTCCGTCGGCCCGCAAAGTCAGGTGACGACCGGTCAGCATAAATTCAAAGGGCTTTTCTGCATCACTCGGAGCACCAAACAGGGCGACGCTGAATTCGTGAAGTCCACCAGCATCCTCATCCATCTGGCGAGTGACGCGCTCGTAACCCTCTTCGCTGCACAGTCCCTTGACAATCCGCCCCACACACTCTCTCTGCTGAGTCGTGTAAAATGACTGCCCCAGCGTTGGCTCGGTCACGTGCCAGTTGGCGCTGATACGACTGCGAAGTTCGTGATCAAATGGCAGGCAGAGCACCTTCCTCTGGTCGTCGGTCAGCGTTCCGTAAAACTCCGACACTGCCGTCTCTGCGGCACTGGTGCGTGATGGGCCGGAAAACAATCCGGCCTGAATCGCCCGACTGGGCAGCACAAACGCTGACGAAGCTGCAGCCATCGCCGCCACAAACGAACGCCGATTTACAGCAGGTCGATCCGAACAACAGTCAGGCGAATTCTTCACGGGCTTCATCTGGTGGGCTCCCGAAAAACAGAACTGGAATGAACTGGAATGAAGGACAGAGTTCAGGCGACGGACCGGGCTGAAACATACAGGAGCACCGCCATGGAACTTCGCCCACGCGGGACAAAGCGTTGCGTCATCTGCGCCCTGCAATTTCCGACCGGTGGCAACCGATACACATGGTCTGAGTATACCAGGGAACGCTCCGTGGAGAAGCAGAGTCCGATTTTCCGGGGAACTTTCATGAAATCACCACCCAAAACCGGAGATTCCACCGCATAAACCTCGTAAGCCGTACGGACTGGCCTGCTACAATGGCGATTTGTGATCAGGCTGAACCAGCACTTCTGCCCCACCCTGGTCTGACCAGGCGGCGTCAGGCTCGGCCGGGCATAAGTGATGACGGACTGTCGCTCGGCATCTTCTTCCTGTTCACATGACTCTGAATCTTTCAGAATACTCCTCGATATCCTCCCTTGAACATTTGTCTGAACTCTGCGGATCTCTGAACATGTTTTCGACTCCGGCAACGCCTTCTTCAATCCACCGACGAACAGCACTTCAAACTCTGGCAGGCACCGCACTTGCAGGCCTCTCCGCTGCAACATGGCAAGCCGCTCTCAGCCTCGGATCCACGGCTGACCCGTCCACCCCGTCTGCTGACGACTCGTGGCCGTCTTTCCGCGGTACACCGGATCAGCGAGGCATCGCGAAAGGCACGCTCTCGGCAACTCCGACCCTGCGATGGGAGTTTCCCTCACCGGATGGCTGGGTGGCAGCTGTGGCCATCGCGGACGGTCGTGTTTATGCACCCGCACTTGCCGGATTTCTGCACTGCCTCGATCTGAAAAACGGCTCAGAGATCTGGAAGTATCGATCGATTGAAGAGACAGATCCGAAGAAATTCGCTCCGGGCTTCAAAGCAGCGCCGCTGATCACCGAAAAGACCGTCTATATCGGCGACGAGGATGGTGTGTTGCATGCCATCGATCGAGCAACCGGAAAGAAACAGTGGATCTTTGCAACCGGCGCCGAAATTGCCGGCTGCGTCGCTCAGTACAAGGACAAGCTACTGCTGGCTTCACACGACAGTATCCTTTACTGCCTTACGAAAGAAGGCCAGGAAGTCTGGAAGTTCCAGACAAATGACCGTATTAACTGCTCCCCGGCCATTGCAGAGAACTTCACGTTTCTCGCGGGCTGTGATGAACATCTGCGAGTCATCGATCTGGACACGGGAAAAGAATTCCGGGACATGCCGCTGGAATCCTTCCTGATTGCTTCACCCGCCCTTGTTGGCGATCAGCTTTACGTGGGCACACACACCGGACTCATCGTCTGCGTGGATTGGCGAAAGGGTGAGTTCGTCTGGAAGTACGAAGCCCCGCGAAAAATGCCTTTCCATGCCTCGGCCGTCGTTTCCGAAGATCTCGTTATCGCTGGTGGACACGACAAACAGGTGCACGCCGTGCAACGCAGTACTGGTAAGATCGCCTGGACATTCGCGACCCGCGCCAAAATCGAATGCTCCGGTGTTCTGATCGATCAACGGTTCTTCGTCGGGTCCGGAGATGGTAATCTCTACGGAATCGATGTTCAAACCGGCATGGAAATCTGGAAGTATAATGCTGGACGCGATATCACTGCCGGAATCGCAATCAGCGAAGGCTGTCTGGTCGTCGGTGAAGACCAGCAGAATGGACGCCTGCTGTGTTTTTCCTGAATCCAACCACGCAATATCTCGTCTGCCTGACTGGCAATTTTTGACAGTGCCCACGTATCTCTCAAACCAGATTCCTCCAGCCAGTCTTCTCAACCGCCTAATCAGTTCGCCTGGAACCGGAAGTGCTTCATGACCACAACGGAAACGTCAGCCACAACCGAAGTCGGAAGTTACTTCATTTCCAATTATCCACCCTTCTCTCAGTGGAAAACGGACTACGTGCCGCTGGCGATCGAAGCGTTGAACACAGACCCTGCTCAAACCGCTTCCACGCCGCTCGGACTGTACATTCATATTCCTTTCTGCCGAAAACGCTGCAAATTCTGCTACTTTCGCGTCTACACAAATCAGAACGCAAAGGCCATCGAAGATTACGTCCGGGCACTGATTCTGGAACTGGAGATGATCAGCCGCAAACCAGCGATCGGCTCCCGAGACCTGCGGTTCGTGTACTTCGGCGGCGGAACCCCCAGCTATCTCAGCTCCCGACAACTGCGGTCGCTGCGCGAACGCATGAGCGCCTACATCACCTGGGAAAATGCCCAGGAAGTGACGTTTGAATGTGAACCTGGCACTTTGAACGTTGAAAAGCTGGAAACCCTTCGGGATATCGGTATCACCCGAATTTCCCTGGGCGTCGAAAGCTTCAACGATCAGATCCTTGAAGAAAACGGACGTGCCCACCTGTCACCGGAAGTGTTCCAGGCATGGGAATGGATTCAAAACATTGGATTTCCTCAGGTCAACATCGACCTGATCGCGGGAATGGTCGGAGAAACGGATCAAAACTGGCATCGCAACATCGACAAGGCCATCGAACTCAGCCCCGACAATATCACCATCTATCAGATGGAACTCCCCTTCAATACCGTGTACTCAAAGGAAATGCGGGAACAGGGCGCGCAGTCACCCGTGGCTGACTGGCCAACCAAACGACGCTGGGTCAGCGAAGCCATGGATCGACTGATTGCCGCCGGCTATCACGTCTCCAGCGGTAATGAACTTGTGAAAAATCCAAAGCAGGATCATTTCGTTTATCGCGACAATGTCTGGCGAGGATGCGACCTGATCGCTACCGGAGTCTCCTCATTCGGGCACTTTCACGGCGTTCACTATCAAAATCTCGATCGCATCGAAGATTACATGGAAACCGTCAATCGGGGTGAACTTCCCGTCAATCGTGCCCTGAAACCAACACCTCATCAGTTACTGATCCGCGAACTGGTACTGCTGATGAAAGAAGGTGAAGTGGATCTGCATCGGCTGAACGAGAAATATTCTGTCAACACGCAGCAGGAATTCGCCGACGCCCTGCGAAATCAACAGAATGCCGGCTACCTGACCCTCGAAGGGCACACACTGAAACTCACCCGAAAAGGCCTGCTCCAGGTCGATAGCCTTCTGCCGGAATACTTTGAACTTCAGCACCGAGCCGTTCGGTACACCTAACGACTGGCCAAATCCCCAAACCTTCTCGGTCGCTCAAGGCCCAGTTCTAACCGGCAGATTCAGGAAGTTTCTCCCCACAGCCTCCATCCGATGCCGTGGGTGTCTTGTCCGTTCACCGTTCCACACCTAGAATTTGGAACAGTTTTCGCTGCTCGATGAAATTCGGCAGAAGCTGAACCGTCCGCTGCCGTAATGGCAGCAGAACAAACAGCATCTGCAGACTGTCAAACAGTAACGCTAAGCCCGGTTTTCGCAAAACAGCCCGAAACAAGCTCCACTCCTGAACGCGATGGAAGCGGTTCATCCGTTATATCGGGTCAAGAGTCTTCAGGTCTGGTTTCCACGAATTCCGGGTGGGTTAGGGAAAGAGCAGCAAAAAAATCGAGCCTTTCGAGGATTTGCCGCTAGAGTTCCGGAAATAAGACTGGATTAACACTGGGTCACCAGTAACTGGTCCTGCAATCGGATTAAGTCATCACAAAAACGGGTTCTGACAAGGTGGCGCAGAACCCTTGAACCTGTGACAAAACTTCACAGGACTTCGAGAACAGAACGAGGACGTCGAATGTACGAACGTTTCACAGACCGTGCCCGCAAGGTGATGCAACTGGCCAATCAGGAAGCCCAGCGTTTCAACCACGAGTACATTGGCACTGAGCACATTCTGCTGGGACTGGTCAAGGAAGGATCAGGCGTCGCTGCCAACGTCCTGAAAAATCTTGATGTGGATCTACGAAAGATCCGTATTGAGGTGGAAAAAATTGTCCAGACCGGGCCAGATATGGTAACCATGGGCAAACTTCCACAGACCCCGCGAGCCAAGAAGGTCATCGAATATGCGATGGATGAGGCTCGTAACCTGAATCATAATTACGTTGGAACTGAACACCTGCTTCTCGGACTGCTTCGCGAACAGGAAGGCGTTGCCGCTCAGGTTCTGATGAATCTGGGCATGAAACTTGACGACGTCCGCGATGAAGTTCTCAATCTGCTCGGTCATGGTATGGAATCCGCCGAGCCAGGTGCTGAAGAACGTGGCGGCGGCGCTGCCACTGGTGGTGCTGCTGCCGCCCAAAAGGGAGCCAGCCGCAGCAAAACGCCGGCACTGGACAGCTTTGGCCGGGACCTCACCGAACTGGCTCGACAGAAAAAACTTGACCCGGTCATCGGCCGCGAACGGGAAATCGAACGCGTCATTCAGATTCTCTGCCGACGCCAGAAAAACAACCCTGTACTGCTGGGTGAAGCCGGGGTCGGTAAAACGGCCATCGTGGAAGGCTTTGCCCAGATGGTGGTCGATAACGCGGTTCCCGATATTCTGGCAGACCGCCGTATCATCGTGCTCGACCTTGCCATGATGGTCGCCGGCACCAAGTATCGCGGACAGTTCGAGGAACGCATCAAAGCCGTGATGAATGAAGTCCGACGGGCTCGAAATACCATCCTGTTTATCGACGAACTTCATACGCTCGTTGGTGCCGGTGGCGCCGAAGGGGCAATCGATGCTTCCAATGTCCTCAAGCCCGCACTCAGCCGTGGCGAAATTCAGTGCATTGGTGCCACAACCCTGGATGAATATCGCAAGTACATCGAAAAAGACGGTGCCCTGGAACGACGCTTCCAGACCGTCATGGTCGATCCGCCAACCGCCAGCCAGGCTGTCGAGATCCTCAAGGGGCTCCGCGATCGTTACGAAGAACATCACCGCGTACAAATCACTGATGATGCTCTGGAAGCAGCAGTCGAACTGTCCAATCGTTACATCAGCGCTCGCTGCCTCCCTGATAAGGCCATCGACGTCATCGATGAATCCGGCGCTCGTATCCGACTCAAGTCCATGGTGCGACCACCAGACCTGAAGGAACTGGAAGAAGAAATTCAAAGGCTCAACACTTCCAAAGAAGAAGCAGTCGCCGAACAAAAGTTCGAGAAAGCCGCCTCCTTCCGCGATCAGGCTGATAAACTCCGTCGGAAAAAGGATCAACTCACCGAAGAATGGCGCGAAAAATCACGCCAGACCGACGGTGTCGTGGATGCGGAAGTTGTTGCTGAAGTCGTAGCAAAAATGACCGGAATTCCACTGACCAGACTCTCCAGCGAAGATGCCGTCAGACTGCTGCAGATGGAACAGGAACTGCACCGCCGTGTGATCAGCCAGGATCAGGCAATCACTCAGGTGTGCAAGGCCGTTCGCCGCAGCCGCAGCGGGCTCAAAGATCCGAAGCGACCCACAGGGGCGTTCCTGTTCTGCGGACCAACAGGCGTCGGCAAAACGCTGCTCGCCAAAACTCTCGCAGAATTCATGTTCGGTGACGAAGATGCCCTGATTCAGATTGACATGTCTGAATACATGGAAAAACATAACGTCAGCCGCTTGATCGGAGCTCCTCCAGGATACGTGGGCTTCGAAGAAGGTGGACAGCTCACCGAAAAAATCCGCCGCCGCCCCTACGCCGTAGTGCTTCTCGACGAAATCGAAAAAGCACATCCGGATGTCTACAACATGCTCCTCCAGATCATGGAAGAAGGACATCTGACCGATAGCTTCGGACGCCGGGTGGACTTCAAGAATGTCATCCTGATCATGACCACCAATGCCGGTGCTGCACGCATGGCACATGGTGGCAGCATGGGGTTGCACACACTGCGCGAACGTGACGCAGAACGAACCTATGATGACATGAAGATCAACCTGATGCACGAACTGCAGAAACAGTTCAAACCGGAATTTCTCGGACGTCTCGACGAAGTTGTCGTCTTCCGAAAACTGACCCGGGTTGAACTGATGCAGATCGTCGATATCGAACTCGCAAAGGTCTTCGAACGGCTCAAAGAACGCGGCAAGAAACTCATTCTCTCCGACGAAGCCCGAGGCTTCATCATCGACAAAGGAGAAGCGGGCGATGGACTGGACTACGGTGCCCGTCCTCTGCGACGAAGTGTTGAAAAATACATCGAAGACCCGCTCTCAGAAGAACTGCTCCGAGGAACGTTCGATACGCTCAATGTCATCAACGTTCGCGTCAAGGAAGTCGGTGATCAGAAACAGTTGGAATTCGACGGCGCTATGGAGGATGAATCCGTCGTCTCCAGCGCAACAGCCGCTGCTTCCTCCGGATCCTGAATCACAACGATTTGTGTTCTGAAAAAACAGGGACCTGTGTCAGTGACACAGGTCCCTGTTTATTTCCCCCCCAGTCGCTCACTCTTAAGAACACCGTCACTTCACGTCAGAACAACCGGAAGATTCACTCAGACGCCGCAAAAAACTTCTCCGCTGTTACATGGGCAAAACCTGCAGATCCGGCGGCAATTGCCAGAATCAACCACAACACATGCTCACCCGGAAAACCTGCCCAGACCGCAACCAGGGGAACAGCCAGAGCAATCACGAGGTTCACCAGCGCCGCACGTACCCTGCCACAGTAAAAAAGTCCCGCACCAGGAAGCACCACACTCATTAAGGCAGCAATCGTCGATTTCCTCATCTCCGATACCCCCCTGTCCCGTATCAGACGACATCTCACACCACAACGGGATTCCAAAACAGAAACCTGTCAGAAGTTGAAACTGGGGGTTCAGGCCCGACATCCGCAGGACGCTCGCTCACAGTCCAAAACGGACAGCGACACGCCCAACAGCCGCAACCCACCCCCAAATCGAATCGTGACGAAGACCTGAGGCTCAACTAAGTCGGACAAACTCCAGCATCTGAGCTTCCGACATGTGATCCGTCGTCTCCACATCAATATGCACTTTGGAAAATCGATGCTTGTCCAGCCGATGTCGCAACTCCAGCTTGGCCTCACCCGGCCCGAAAATGACCAGCGAATCCGTGTCTCCAATGTGATCAATGACTCGGTCGTAGTACTTATTCAGCTCCGCTGTGTATTTATGCTGGCGAACGTCATCCGACTGAACCTGAAGCGGCTCAAATGGACCAGACTCCCAATCGCTCGCACGCCGTGACTGTGACTCCGCGTTCGAATGAACAGTGGTCACCATGCTGTCAGTCGAATTTGGTCTGAGAATAAACGCATGCCGATGATCGACCCAGATCCCCACCCTGCCCTGCATCATGACTCTGCTCCGTTCCTGCACCTCGCAGTACCCGCAATTGCGCTCCGGACGTTCCGAAGTTCCCGTAGAAATGCGGGACCGCACAGTACCCGTAAATGCCAAAACACTTTCCGCAGGTTCCGTGCCATGTCGAAAAAGCACCCAGATGCAGAACCCCGAACGCACCACACGCTGAGATGCACACGATTTTCCTGCTTAGGAACACCAGCGTCCGGGAGGCACAGTGTGCGGTTTTGATCCTGATGTGCGTCACAGCACAGCGAAACGCCCACACCCGTAAAAAGCAAATCCAACTGTCGACAAACCACCTGCTCCGACAGTCGCTCGACACAATGCGTCAACGCTTCGCCCAGTAAACCGAGTTCGTCTCTTCGACAATCGATCGGATTACTTCCGGGAATTTCGGCTCTTGCCCCAGTCGAGACTCAAGACGCAGCAACACGGCAGATTCCACTTCACCAACAGTCGTCTCGTTCCACGTTTCAAAGCCATAATCCGGTGATGGGTCAAAAACCACTAACTCCCCCACCCCGTTCGTACCCAGACTTACCACGGAATGCCCGGTATTCTGAATGAATCCGGTATTTGAAGGTCGAAAGGCCGCATGTCCGTGAAAGGTCAGAGACAATACTCCGGGAAATCTGCCAGCCCGGGATAACTCAACTCCGGACAGTCGCTCCACCACCACTTTCCATTCTGTGCCAGCCGTCTTCAGTGTCAGTCCACGGTAAACACCCATCCAGTGAGTCCCACGGTGGGTCAGACACAACCTCGTCAACTCCTTCTCCGTCGCATCAATTCCATGCATCCGCAGCAAACCTGCCGCACACGCAGCAGAACACGTTTGATCCGTCGTCTGAAACTCAAGGATTCGCTCAAAATCCACATTAATGCAATGTGGAATGTCGCCCAGGAGTGGACTAAACAGCGAATACACGCTGAGACTCATGAGTCCCGACGAAAGCAACACACGTCGCCATCTCGGAATCGCTCCCGTTGAACCACACACACCCGCGTAATACGACCCGATCACAGGCAGCCAGTTACCAAGGATAATCACGCCCGAAAATGGAAGCAGCCTCACAAGGACTGGTGCATCCCAAATCCACATCATGTAGATGCCCATCAGCGCCGTCATCAGCACCGTCACCAGTCGCAGGGCACGCTGACCGGACTGACACCGCAAACGCCAGCCAAGAAGCCCCGAAAGCAAACACAGCGACCCCATGATCCCAAGACTTAGCTGAAGATCTGACATGCTCTTCCCTCTTTCGGGTAACATCGTCGCTGCTGAATTCCTCACCGATTTCTCAACCTGGGCACTTTCATTCCCACATTAAGAAATCGTTCATTGTGTTCAGATTCTGTGAATCACCCCGACTCGACTCAATATCATTTTCCTCCAAAAGCCCCCTTCTTAACAATTATAAAGGGATCTTCATCAGGGTTTTGCACGCCCCCAACCCGTAAAAACGATACCGTGCATGGATCCGCTATCCTGCAATCGCTTCCCGCAGTCAGGACCAGACCCGAATCCGCATGGCAATCATGCGTTCCGCGCAAGACTCAACGCACCAATCCAGCCGGACTTTTCGTGCGGACTCGCAAACGCCCCAATTGCCTTCTCTGTTCGCACTCTTCACAAACAGAAATGTGGCACGTGCCTGAAAAGCAACCAATCCGCACAGGGCGATTTATCGCTCGCGCAACGCGCCAATGATATTCAGACGCACGGCACGCACAGCCGGCAATAACCCTCCCAGAAGCCCCATCACAAGGGCCAGCAGGACGCCCTGAGCAAGCACGCGGGGGCCGAAACGGAAGGAAAAGGTAATCTCACTGAACTGATTCATTGTCCCTGTGGAAAGACCATTAAATGGAAGCGTCGCCAGACACCCCAAAAAGCCCCCCATCAGACACAACACCACCGCCTCGAAAAGAAAAGAGGTCAAAATGGCCATTCGCGGAAAACCAAGAGCTCTCAGTGTGCCGATCTCGCGGGCCCGACTGGCCACCGCCGCATACATGGTATTCGCCGCCGCGAACATCGCTCCAAAAATCAAAAAGCCCGCAATAATGTAACCAATGTACTGGATCGCATTCGACTGATTCATCTGGTCTTCAAAGTAGCGAGTCTCCCGAATCGCGTTCAACTGAAACCGCTTGTCCTCGGCCAGCCGGGTAATCAGCGAATCACGCTGCTCCGGCGACTCCGCCCGCAAACACACCGAGCTGACAGCCCCCGGTGTTTTTCTGGCCAGACTCAGGTCCCGCAGGTCCGTCCAGACCTCAGATTCCGCAGCACTGCCCGCTGCTTCGAAATACCCGACAATCTCAAAAAACCGGCGATTCACTTCCAGCTTCTCGCCAATCGCAAGGTTCTCAAAACGCGCTGCCATGCTGCGACTGGTGATGGCCTCAAACTTCCCTGGCTCAATGTCCCGCCCCTCCACCAGCCGAAAATCCGGCCGCAAAGTCCGCCCCACACTTTCCAGACCACGCACAATCAGATTCACTGTCCCGCCATTGCTGCGACGCGGCTTTGTCAGGATGGTGACAAACTCCACAGAACACTGCGGCTGACCATCGGCATCTTTTGCAATACCCGGTAACGACGCCACGTCCCGGGCAACCTTCTGCTCCAGCCCGCTACTGATCTCGTCGGTTGAGCCCTTTCGCAGGACAATCAGATCCAACTCATGCCCTGTCACTCGCAATGCATATTGCAAGCCATCCGTGAGACCAAAACATAACACCGATGCCCAGACAACCAGACCCGTACTGATCACGGTCCTCAGCGTCGTGACCCATCGTACCCGAAGATTTCTGAGATTGTATTTGGCCGGAATCATGAATCTTCGCCCGTTCCTGCTTGTTTCAGCTCATGATAACGAATGACAACCCCCGCATCAGGAGCATGCCTTCACTCAACAGGTCACCGAATTCTCACTCTCAAAACATACTCGTTCAACATGTCAGGCAATTCGGCGCAATCCATCCACCACAGACATCTGAGCCGCTCGAATCGCCGGAACAACACCACTGCAAAACCCCAGAAACAAAGCGGCGATCAAACCATAACTCACCCAGGGACCAAGCATTTCCAGAACGGTAAATGGGAAGAACTGCGGCAGAATCCGATTCATGCCTTCCAGAAAGAAACACCCCATTCCAACACCCAGAAATCCGCCCAGCATCGAAATCAAACACGACTCACCCAATACCATCACCAGAATTCGCCCCCGCGAAAATCCGATCGCTTTCAACACCGCAATCTCCGTCACTCGCTCAAGCATGGCCATCGACATGGAATTCGCAGTGACAAGTGACAGGGAAAACACAACAGCGATTCCGATGTTTCGAATCAGCACCTGAACATTCCCCAGCATGTCAATAAACATCTGCGCAAATGCGGCCTCCGTCTGACTGCGAGTCGGTGTGTCGGAACTTCCAAAACGATCGTCCACATTTCGAATCACGAGGGGAATATCACCCGGCGCCTGCACCCTCGCAAAAATCGTCCCGGCGTTGTCCAACGTTGCAAAATTCCGCTGCTTCAGTCCCTCGTTCAGATAATCCCAGTGAAAATACAGGGAATCCGTATTCTTCGGAGAATCAAAAATCCCACTGATTTCCAGGTCGAGGTCGAACGGATAAATATTTCCCTTCAGCGGCACCCGATCTCCAACCTTCCAGCCTCGACGCTCGGCAATCCGCCGATCCAGTACGCATCCCTGACGGTTCTTTTTCCACGACTCCAGCTGCTCAGGCGGTATTGAATACTCGGGCCAGACATCAAACAACTTCTCGGGATCCGTCGCGAACTGTGCAAACGGCATCTGCTCATCCTGATACGAACCACCGTACCACGAAAATGGAACTGCCGCCACAACGGATTTCATCGCCCGAACATCATCCACCGTAGAAATCGGCAGCCGCCCACTGAATCCCTGAACATTCATCACCACAATGCGATTGGCCTGCGCGGCACTGTTTTTGTAAGTGTCCTGTGAGGCCAGAAATCCATACAGCACTGTCATCAGGGCCAGCGAAAATCCGACCGACAATACCGTCAAAAAACTCCGCAGCCGGTTCCTTCGCACGTTTCTCCAGATGTACATCAGTGTCTTCATCCCGCCGTCTCCTTCCTGCCGGAGGTCACAACATCCGACACCAGCACGCCCTTCTCCAGATGCAGAATCCGACGTGCTCGCGCCGCAGCGTTCGGGTCATGAGTCACCATCACAATGGTCTTGTGAAACTCCGTATTCAGTCGGTGCAGCAAATCCAGAATCTCTCCAGCGGACTTCGCATCAAGGTCGCCAGTCGGCTCGTCAGCCACCAACAATGTCGGATCTGTCACAAGCGCGCGAGCAATCGCTACACGCTGCTCCTGACCACCGGACAACTGTCGCGGATAATGATCCATCCGATCCGCCAGACCCACAACCTGCAATGCCGTACGCACATGCTCGTCTCGCTCGCGACGAGACAACGACGTCAGCGTCAATGGCAACTCCACGTTTTCATAGGCCGTCAGCACCGGGATCAGATTGTACATCTGGAAGATGAATCCCACATGACGAGACCGCCATTTGGCCAGTTCCCCTTCTGATGATCGACCCAGATCCTGTCCACACACAATCACATCCCCCGATGTCGGACGATCAAGCCCGGCAATCAGATTCAGCAATGTTGTCTTTCCGGATCCCGAGGGCCCCATCAATGCCAGATAGTCACCCTCGTCCAAATGCAGATTCATGCCGGACAAAACCGGTATCGTCAGCTTGTCCCGCCGAAACTCTTTGCTGACATCCCTGACCAGTACAATGGGATTACCCGACTTTTCAGTCACAGGCTCACTCCTGCTTGCTGCCTACGTTGCCAGGGCACGCAAATGCCCCGGACGCCACTGAAACTTAAGCGGCCCCGCCAAACCGACTCGACAAACCAGCCAGGGCCCGTATGACCTCGCCGTTACTCTGCTTCTTCAGACCGGCCAGAGAAACATCCGTATTGTACCGACCATCGATTTTACTGCGCCGCCCTGACAGGCATGCCTTCACGAAATTCCTGCGAAGGACTCACGACAACCTTCTCTCCACCCTGAAGTCCGGAAAGCACTTCCGTGCGATCTTCTTTCTTCTCTCCGGTCTGAATCACCATTCGACGCAACCGGTCTTCGGATCCCACAACCCACACAAAGGTCTCAGATCCGGCCGACTGAATCGCATCGTTTGGACAAAACACCCTCGAAGTTTCCTGCTCTGTACTCTCCTTCGTCTCTGCCGAAAGAAAGTACACGGTCGAACTCATCTCAGGAAACAACTTCTCATCCGCATCCACCAGGGCAACCCGCACTTTCACAGTCGCTCTGGCACGATCTCCCATGGGAATGATTTTTCGGACTTTACCCTGATACCTTTTTCCGGGCACAGCATCCACGGCCACTTCCGCTGACTGCCCCTGAGTCACTCGACTGATAAAATCCTCCTTCACATCGCAGTCGACTTCCAGATGCTCCAGATCCGCAATCGTCACCACAGATCCACGCCCCGAAGCTTCGCCCATGCCACCGGGCAGGATCGATTCTCCCAACTCAGCATCCTTCGAAATCACCGTCCCCGCAAAAGGAGCCCGCACAAACATGTTTTCACGAAGCTGTTTTGCTTCCTGAACCCGCGCTTCCGCAAGCAGCAAAGCGGCTTCCAATGAGCCTCGTCGCGCAACAGCCGCGTCATATTCGTATTTCTCGGTGTCAAATTCGGCAGCCGTCATCGTCTTCGCAGCCAAAGACTTCTCTGCTCGCCGAAAGTCCTGCAGGGCACGCTGAATCGCTACATCCTGCTCCTGAAGCTCACTGCGACAACGCGCCGCTGCCGCCTCCATGGCCGCCAGCGATGCATCCAGATCTGCATGCTCCAGAATCGCCAGCACATCATTGGCCAAAACCCTGGTGCCCTCTTCCACCAGCACCGCTTCAATCCGACCCGTAGCACGCGCCCCAATCCGGGCCTGCTGACGCGATTCCAGATAGCCCGTTGCCACCACAGTCGCGTCCGCAGACCGACCAGTCTCCAGACTGACCGTCGCCACTCGAACCTCTGGCTTCTGACGCACCGCCTCCATCAGTCGGTCGGTGTCCGGGATCCACCCACGCCCAACCCCCAGCGCGATCACTCCACCACCAACAGCCGCCAGAATCAGCAGCACAACGATCCCACGAAACAACCGGAAAATGAACGAAGGCCTGTCAGCGGTCTGGTCTCGCCGAATCTTCAACTTTGAAAGAGCATCCGCTGATGTCGTGGTACTGCCAGTCGCCATATTTCACCTGCGATGGAATCTCTTCACTCACTCCACACAATTCGGTCAGTGCACCGCATCATCTGCAGTATTCACAACGTCAGAAGCGACCACACAATTTCTCATGAGCAGACATGTCCGGCAACACACACTCCCCGCACTTAAACTCTGACCACCACGGCACTGGCCTGGCCCATCCGAGTCACACTGGTTTTCAGAAAGACCCCGTTGGCAGCCTTCGCCGACTCTCCGTGCACGACATTCAACGGCGCTTCAACATCCGCCGTTCGAAAATTCAACGTCCGCGGAATCAGCCCCTGCTGAAGACCTAACAACGATGCCGCCAGCTCGATCAGCGACGAACCACTTCCCGCACTGCCCGTGTAACTTTTGATCGCCGTCACCGGCACACGATCAGCCGCATCACCCAACAATCGCCGCAAACCAATCGCTTCATATCGGTCCCGTTCCAGATGGCCCGATGCACACGCATTGATGTGACCAAGATCACCGGCCAGAATACCCGCTCGATCCAACGCCACCTGCGATGCCATCTGTATGGCACTCGCTTCGTCCGCCAGCCCTTCACGTGACGATACCGAACTGGCCCCGCATCCAAGAATCGTTCCCAGAATCTTTGCCCCGCGAGCCTCTGCGTGCTCGCGCGATTCCAGAATCAAGCTGCACGCCGCCTCCGATAAGGCCTCACCAATTCGATCATTATCGAATGGGCGCAACCGCAGTTCCGCAGGTCCATCCGCCAGTACATCCATCCGCCGGAAGTGACACGCTTTGACGGTGTGTATCCGAGTCCCCGTGACGCCGGCCACCATCACGTCGGCACGGTTTCGGCGAATCGCATTGCAGGCTTCGCCAATCACCAGACAGCCCGATGCCTCGTCGTGCGTAATCGAATTATTCGGGCCGTGCGCTTCCAGAGCAATTCCAATATGACACCCCGGCATGTTCGGAAGATACTTCAGCAGCCACAGTGGCTCCAGCCCCCCCATGCCCACTTCACCCCACTGGTCATAATCGAATGCCAGATTGCCAGTCCGATTTGTACGGCATCGCATCGCTCCATCCTGAAGAACATCAGGAGGACTGGACATCAGATTCGCACCGAAATCACAGCCAATGCGGTCCGGAGGCACACTGCCCTGCTTCAAACCAGCGTCTTCCATCGCCTGCAAGGCCGATGCAACACCCATCTGAATCTCACGACACATCACCTTCAGACTCTTCCGCAGACTCTTCAAATGCTCTTTCTTCGCAGTCTCGTCATTGAAGTCGCTGACTTCGCCGCCAATACAACCCGGCGCAGCAACCCACGAATTCAACTGCACAGGCTTCAGCCCGCACCGACCTTCAGTAATTCCAGACAGGAATGAGGCCCGACCAATGCCAATCGGCGAAATGATGCCCAGACCTGTTATAACGACATCACGCGGTGATTCAACGGCCATGAAAAACACTCACCTCAACACGAATTCCAGATAATGCCAGCATACGGATCTCTTTCCGCTGCCGAATACTTGAACCACATTCCCAACAGGAAAATCATCCCGTCACTGCAAATCCGCTTTTCCAGATTTGCAGTAACCACCATGAATTTTCCCGAAGGCTTTTCGACCGGGCACCAAATGCCGCTGCTTCACAACGGCAACCTGCGCGATCGGTCATCCCATGGATTATCGATCGCGTTCCAAACTCAAACTTCCAACTGATGCCACCCGGAAGGAATCACACCGTCATCCGGACCAGTGCTTTCCCGGGCGCCATTTTAACACCAGGCCCCGGGGTTTACTGCGCTGCCCCTGGAATTTGGTAAAAGTGTCAGGGATCCAGAGAATTTTCCCCCAGATAAGGCCTGAGCACTTTTTCGCCTCCGACAAACTTCGTTTCATCGGTTTTCCCATCCCAGACATGCCTTAAATGCCTGCAAATTCACGATTTACAGCGAACTAACCGTCGGAAAATCCGTTCACAACCCCCCATTCCCTGCAATCCCCGTCATCCAGCCTGCACAGTAACTCAGGGCCGAAATCATTTCCCGGAATCCCCCTTAACCTGACAGATTTTCCCCGCAAAATGCCCCCAAAACTCGCCTGCCGTCACACCGCTGCCCCCTGCTCTGAACGAAATATCGCCCCCGCCGACAGCGAATACCCATTCACAAACGCTCGCCCATCCACCGCTTTGCGACCTTCCGGCTGAATCTTCAGAATCTCCAGCCAGCCGTCTCCCGCACGCACATAAGGCCGCCCCTGATGCACCCGCACACTCCCCTCCGCAACATCGTCCCCCAAAACCAATCCCGCCTCCGCCAGCTGCACCTGCTGAAATAAACACCGCACCGACTCATGCCCCTCTCGCTCCAATACCGAACTGGCCTTCGGCCACGGCTGCATCGCCCGAATCTGACAGGAAATCGCTCGACAACTTTCCAACCAGCAAATCCGCCCCGCCTCCTTCGGTATCTTCGGTGATAACACCACCTGACTGACATCCTGACTCTCAAACTCGGCCGTCCCCGCCTCCAGTCGCCCCAGGACGTCCAGGGTCAGCGGCACACTCAATTCCGCCAGCCGCATCATCAATTCACCCGATGTCTCAAACTCGCCAATCAATGTTTCCACTCTGCCCACCATCGGCCCGGAATCCAGCGCAGGCTCAATCTGAAATATTGTGACCCCTGTTCGCTGATCTCCTTTCCAAATCGCATACTGCACAGGCGCCGCTCCACGGTACCGCGGCAGCAATGATCCATGCAGGTTAAAGGCCCCCAACCGCGGTATGGCCAGCAACTCCGGTTTCAGGATCTGTCCGTATGAAGCCACCAGAAACAGATCCGCCTGATACGTTCGCAATTGCTCCAGAACCTCCGGCCGATTCACGCGCTCAGGCTGCAGGACCGAGACCCCAAATCCCTCGGCCAGCTGTTTCACCACATTCACATGCTGATGATGCCCTCGCCCCGTCCGGTCCGGCTGCGTCAACACCGCCAGTACCTGATGTTCCGATTCCAGCACTGCCCGAAACGGTGGTACCGCAAATTCCCCGGTTCCCATCAGTACGATTCGCAATCCCATAACAACACCCTCTCCCCTCTCCGATCAACCTCAATCACACTCGCAACCCTGCAAGGCCAGAATCTCAACGCACCCGCCCACTCTCCTGATCCACGCCGCCAACAAAGAATCTCCGGCAATCTGTTTCTTCAACGGATTTCAGTGGAATTCGGGACGCCTTCACTGTACATCTCCCTCCGGAATTACCAAACCGGCACCCACCAGAAAACATGACCTCTCGATCGTCGATCCTCTGCCTTCTGACCCTGCACCTCACT
>CAIQIE010000200.1 GCA_903871805.1 uncultured Planctomycetaceae bacterium | reverse complement strand
GCGACTGAGTTTTTCAAGACCCGAAATCATCACCTGGTCTGGATTGAGTTCGATTGCTGCTGAATCGGAGAATGTAATTGTTCAGGCAATCCGCTGGCCCGTATTGAGTGATCCCTCGCCACAGGGACAGGGATTGATCTCGGTTGCCGGAGAAGGTCTGTTACTGATGCCGAAAAAACCTGTTCGTGGCAGTGTCATCGTACTGCCGGATGCGGACCAGACTCCCGAGCAAATGGCCGGGTTGCAGGCTGGTCTGCCGGCGAGTCAACAGGTGGCTCGATTACTTGCAGAGTCCGGGTGTCGAGTTGTCGTGCCAATGTTGGTCAGCAGACAGCGGGAAAAGCGTCTGGGACGAGCGGATCTGACCCATCGTGAATACCTGCACCGGGCAGCGTTTGAACTTGGACGCACGCTGGCAGGGTACGAAGTGCAGTCCGTCCTGAGTTTGGTGGATTGGTTCGAAAAAGATGCACCGGATCAGCCAATTGGTGTGTACGGACATGGTGAAGGTGGCATGGAAGCACTGTTTGCAGCGGCTCTCGACACCCGAATCGACGCCACTGCCGTGAGTGGCTTTTTTGGACCCCGCGAGGCCTCCTGGCAGGAACCAATCGATCGAAATTTCAGCGGACTCCTGAAGTCATTTGGTGCGGCGGAACTGGCCTGTCTTTGCGCCCCTCGCAAACTTATGGTGCTGACAACAGATGGTCCCGCATTTCAATTGGCAGGCAATGGGGGGGCACCGGCAGAATTGGCATCTCCATCACCACTGGCGGCCGCAGAGGAATTCAGGAAAGCGCAGTCGAAACTGGGCAGATTTGGCGAGAATCTGACGCTTGTTCAGCCAGAAGAACGTGTCGTAAATCCGGAAATCCTGTCGGCATGGCTGACACAACTGACGGGTGTTGCGATGTCAACTGCAAATGAACCACTGACAGTGCATGACCCGATCGTTTCAGTCATTCAGGAAGGACGTGAAAAGCGGGTCATTCAGCAATTGGACCGCCACAATCAACTGCTGCTTCGGGAAAGCCCCTTCGTGCGGAAGGAATTCATGTCGAAGCTGGATGTGACCTCAGTTGAAGCGTACACCCAAAGTTCTGAGAGTTATCGGGACGTCTTTCGAAAATCCGTGATTGGTGAGTTTCAGATTCCGGTACTCCCCTTCAATGCTCGGTCACGCAGGAGCTATGAAACAGACAAGTGGGTCGGTTATGAAGTGATGCTGGATGTTTTCCCGGATGTCTTTGCGTACGGAATTCTACTGCTGCCGAGAGATTTGAAACCCGGCGAAAAACGCCCGGTCGTTGTCTGTCAGCACGGCTTGGAAGGCAGACCAGCAGACATCATTCAGGGCGATCATCCAGCCTATCACGATTTCGCGGCAAAGCTTTGTGAACGTGGATTTATCACCTTTTCACCCCAGAATCCCTACATTTTTACAGATCGGTTCCGAACGCTTCAGCGAAAGGCGCAGCCACTGGGAAAGTCTCTTTTCTCTTTGATTGTGCCACAGCATCAGCAAATTGTGGACTGGTTACAGACTCAGCCAAATGTCGATCCGGATCGCATTGCTTTCTACGGACTGAGCTATGGTGGTAAATCTGCTATGAGGATTCCCGCGCTTGTTACGGACTACTGCCTGTCGATTTGTTCAGCAGATTTTAATGAGTGGGTATTGAAAAATGCGACCACTCGTCACAATTTCAGTTATATATGGACTGGAGAGTATGAGATATTCGAATGGGATCTCGGGAGTACGTTTAATTACGCGGAGATGGCTGCGTTGATTTGCCCGCGACCATTCATGGTGGAACGAGGCCATTTTGATGGCGTTGGTGAAGATGATTGGGTGGGCTACGAGTACGCGAAAGTTCGCCACCTGTATTCAGCGCAGCTCAAAATCGGAGATCGGACGGAGATTGAGTGGTTCGTCGGGCCACATACGATCAACGGACAGGGGACCTATTCATTTCTGCACAAACACCTGAATTGGCCCGAACCAATCACTCATTGAGTCAACCAGTCGGACCGAAAGTTAATACCATCTGAATTACTATCGCACTGATTGCTGAAGTTCCTCTACGTCAGCGTGATTTATAGAGCGTCATAATATTCAGCGTAGGCTGCCATAAGCAGATGTCAGTCATTTGAGTCTTTGAACATGCAGATCACACTTGTAGTGGTTCAGTAGACAGGAGTTTTTCATCAGATCGATTACGACGGATCAGACAACGCATACCCGTTTCGAAAGCAGCACAGCGAAGAGTGTGGTAAGCGTCACATTCATCAGTGACGAAACGACACCTGGCGTGTTAACTGGCGTGTTAAACAGACCGGATATCAGGCAGCAGATGGCAGCACATAGCCCGATCGCCAACAGACGGCGAATGCGTCCAGGATTTTGAAGGCTGTCCACTCGGAATATGCGAAACACAACGTATACCAGTGGTAATGATAACAGGGCAACGAGCATACCATCAACAAATACCCGGAGAATCTGCAGAACCATAAGGTCACTGACAAAACCAGGATCTTCAACCGCCGCAGATCGTGCGATGCGCAACAGTTCAACGAGGGAATTGCTGAGAAAAAAACCGAATAACAACAGCACGGTAGCTGACTTTTGTGAATAGCGGATATTCGTCGCGGCGGGTCTGTCGGTTCGCTGACCCACAGCAATTACCGAAGTGACCGCCGCAAGTAATGCTGCAAGCAGTGCAACGGGAACTCTTAAGGGCGACTCGATCAGTAGAACAAAGACACTGCCGGCCCCGGTCAGCCCGCCCGTCAACGCCGCGGCAAAACGCGTGCGTTTTTCGTCAGACCGAAATCTGGCCAGACCTGAGAGCAGGAAGACGACAGGACTCACGACGACACCCGGGATCGCGGAGTAGATCAATCCGAGTGTGAATCCCGGGATTATGGACTGTGGGGATGCGGAAATCGCCAGGAACGTCAGCGCTGCTCCGAAGAGGCCTCCGGCAACCACCGTGCCCGCGAGGGCCATGCAACAATTGATGAGATCATCAACAAAATCACTCGAGTTCGCCACGAAACTATCTCCCATCCTGTAAAAGCCTTCCTGTACTGTAGTACCCCGCTGATAGTCAAAGCCAGTTCACCCGAATTCAGCCACGTCGCCACACTTTTTGAACATTAGTTCATTGCGGGTGCCAGTCAGGGGGACACAGGGTGCCCAGGGGGACACAGCAAAAGGTATGTGCCGGGGACACAGCAACGAAATCTCTGTTGTGATTCCACGACAAGTTGCTGGCAGATCACCTGCCAATTGGAAAAATCCGCTCGGGTCGTGCGGGCTGAAACGGATTGTCGCCAGCGTGAGCATCGCGATGTATCGAAAAAGCGACGTACGCCGAACACGGCAACAATGGACGTCGACCTGATAACAGTCCATGCCCGTGACCGCGAACCGAAGATTTCAGGTGGGGGACACAGGATTTCGAGTTGGGGACACAGCACCGACAGCAGTTTGGAATCGGTTGATCCAGTAAAAGGAACACAGCAAACAGTCGTGATTTCTCTATCAATACCCCACAAGCATCCCAGGGGACATTGCAGGAGCCACCTTGTTTTGTTTTCAGCAGCAGGGCAGATCAGCGGGGCGATGGTAAGTTGGTCGCGGGACACAGCATCGCAGCGTTCCAAATCGAAAAGCGTCAGCGACTGTGAAACACGGCCTCGGATAGTTTGATTAGACAGGTCGAAACGAATGGTTCTGTCGGATGAAAAATCACCCCGTCATCGTTGCACAGTGTTGAGAACCACTACAGCTGTAACAGCGTTCCCTTGGATTGATCAGTGATCCTGTTTTTTGCTGGTGGTCATACGTCATTAGTGTGAAAATCAAAACAACACGCCAGTAGGGTTACAAATTAAGCAACCAGGAAATGAGGGTATGCCGCGGCTTGCTCGAGCAGACATCTTCGCAACCTCCGATATCGCCATCGTGTTTGTGGTTTCCCGTACCGTTCGGCGTTGTTTCCTGATGGGCTACGACAAGTTCAGCGGGAAGAACTTCGATCACCGCAAACCGTGGATAGAGCAGCAG
>CAIQIE010000199.1 GCA_903871805.1 uncultured Planctomycetaceae bacterium | reverse complement strand
CCTGAAATGTCAGCCGGCGGCTGACGCTCTCTGGTTCAGGAACAACTCCCGTTGACGGGTTGACAACCACGGTCGGCAGTCCGGCAACCCGTAATACTGACATTCCGTGGTCAGAAACTCAAGGTCCAAATGAATTCGGGGACCTGAGAATGTCCCGATTCGAGTAAAAAAATGCACGGGGAGGGTCTGGTTCATCGATTGCAGAATTCCCGTCAGCAGCCGGAAGGATTCAGCCGACCGGCTACCGGTCTTTCGGCAGAAGCGAGACAAATTCGGCAAGAATTGCCGGTCCATTCTGGCTGCGACCCTCCCAAAGTACCAGCGCCCGGCTACTGCTCGACCCGGTCACGATCACTGGATCTGAGGCGTCACGGGCCAGCACAGCGGGGGCGTCCAGGCCCGGACGCTGCAGCAACAAGGCACCCACGCGGTCCGATGTCCAGACGATTGCATGGCCCTGAGAATTGCCGGCTACCCAGGGCTGAGTTCCGCGGCCGAGCAACTGTTCAGGTTCGCCTTCAACACAGCGGTAGATGGCATCTTCGCGTCGCCAGACTGTCAGCAACTGCCCGTCAGCCAGCGTGGTCAGCATGCCGCCATCCATCGGGCAGGCTTTCAGTTTCCAGTGTCCCCGCCCCAACGGACTCGCGGCAGAGAATGTCGCATTCTCGTCTTGCGCCTTCGTCAGGAACATATCACGGTCGCCGCTGAGAGCGTTCCGAAACATCACAACCAGTGATGAGCCGGCCATGATGGCTGAGGGGTGACAACATTCACAGATGCTTTTTTCCGGGGATCGATAAATGCGTTGATTCTGCTGCCAGGTGTGCCCGCCATCTGTGGATCTGCTGCCGTAAAGCTCCGTTCGCTGATCACGAAGATCAAGCCAGACACTCCAGACGATGTTGCCCGACGACGTCATCGCGTGCAGACCCTCGCGTGCTGAGGCCTCCGTGTCATTGACTCGGACTGGTCCCTGCCATGTCCGGCCGTTATCCCGCGAGTGCCACGCGAGCAGGTCACCATCGCGGCCTTTTCCCTGCGGTCCGCCAATCGCCGTAACCACGATCGCTGAAGGCGTGACGCAAATCCTTGGGCCCCGACGCATACCGAGTGACAGATTGGGGACTGTAAATGCCCGGACCGGCTGCGAGAACTGTTCACCTTCTCCAGTGGAGGAACAATAGAAAACGTCATTTCCGATTCCGAAAACCACATGAGCCGTCCCGGTGGCATCCACCGTGGCCTGCGGTTGCTTCGGAATTCCATCGGAACCAGCGGTCGCAACCTGAACGATTTCCGCGGCAGATATCCGAGCTGACGCCAGTAGCAGGCACCAGCAGGCTGCGGCCAGCATTCCTCTGCAAATGGCCGTGCGCCCTGTGAGCAGCCTGAATGGAGATGTCCAGCAAATTCGGGCCGCGACGTGCAGGTAACTTCGGCAGGGGGCCCCGTGTCGATCTGGCAAGTGATGCACCGGGGGAATCGGTGACAGGATGGCCTCAGATTCCGATTTATTCATGACAGCTTTCTCCGTTTTCAGGGAACGAGGCCGCGATACTCATACCGGGGAGCGACATTGGTCTCGACCGGGATTCCAGCAAACATTCCTGAGCACTGCAACCCGCTCTGAGATTAACGATTTCCGGTTGAACGCCGGCATGCAACCTCACACGCTGCCGGATCTCCAGAGATTTGGCAATCCTCGATCGATCCAACCTTGTCGTCCTGCCGAAGCAACTTGTGGCACAGGGTTTGCCACACCGTTTTGGTCACAGCGGGATACGATGAAAGCGTTGTGTTTATCGATCCGTCCTGTTGAGCAATTGTGGAAGGGATTATTGCTTGCAGGGCTTGGGTGGTTCGCGGGTTTTGTGTTCGTCGAGAAAAATTTTTTCAGTGCTGGGTGTTCGTTTTGATACGGAATTTTCACTCGGTTTTGATGTCCGCGTGTAGCTTGACACTGTGGTTTTCCCGTTACTGCATTCATCGTACGGGATGAGCCCACCGCGGGGCGACACGGCGCGAAGGTCTCGTGCACCTCTCCGTAACGTGTGATCGATCGCAGGCGGAAATCACCACGGGCGAGAATCATTGCCCGTTTAGTTGAGTTGTCATTCTGTCAAGTTTCGGAGTATTCATCGTGGCCAATCATGTTCGCATTCTCGGTCTGTTGCTCACGGGGCTGATTGCCTTGCCGTGTGCTGCGGACACGATCATGGTCGACGACTTTACGACGAATCTGACGTTTCGAAACCAGAATGGTTCCGGCACCGATGGAGTCTTCGGAACAGTGGTATCAGAATACCGGTCTGACCCCTTTTATCAGGTCGAACTCGGTGGGACGAACACTGCTCTCTGGCAGGATACCGGGGCGGGGATCATCAGCGGCACACGCAAAGTGTTCATGTCCATTACCAGTGAACCGAGCTCAGGAGCGTATTCCATCATCAAGGACGGGATGATTTCGGTGAACCCTGATGTGGACACAACGCTGACCAGTCTGAAGCTGACATACAACATGCCCTCACCGCAGAAGATCGATATTTCCAATTCCAGCTATTTTGTGATCCATTTTGAATCGTTTGACGCTTCAGCGCAGGGGAATCTGCGGGTGGCCGTTACCATGTCTGACGCCGCTGCCACCGCGACAGCCTACTTTAACAATCCGACTTTGTCGGTGGGTGACAACATCTTTGACCTGCGTGGAACCCCCGTCATGACTGCAATTAATTATCGGGCGGTGCAAAGCTTATCGATTGATATCAGTGCCACGAACACCGGGACAGAATTCCGCATTGAGAATTTCTCGTTCGTACACGTCCCCGAAGCCAGCATTCCATTCGGGCTAGGAGCGGCATTCACCGGATATTTTGCAGTGCAGCGTGTGCGCCGGCGCCGCGCTGCCAGTGGGTTACAGGCCTGACGACTACCGTGCGCGATGCCGATCACTCTTATGTTGACCGCCCAGCTGCCTGTTGATCGATGGAAACGTGCTGCTCTGAACGTTGTCCACACACGACCGACGACTCGTCCTCTGATTGTCACAAACCGTGCTGATCGGGTTTCCCTGGAAGCTGGGTATCCCAGGGTCGTGGGAACTCCCGTTTTTAACCTTTCGGTCACCGGACGCAGGGTACATCAGGATCCTGACTGGCAGGATGAGTTCCGTCCTGAGTGAACAGAGCTGATTGTGCTTTGATGAACTGCTTTTGAAATACACTCTGCAGTTCCGCCTTGCCAAAGCTACGCCACCTGGCCTGCGGGATTTTCAGCTGAGGCATAGTCCTTGTTTTGCATGGATACGCAGCGGATGCATCAAACGCGAGAGTGATTGCCAATCATGGAACGCTCAGCGCGGCCTTTGTCGTGCCGCGACCTTCACTCTCTGCTCCCCTGGCGGCAAGCTGGAAAAGTGATTTGCTGAAGTGCCTGAGTCGCACCCGCTTGAGGTCTTGCTTCCGGCCTGAAGGCGACTCGGCGTTTGTCGGCCCGGAAGGCGGTCGGCCATGCGGTATGAGCTTCAATCCCCCCCTTGCGCGGCAGGTGGAGTGCAGAGTTCCGGGCATGGCATTTTCAGAACCCCGGCAAGGATACTTTCGGTTCAGCGAGCAGCACATGGTCGGCAGCAGTGCAGACCGTGTTGCAAAAGCAGAACACCGCAACATCGTGATGTACCAAACGCTGCCGAATGACCACCAAGTCTATTAACTGCCGTGATCTGCAGGGGATTCCCTGAACGTAGGGTTTAACACCCATACTCAACTTGCTGTTTCTAGCGCACGGCCTAACCTTCTCAACACGTGTGTCAAATCTGTGATTCCGATTTGAGGTTTGGAATTGCTGCTGCACCAAACGCGGATGCAATGTCGCGATGGGGCCCTGCAATCGGATTAATCGCCATGATCCGCACAGAGCTGTGTGGGGGCATGCAGTTCAGAGTGGCAACGGGGGAGCGGAAGGTGACAAAATGTATCGTCTGAGAATTCTTCATGCGTCCCTGGTGATGCTGCTGGTATTGCACCAGACCGCTTACGGTGATTCGATTCTGTTGGATGATTTTTCCACGAATCTGACGCTGGGTAACGTCCGGTTTTATGCTTTAAATCCGGACGGTTCGATTAATCCAGCCGGCAGTACGTCCGGCAGCTCCGTGTCGACGGTCTTGAAGCGAGTGCAGGTTGGTTCGGGAAACATGGCGACATGGTCGGACGGGACATCTGCGTCGCCTGCAGCTGGCGTCCTCGGGGGTATTCGGACTGTCGAGATTCGCAATGACGATCTTAGCAATCAGGCCTCAAGTTTTAAGATCTTCAACGGCGTCATGGACGTGAATTCGCCCAGCGCGAACGTCCTGTGCCTGGCTTGCCTGATGTATGATTTCGGGTCAGCACCTCAGGATTTCAGAATCGTGAAAAAGATCATTCTGGATTTCACAAGTTTCGACAGGTCCGCCCAGGACAATGTGCGGCTGTCAATGTCTCTGTTTGACGGGCACAAGACTGCTTACGGTGTCATTGACACCAGCACTGCGACAGTTGGCAGCAATAAATTTTTTCTGACCGGTCTGACAAACTGGGGGCAGCTGAATATGGGCAGTATCAGATCCGTCAAGCTGGATTTCACGGCGACGAATCCGGGAGTTGACTTCAGGTTGAACTCCGTGGCTTTTACGCATGCTCCCGAGCCGAGTTTTTTCGGAGTTTTGGCAATCGTGATCGGGGTCGCTGTGATCCTGAAATCCGGAAAGCCGCTGTGTTCGCGACTGCGGCAGCCCTGTGCGGCTCAGGCCGTCTGACCGCGGGCTGTCTGACCGCGGGATGTGTGACTGCGGGTGGCTGATTGTGGTCGCATCCCGGTGCTCGGGTAACGCACTATGCGTTTGAGATTGTCATGTCTGGGTCCCGTGGCTGCATTGCGTGGGTATCACCAGACCGTAAGCAAAGCAGTGTCGTACCTGATTGATGTTTTAGCCATTGTGAGCCGTGGTGCCAGGGTTTTCGGCATTCGAGCGCCGTTGTGCCGGGCGTTTACGGGCCCAGTCAGAAATCTTCGATCTCACGACGTGGATTGAGTAAGCGGTGTTCGACACCGTTGGCGAGCGTCCGCAAAGAGGCGATAAAATCGCTGGGCGATTTGATCCAGACCGCTCGCAGCATGCAAGGCAGCCCCGCTATCATGTCTGCTGAACGCGGAATGCCAGCACCAGCCTCGATGGATGTGACGCGGCGTTCCCGGGAAAGTCGTTTCCTGGCTAAGGTTTGGAAAACATGTGGCGGGTTGTGTTTGGTCGATACAGTCGAGCGATTGCGCTGGCAGGCTGGTTTTTGCTGCCGCTGGTGACGCTGGTGGGCCTGAAGTCACTGGGCAGCAGTGTGAATGAAGTGCGGGACTGGTTGCCTGAGGGCTATCAGGAAACGATTGAGTATCAGCAATTTCTTGAGCACTTCGGTAACGACGAATATGTGCTGGTGTCCTGGGAAGGCTGCACGATTGAGGATGAGCGTCTGGATCAGTTTTCTGATCGCGTGCGGGCGGAGTTGCTCAGGGACGTTGTCACCGCTGAAGATGGTGTGGTGGGGAGAAATGCTGGGCTTGTTCGTCAGGTCTCGACCGGCCGTTCTGTACTGACGCAGTTGATGGCGCCGCCTTTGAAACTCACCGCAGAGGAAGCCGTGCGGCGTTTATCGGGGACACTGATCGGGAGTGATGGTCGCAGCACATGTGCCATGCTCTGGTTGACGCCGGAGGCACGTGGTGATGTGCATGGCACGCTGTCGACACTGCGACAGCTGTTGCAGGCCTCAGGGGTTCCGCCACAGGATCTGCGGTGGGCGGGGGCCCCTGTTCTGAATGCCGAGCTGGATGCAGCCAGTCTGCGGTCAATGTCCAAAGCGATTATTCTGAGTTGTCTGATCGCCATTATGATCGCGTGGGTTGCGTTCAATGATCGCTGGATCATTCTGATGGTGCTGGTGACCGGATTCTACAGCGCCGCGCTCAGTCTGGTCGTCCTGCCGGTGTGTGGCGTTCCCATGAATTCCCTGCTGATCACGATGATTCCCATGGTCTACACCGCGGGAATTTCCGGCGCGATTCACATGTGCAATTACTATCAGGAGGCGGTTCGCCTGCGGGCTCCCTCGGCAGCGGCAGTTCGGGCCATTGAGTGTGCGTGGTTGCCGCTGGCACTGGCGACGAGCACCACAGCAGCCGGATTACTGTCGATTTGTATGAATGACCTGCGGCCGGTGCAGCAGTTCGGATTATTTTCTGCCATCGGGATTGGTTTCAGCTGGATACTCCTGGTCCTGTGGCTGCCGGCAGCGTTGTCGATGCTGAGAGTTGGTGAACGGACGGAGTTGCCGCGGACGCTGCGGGACGAAGAAATGGGAGATGCACCTTTGCCGGAATTCTGGGTGCAGGCCGGGCGTCTGGTCGTTCGTCACGGATCACTCATAGCAGGGATTTGTCTGATGTTGATGGCCATCGCTGTGCCGGGTGTGGCCCGACTGCAGATCACGCTGGACCTTCTGGACGAATTTGCTGAGGACGCTGAGATTCTGCGGATGGGGGCCTGGATTGAACAGCACATTGGCCGGATGACCTCCTTTGAGTTGGTGTTGCAGTTTCCGGGCGACAATCGGTTGAGTGCTGCTGAGCGTTTACTACTGACGAGAAGGATTCTGCGACGACTGGAGCAAATCCCGGAGATCAGCGGCAGTCTATCGATTGCCAGTTTTTCTCCCTCGCTCAGTGCGCAGGATTCGGGGCCTTTGCAGCGCGCTGCACTCAATCGTGCGATGAGGCTGCAGCACGAGCAGTTAAAGAATTCCGGATTTCTGCGAGTTGTCGGTGGTGAGGAATGGTGGCGGATCAATCTGAGGCTGCCCGGGGCGGAGGAGGTGGATTACAACAATGTGGTTCGGGAAGTTCGGCGACAGGCGGCACAGGAGCTGACCGGGGAGCGTTTCCGCGGTGTTCGCGTCCTGTGCACCGGAATCGCGCCAGTGATCTACAAGGCCAGACGTTCCCTGGTGGATGGATTAATTCGAGGCCTCGCCAGCGATGTACTGCTGATCGTTCTGGCAATTGTGATCACGATGCGGACTCTCTCAAGTGGCTTTCTCCTGTTGATCAGCAGTCTCTTCCCGACCCTGCTGGTCCTGGGAACGCTCGGCTGGCTGGGAATTCCGATCAATGTCGGGGCGGTGCTTGCTCCGTGCGTGGCGTTGGGTGTGACGGTTGATGATTCGATTCATTTCGTGGTGTGGTTTCGAAATGGTGTGCAGCGAGGCTTCACGCCCGGAGAAGCGGTTCTGCTGGCCTGGCGTGCCTGTGCTCGGCCTGTCTATCAGAGCTGGATGCTCCTCGGGCTCGGCATGGCGACTCAGTTCGTCAATGACTTTGGTTCAATTCGACAGTTCGGGATGATGATGGTGGCGATGCTGACGGCCAGTGTGGTGGGCAATTTGATTCTGCAGCCAGCGATCCTCTCCAGTCCGCTCGGAAAAATTGTCGCCCGCGGTTTTCGTCGCTCCTGACATTCGCAATGTGGGTGGGGGCTGGCGACGTATTTTCAGAGATGTCGCCTGACAGCGTTTGGGGAAGCTGGACCGGAACGGAGGCCCTGTTCGCGGAAGCGATTTCGAAGTATCGAATTGTCCGCAGAAATTTCTGTGGATGCTGTCACCGCGAATCGCAATT
>CAIQIE010000198.1 GCA_903871805.1 uncultured Planctomycetaceae bacterium | reverse complement strand
GCGTCTTGACGAAGCACTGGGGGGCGGACTGATTCCCGGGACTCTGACTGTCGTGATGGGGGCGACAGGAATTGGCAAGACGCAGCTGGGCATTGGATACTGCCATGCCGGGCTTCAGCAGGAAGGCCAGACCGGAATCATTTTCGACCTGACGACTCGCGGGGATTCTCAGAACCAGCCGGAATACGCGCGGCGGATGGTGGACTGGACCTTGCGGACGCGTAACTTTGTGGATCACTTTGAACCTCGTACGGTCTGGGATGCCGCTGCGACACGTGCTGACTATCTGCACGTGTTTACTCGAGGTGGTCGTCGAGTGACGATTGGCGACATGCAGCCTGAGGAATGGCAGGAATTCAAAGCGGATCTGATGCGTCGTCTGGATCAGACGATTGCTTTTTTCTATGGAAATTTTGTGCACGGCGTCCGTCGCTGTGTGATTGACGGTGTCGAACCGACGTCGCAGGATTCTGATTCCTTCCAGTTTCACCTGTTTGATTACATTTATCATCAGGTGTTGCGAAAAGACCACGACTGGCTGGCGCGGGATTTGTTCAAAGTCCACTTCCGCTCCCAGGAAGCCGAAGTGCAGCGGCATGCCTATCAGTTTCAGGACATCGGGGGTCTGTTTTTGTACACCAGCCACGAAGTGATGCTGGACGATCTGATTTCGCGACCGATCCGTTCTGGCGACATTCTTTCCAATGCCAATACGATTCTGATGATGGGCAAAGTTCGCAACGGCAGCCAGATCAGTCGGGCGATGTATGTGGCCAAGCACCGCGGCAGTGCCTGTTCGGAAGAGATTTTGCCGTATCGCATTGGTGAACACGGTTTAATCATGGACTGAATCTGAGAAAAGGATTGGCAGTCTGACGTCGGACCTGCCATACTCTTCCCCGGAAATTCTCTTTCCAGTTTTGAAATCTCTGTGAGTCCTGCGGTGACTGCAGGCGTCTGCGTTATCTGCGGGCCCTCCAGCCTCTGCAATCCGTTGAACGACGTGTCAGACATTCAAAAGGCCCCTGCGGACCCCCGGAATCCCCCGTGCTGCTGCAGTGCCCTTGCCGATCTGATGTGAGATTCAGCCGCCCTCCGAGTTCTTGATCCGGATCCGCAAATCGGCCGCGTTTTCGCGGCGAACTGAACGTCCGGACAATCGTTTATGAATGAGCATCATGTCCGAACGTGAACAGGTATCAGCCCAACTCAGAGACAGTCGGTTCATGAAGGCGGTTCGGCGTGAAGCCGTGGACACGACGCCATTGTGGATCATGCGTCAGGCGGGGCGTTATCTGCCGGAATACATGAACGTGCGAAGTCGCGTCACCTTCATGGAGCTCTGCAAGACTCCGGAGCTGGCCTGTGAGGTCACTGTCACAGCAAGAAATGTGCTCGGCGTGGACGCGGCGATTCTGTTTGCCGACCTGCTGCCAATTCTGGAGCCGATGGGAATTCACCTGGAATACCTGCGTGGTGAAGGCCCCGTAATTCACAACCCGTTGCGTGGCGGCAGCGACGTGGATCGGTTGATCGCACTGGATTCCATGGAATCGGTGGACTACGTCTTTCAGGCCATTCGACTGATCCGAGCGGCGTTGCCCGCGGACATTCCGTTGATTGGCTTTGCGGGAGCGCCCTTCACGCTGGCCTCGTATGCCATCGAAGGCGGTGGTTCCAAAAACTATGTGCACACCAAATCGCTGATGTACAACGATGAGGGCGCGTGGAACGTGCTGATGAGTCGGTTGGTGGATACGGTCAGTTTGTATCTGCGTCGGCAGATTGAGGCGGGTTGCCAGTGTGTGCAGGTGTTTGACAGCTGGGCGGGCTGTTTGTGTCCGTCCGATTATCGCCGCTACGTGCTGCCACATTCTCGGCGACTGATTCAATC
>CAIQIE010000197.1 GCA_903871805.1 uncultured Planctomycetaceae bacterium | reverse complement strand
CGAGTGCTGCCAACAATTCAGGATTTCTCAGTCTTGATTCCGCGTAACGCGGGTTGATGAATACCACACTCTGCGGAAAGTGTTGACGTAAATAACCTTCGCTATTGACTTTGCAGTTGCAGGTGCATGGCACCTGAGTTCTGCACGCATCAAACAAAAGAAGTTTCGAGTTCACGATCAGATTCAGACCTGAAACAGCTCAAAAACTGTTGTTCCCGGTTTGCTTTAAGAGTTTGAGATTCGCTTCGGCAAAAGCCTTGCCCATTTGAGCAAAGATCTTGGCGCTTCCGAAGTAGTGGTAGCCGCCGTTGGATGCACCTTGAAGTGCTTCTCTGTCCTTCGGTGAAAGGACTTCCTCCAAAGCCAGGTCGAGCTTCTTCTGATCCGCTTTGGTGATGCCCTCAATCCATGCATCGAGGGCCGCATAATGCTCAGGCGTATCTGGTGAGTATTGATCGTTGGCATAGATTGCCAGGACGTTCTTCCCTTTCTTCAGATACTGAGTCTGCTCTTTATCGAGGACGATGGATCCATATTGAGGCTTATCCTGCCACCAGATGTAAGTGTGAATGTTGTGGCCATTCAAATAGACATGAAACCCCTGTCTCGCCAAAATCGCGATGCGGCAGGAATCGAAGTCAAGGTTGTCCACTTCAAAAGTAGACCGCATCAGCAGGAATTCCCCCTCACCCCATTTTGAGGGAAACTTGTTCATAGTGATGCCACTGTGGTTCCACATGCCTTTGCCAACGGGCGCTTTGCCTGCCATCCAATTGCTGTCATCGAAGTCGGGCTGATACCAGTTCTCCATTCCCGCTGGCACTGTGATGTCACGGAATCGCCTGTCGGTGAATTCTTCGAGCTTGTCCTTCGCTGCGGTGGCATCGAGGGTGAGGTAACGCCAGTTTCGCTCCTGCGGCAGAGGCTTTCCAATCGGCTTCCAGAACTTATCCCATTTTCGTTCTGTGTCGAGCGTGCCATCAGCTTGCAACGTGTGAGCCGTGCCGACGATTTCGTTGTATTCTCCCTGCCTGGGTTCTGCATTTTCGATGGCAGTATCCCAAAACGGCGCGGTATCAACCGCGACGACATTCCCCTGGAACTCGGGCATTTCAGCAGGTGCCGCCATGGCTTTGCGAAAGCTGACGTTCTTCTCGCCTTCAACACCGAGTACTCCGATGACGAATGGCATCTTCGGTGCGTCAAGGTCTTTGCGCACATCTCGGATGAAGTGTGCCAGGAGTCGCGAGTATTCGTCATAGTTGCCATTCGGATAGGTCTGGCCATCGACCAGATCATTGAAGCCCTGAAGCCAGACAAATCCGGCCAGTTCGTAGCCCTGCTCGGGATCGTAGGCGGGGTAGACCCGAGCCGGATCGGCCAGTGCCTTTTTCACATGCTCTACCATCATGCGATAAAACACACCTGACGCGGCATCTTTATCGTCTTGCCATTTCTTTCGATCCTCAAGCTTTGGAATACCGTGGGCACCCTGTGGATGTCTGTCCCACTCGTCTTGAATCTGTCTGGGCAGTTGATATGGCCCTGCACTGGGCGGTCGAAACTCGGTGTTGAGCGACCTGCCGCCCCAGGCGGTCTTGATGATCATGATCGGTTCCTTCAATTCTTTTTCCATGTAGATACCGAAGGTGAACTCAGGCCCGATCTTGTTGCTTAGCCGGGTCGGGTTGTCTCCTCGCTCGCCAAAGCCGGCGGTCAGTTTCCCCAAACCCTCACCGTTCGCACTGCCGTCATAAGGCCCGGTCAGATAGGACATCCAGACATTGTCACATACGCGAGGCGTTCCATCGGGATTGCGCATCTCCTTGAGCAATGGTGCCGTCGCCGGATCTTTGCCGATATAGTCAAAGGTGCGGATCTCCGCATGCCCTTCCATGTTCGATTGGCCAGCGAGGATGAATACCTTGAGTGGCTGGCCGAAGCAGTTCGGAGAGAGGAAGCACAGCAGCGCTGCGGCGAGGATGAACTTTGGTTTTGTTATCCTTTTCATCTTCCAGGCAGTCTCCAGCAGCAGGACTGCACCCATCATTGTTCTCATGAAATAGCCTTCGTTGCATTTATAGTTTGACACAATGACCGGAGGAGTTTGGTGCTGCGTTGCCGAGCTGTCCAGGAATAGCTCGAGAGCGCGCCATCAGGTTGTTTTTTGGAGTTTGCAATTGAGAGCTCCTTCTGATCGGCTGTTGACTATTGCTTTAGTCAAATCAGTGTGTGACGAAAGTCGCCCTAAACTCCACCCGATAAGTCTTGTTCGGATCGCAGATCCTGGGATTGGGAATGAGCGCGAAGTTGTCGGTAATCACCGGCGAGAACTCCTTCCCGGTAATGCTCTCGATGTCCTTTAGGCGATTGGGGAAGACATTGGGGAAAAGACATGGGGCCATCCGCCTGTCGTTGGACAGTCCAGGCGAGTCATAGAACTGTTGTTCAAGAGTTTTGGGATTTCAGTGCAAACGTTGCGTTCGCGAGTGGCGATCTCCTCGTGACTCGGGGGAATCGGCGGAGTGTTCTGGTTTTGGTGTCCGCCTCAAAGCGGCACAGTGCAAGCTGTTCGGTATTGGTTCTTTGCTGTCGGGCGATGTGGCCGACGGCTGTGTGCTGCGCTTCGAATGCGATGCCAGACGGCAGGTGGTTCGTGGTGTTCCGTGCTGTCTGCAACCCCTGCAGGGTTGGTTCACGTTTGGAGGAAGTTCCGGTGGCGGCGCTCGGCTTGCTACGCGCTATTTTCTGTCAGGCCCTTCAGGCTGAAGCAGCGAGCGGGCCGCACAACATAGATGGATGGCTCCGTTGTTCTACATAGCGCCGGATGGCGTCTGCGTCCCCAACATTTCTGATCGATACGCCGGATTCCTCGGTTTTTCACGTTCGCGACACTCCCGGTCACGCGGGCACACAGATTTCCACGCCCCCGAAGTCGATACCCGGGCGTAGGTCTCTTTCAGATCTTCGCTGCCTGCCATCTCGTCAGAGTGTGGCATGTTTCGGAGTAGTTCGCGTAGGGTCGATTCGCCTGCTACCGGCACTTCTCTGCCAGCACGTCAGACTCTGGCGTCACGATCATCTGGTTTTCCTCGTATGGTAACCGTTTTCCCCTTTTTGCACTCCTCGCGCCCGGGGACAGGGCGACAGGCACGGGGCAAAAGCAGGGGTCAGAAACGCAAAGAAACCCCGAGGATTCTCGGGGTTTCTGAGATAAACATTGAGTTTATAGCGGCAATTCAAACGGAGAGAGGGAGATTCGAACTCCCGGTACCTTGCGGTACGCCGGTTTTCAAGACCGGTGCAATCGGCCGCTCTGCCATCTCTCCGGGGCGGATGCTACGGGGTGACGGCGTCTGTGTCAATGATCTCTGTGATGTGAGGATCCACTTCCCGAGATCTCAAATCGTTACAACCGGAGGATTGAGATTTGCTTCCGCAAACTCCTGCTCCCAATCGGTTCACCAGACACAAAAAAAGCCCGAGACATTGAGTCCCGGGCTTTCGTGATGTCTGCGATTTTGGCTCGATACCGTTGCCGCATCGAGTATTCCGATGCGGACACTGGCGATCGACTAAGCGGCTTTTCTCTGCACAGCAGGAGCACTGGCAGGGAAGGGTAGTGTGTAGGGCCGATCAAGAGCTTTGCACAGCCCCTGAACGACTCGTTCCAGATGCACTGCCGGCAATTCCGTGTAGATGGGCAGGGAAAGCACTTCTTCCGCTGCACGTTCTGCTTCCGGAAGATCACCCTGCTTGTAGCCAAGGTAGGCGAAGCACTTCTGCAGGTGCAGCGGGATCGGGTAGTAAACCGCACACCCAATCTGCTGTTCTTTCAGAGACTTCATGACTTCGGCACGACGGCCACCCGTAATTCGGGTTGTGAACTGATTGAACACATGGCGGCGACCAGGCAGTGTTTGCGGCAGCTGAATCACGTCATCCAGACCGTTGGCCTGAATCAGGTTTTCGTACCGTTCTGCATTTCGGGCGCGGCCATCGGTCCACTTGTCCAGGTGACGCAGTTTCACTCGCAGAACTGCGGCCTGAAGAGCATCCAGTCGGCTATTAAAGCCCACTTCCACATGATTGTAGCCACCGGTATCCCCGTGGACTCGCAGACGCTTCAGGCGTGCTGCGATTTCGGGATTATCGGTGGTCATGATCCCACCATCTCCGGCACCGCCGAGGTTTTTGGTGGGGAAGAAGCTGAAACAGCCAATCGTCCCGAGCACCCCGGTTCGTCGTCCGCGGTATTCCGCGCCGATGGCCTGAGCCGAGTCTTCGATGATGGGAATGTCGTAGGCCCCCGCCATGCGCCAGAGCGGTTCCATCTCGGCGCACTGGCCGAAGATGTGAACGGGCATGATGGCAGCGGTGCGGGAGGTGATGGCTTTTTCGACGCAGGCCGGATCGATATTGAAACTGACAGGATCAATATCCACCAGCACCGGAATCGCCCCCACGCGGTGGATAGCACCGGCGGACGCGAAGAAGGTGAACGGGCTGGTGATCACTTCGTCGCCTGGCTTTACGCCAGCGGCGAGCAGCGCCAGGATCAGCGCATCGGTTCCGGACGCACAGCCGATCGCGAAAGCGGAATCGCAGTAGGCTGCGATTTCGTGTTCTAACTGGACAACTTCATCGCCAAGGATGAAGGTCTGTGTTTCGAAACAGCGGTCGACCGCCTCGCGGACCTCATTGCGGATTGTTCCGTACTGAGCCACCAGATCGATAAATGGAACAGGGGAACCTGAATCCGCAGAGCCGTCTCGCGGGTTACTTGGGGACATAAGCGACTCCATTCGCTTCAAAATGTCTGCATTTCGGGTCGACCCGACAGGGGACGGAAAGTAGAACCAACCGGGGCCTCTGTCAAGATGAAGGTATCGGCAGGGACTGCCGATAAATACTTGTCAAACAGAGACTTACAACGTGTTGAAAGGCTCTGCGACGCTGTTTTTGCTTATCGGACAGCGCATCAGGAAAGCTGGAGAAGAGAAATGCTTTTTTCAGGTCTGGGAAGACCGTCCGGCTGATGCGAGCAATTTGCGTGTGCTGCGAGTGGGATTTGCGAAAGATTTCAGCCAGTTTCGCCGGACTTTGGTCTGAAACGAAGAAACTGGGGGGGCTTTGGCAACCGCAGCGAATATTGTGGGCTGCTTGAAAAACGGGGGGGAACGTTAATCATTCCGTACCCTAAAAACCGTAAACTGCGTGAAGTCCTGTACGAAGATTGCTGAGTTCGAAGTTTGCGTATCAGCGGAATGGTTGGCTGAACGGGACTGTTGAGCGGTCGGGGCTGTTATTTGAGGAATTGCGGGGTCGCTGCCGCAGAAGTTATTTGCCCGTCATGGGAAAAGTTGGTTTCCCGCGGCGGGTGTTAAAGATGGAAATCCATTCAAAAAAGACGACGGGGTGTGGATCATGGCTTATGTGCAACCAGTCAGTGCATCGGACGCCACCGAGAAAGCGGCTCAGGCCTATGAGCGGATTCGCGAAGTTCTGCAGGTGACCGAGGTTCCCGAGATTTTTCAGTATTTTGCGAATGTTCCTGCGTTCCTGCACGATTTTTTCATGAACTTTCGAAAGTTCGTCCTGGGGGCAGGAAAGCTGGATGAGAAGCGAAAGTTGTTGATCGCGGCGGCGGTCGCGGGGCAGGCTGGCAGTTCAAAATGGCTGGATTATCTGACCACATTTGCAGAGTCAAAGAACGTTTCGCGGCAGGAGCTGACGGATGCACTGGCGGTTGGAGCCACGAATTCGATGTACAACGTATTGTTCAAATTTCGGGATATCAGCGGGACGGACGTCTTTGACGGGATGGGCGTTGGCCTGCGGGCGCACACGTTTCAGGGGACTTTGCTGGATGAGACGACGGTCGAACTGATTAACGTGGCGTTGAGTGATATTAACGGGTGTAAGCCCTGCACGGCGGCACATGTCGCCAAGGCGAGACATGTTGCAGTCTCGGACGAAGCCATTTATGAAGCGATTCAGTGTGCCGCCACCATGATCGCGGGGACTCAGTTTTTGAAATCGATCGGGATTCACTGAGTTGGGGCGGTTTGGGGAAGTCGGACGGACGCAGATTTATAAAATTCTGGGGGAAATGCCCTGAAAATTGTCGAGCGGACGAGGGGAATTGGTGAATTGGGTAGGAAAACATGGTGTCGGGCCGGCCTGGACTTGATTTGCGGCATGATGTTCGTCATGATTTTGGGCTTCGAAACATTTACCCCGCAGGTGAATTTGTAGGACTTCAGTGGCACCTGAAAACTGGGTGCAGGTGCTGAAATCACTGTGAAACGGCAACTGGGCTTTAAAAAAGCTGATTTTTGTCTGATCAACAGCCGATTCCAGAGGTTCTCAATCTCAGCCGGGGATTAGCTCACGGATTTATCTGGTGTTGGAGTGGAAGATGCACATTAAGAAGGGTGACACGGTCCAGGTTGTGACGGGCGAGAATTCTGGCACGCGCGGCACGGTACTGTCTGTGAACCGAAAGAGCGGCAAGGTTGTTGTTGAGGGCGTCAACAGGGTTCTGAAGCACGTGCGCCGTGGGCATCCCAAAAGTCCACAGGGTGGTCGGCTGCAGACCGAACTTCCAATCGACGTTTCCAATGTCTCGTTGATTGATCCATCTTCCGACAAGCCCACGCGAGTCAGCGTGCGAATTAACGCGGACGGAAGCAAGGACCTCGTTGCTCGTAAGACTGGGACGCTGATTCGTCAGTTGGCACCAGCGAAGTAGTTTTCGGTTCCGTGTTGGGTGGTCAGTGCCATCATGCGGAGGCCGTAAGCGTAAGACAAAAACAGGGCTGCAGATTTTCTGCGGCCCTTTTTGCTGCGCCGGTGGTAGTGCGAGTTTGCGGCAACCCTGCTACAAACTGCGGTTATCCAAAGGGCTTTCCGTGGAATGCAAGCAACAGACGGTTCTGAGTTGCTGACAAGATTGCCCGTTCTGGTGGACAATTCAGATTTTCATTCTCAGAATGCTGATCACTGAGGCCTGCTTTTGGGTTGGTCGCTGTTGTTCCACCTGTATTTTCTCTTTATTCATTGCGCTGACTTCATCACGCAGGAGCAGTTGAACGCATGAGTTCTTCCGGTAGTCAGAGTATCCAGAGTGTACTTAAGGAAACGCGAACCTTCGCACCGCCAGCGACATTTTCGGTGGATGCGCACATCAGCAGTCAGCAGCAATATGATGCGATGTGGAAGCGGGCCAAAGACGATCCGGCCGGATTCTGGGGCGACATGGCAGAGAATCTGGATTGGTTTCGTCGCTGGGATACTGTGCTGAAGGGGCAGATGCCTGACACGGAGTGGTTTGTCGGAGGAAAGATCAACGTTAGTTACAACTGCGTGGATCGGCATCTCAAGGGGGCTCATCGAAACAAGGCCGCCATCATCTGGGAAGGCGAGCCTGGCGACACGCGTGTGTTGCGATACCAGGACCTGCATCGGGAAGTGTGCCGATTTGCGAATGTGCTGAAGAAACTGGGTGTGCAGACGGGCGACCGCGTCACCTTATATATGCCGATGATTCCGGAACTGACGATCGCGATGCTGGCGTGTTCCCGTATCGGGGCTGTGCATTCGATCATTTTCGGGGGGTTTAGTTCAGAAGCGGTCGCGGATCGCAACAACGACGCGCGGGCCAAGGTGGTGGTCACTGCTGACGGTGGCTGGCGTCGGGGCAAAGAGGTTCCACTGAAAGCAGCTGTGGACAACAGCCTGGACAAATGTCCAACGGTTGAGAAGGTCGTTGTAGTTCGTCGCACGGGCGGTGAAGTGGACATGGTGCCGGATCGGGATTTCTGGTGGCATGAGCTGATGGAGAGTGTGTCAGCCGATTGCGACCCGGTGCCGCTGGACAGTGAGCACCCATTGTTCATTCTTTACACATCGGGCAGCACGGGCAAGCCGAAGGGGGTATTGCACACCACAGCGGGCTACCTGCTGGGCACGACGATGACATCGCGGTGGGTGTTTGATTTGAAGGAAGACGACACCTATTGGTGCACAGCGGATATTGGCTGGATTACGGGCCACAGTTACATCTGTTACGGACCGTTGTCGAACGGTGCGACGGTAGTGATGTATGAAGGGGCACCAAACTGGCCGGATGAGGGTCGTTTCTGGGAGATTATCGAGAAGTACCGTGTCAGCATTTTCTACACGGCACCTACGGCGATCCGCGCCTTTATCAAATGGGGTAATCAGTGGCCGGAGAAGTATGACTTATCGAGTCTGAGGCTATTGGGGTCGGTGGGAGAGCCGATCAATCCGGAAGCGTGGATGTGGTACCACAAGGTGATCGGGCAGGAGCGTTGTCCGATTGTGGACACGTGGTGGCAGACGGAGACGGGATCGATCATGATCAGTCCACTGCCCGGGGTTACGGCCACCAAGCCGGGCAGTTGTTGTCGTCCGTTGCCGGGGGTTGTTCCGGACATTGTCACGCGGGACGGGAAGAGTCTGGGGCCCAACGAGGGTGGTCTATTGGTAATGCGACAGCCGTGGCCATCGATGCTGCGGACGCTTTACGGGGATCATGACCGTTTCAAAAAGACGTACTTCAGTGAAGTGGCGGGCTGTTATTTTGCGGGCGACGGAGCACGGCATGACGAAGACGGCTATGTTTGGGTGATGGGCCGTGTTGACGACGTTCTGAATGTTTCGGGGCATCGCCTGAGTACCATGGAAGTGGAAAGTACCCTGGTAGCCCATGCGAAGGTTGCGGAAGCTGCCGTTGTCGGATTTCCTCATGAGATCAAGGGTGAGGGCATCTGTTGTTTTGTGACGCTGAAATCCGGCGAGGGTGATGAGGCATTGAAAGCGGAACTGATTCAGCACGTGCGTCATTCGATTGGCGCCCTGGCGACTCCGGATCAGATCCGATTTGCTGCTGCCTTACCGAAGACTCGCAGTGGCAAGATCATGCGTCGTCTGTTGCGGGACATTGCGGCTGGGCGTGAGTCGACGCAGGACACGTCCACACTTGAAGACCTGAGCATCCTTGCCAAGCTTCGTTCGGACGAGGAATAGAAAAGGCCACAGTGGAAGCCAGTGTCTGCACAAGATCGGGGCTGGCCTGAGAAAACGCAGTAAGACGCCGGTGAGTCCGTTCAGGGCTTTCCGGCGTTTTTGCATTGTGGATGGCAAAAGTCTGTGTGGACTTTATTCGAGACTTCAGTGAAATCAGTGGTGGAATTCACTGTCACACGATTGAATGGCGGGACACGGCGATAGACAATTTCTGCTTCTGCGGCAGAAGTCGCCAGCAGCCAATTCTCGGAGCGTGGATTGGTTTTCGCTGGATGTTCCGGGCTGAATTCCTCGAGAATCCTCATGTCGATTACAGAGATCCGGGAGCTGTTTTCTGTCGCGAGTTCGGATCGGAGCCCCCGAGTGTGGAACGGTATGGCGCGGCGTTGTGTCGTGGCACTTTTCGTTCTGATGTTCTGTCTGCTCAGTCGACGTGGCAGCGCGCAGACACTGGAACGCTGGGTGTATGCTCCGACGAATCTGCTGGTTACGGAACAGACAGATCGGCTGGAGAAGCTGATGCGCGAAGCCGCTGGTTTTGGCTACACGCATATCCTGATCACAGATTCGAAGTTCAGTCGACTTCATGAGCTGGACGAGCGGTATTTTCGCAACATCGAGCGGATCCGCGGCGTGGCGACTGAGCTGAATCTGCAGCTGGTGCCTGCGGTGTTTCCGGTGGGATATTCCAACGATCTCCTGTCGCAAAATCCCAATCTGGCAGAAGGGTTGCCGGTGCGCGACGCATTATTTGAAGTACGAGACGGCACTGCGCGCGTGATTCCGGATCCGCAGGTTTCGTTACCGGTTGTGACGGACCTGAAGGCCTGGGATTTTGTGGATGAGACGTTGAAGCCGGAAGGAAAAAGTCTGCGGGTTACGGAGCCGCGGGGCGAGAACAGTCGGGTGATGAAGACTGTGCGGGTATCACCATACCGTCATTATCATGTTTCCATCCGGATACGCACCCTGGATTTTCGGGGTCAGCCGCAGATCAGCGTTATTGAACCATCTACTGGGCGGCGTCTGACGCACACGAATTTACGGGTAGGGCGGACGGAAGACTGGACGGTCTGCCACATCACCTTTAATTCTCTGAGCAACGATCAGGTGCATGTGTACATCGGTGCGTGGGGAGCGACGGGAGGATCGATGTGGATCGAGGACGCGATGATGGAAGAATGCGGTCTGTTGAATGTCCTGCGAAGAAACGGAACGCCGCTGGTTGTTCGCAGGGAGGACAATCTCCTGGCGATACTGAGCGAGGGGCAGGATTTTGAAGAGGTCCGTGATCCGCAACTGGGAACGGTACCGTATGCAGGCGAATATGACGTGTGGCATGAGTCGCCCGGGATACGCATGCGGGGGCCATGGCCTGACGGAATGCGTTTGCGAGTTTCGTGGTATCATCCGCATATTATTTATGATGGTCAGGTGTGTGGCTGTGTCACGGAGCCGGAGTTTCGGGACCTGTTGAAGCAGCAGGCCGACGGGGTTGAGAAGATTTTTCCGGGCACAGACCGCATGATGTCGCATGATGAATGGCGGGTGCAGGGCTGGGATGAGAGTTTTCGGCGCACGGGTCAGACGCCTGGTCAGGTCGCCGCGGAGAATGTTCGATTTTGTTCGCGTTATCTGAAAACGCTGAATGGTTCCAGGCGTGTGCTGGTCTGGAGCGACATGTTTGACCCGCATCACAATGCGGTTGACCACTACTACCTGGTCAATGGTGATCTGAGTGGATCATGGGAGGGGTTATCAAAAGACGTCTGGATTGTGAACTGGAATTTCGGGGTGCGTGAGGAGAGTTTGAGGTTTTTCGCGGACCGTGGACATCTGCAGATACTCGCTGGCTACTACGATACGGATGCGCAGCAGATCGGGCGTTGGCTGGAGACTGTTCGCAAGCATCAGATTTCCGGCGTGAAGGGTGTCATGTACACCACGTGGCAGCAGGACTATTCCAACCTGAAGGACTTTGCGGACGTGGTGAACCAGTATGACCCGGTGTTGCGGGGGGCTGTGCCATGACGATGAGCGAGGACGATGATCCCGGGCAAGTGATTATCGCGTCAGATTCAGAACAACCACCGGTTGTCCCTCAACTGCATCTGGGGGAGCATCTTCTGGTCATGCTGAAAGCGCTTCTTGCATCAGGACTGACTCTGATCGCAGAGATCCTGCTGATGCTGGTGATTCCGTGGTGGTTGATCCTGCGAGAGATTCAGCGATTTTATCCCGTGCTGGTGCTGAGTATCCTGATTTTTCCGCTGATTGTTTTCGTATTGACCTACAGTTGGGGTGTGAGTTCTGTTCGAAGCGAGAAAGCGGCAAGGCTGCCGGAGCAGGGCGAGTTGTGATCGATGGTTCGTGGCCTGTGGGGGCCAGAGGTATGGCAAAGCTGAACACGGCTGGTCGCCGGGAAGTGTTCGTCAACCACGGAGCAGAAAGCGAGCGGACGGGCAGAACAATCTCTGGATTGTCCTGCCCATGCACATGCAGACGCTGGTCATCTGGCAGACTGATGAAGAACGCTGGCGGTTTGTGTCAGCCCTAAAGACATCATTCCCGCGCGGGCGGGAATGATGTCACGGATTGGGCTGCTGATCCTGGGTCTCCGCCTGCGTGGAGATGATGATCGAACTTCAGCGGGCCTGATCGATCAGGTTTTTGACGAAGCCGACGGTTTCAGCGATCGAGACCTTATGGGTATCGGCTGAGGCGCGCCATTTGACTTCTGTGATGCCTTCGGCGAGTCCTTTTCCGCCGACGGTAATTCGGAGTGGGATACCGATCAGGTCAGCGTCCTTGAACTTGAAGCCTGGGCGTTGATCACGGTCATCCATCAGGACATCGATGCCGGCCGCGGTCAGTTCACCGTAGATTTTGTTGGTCACGTTCATGACTTCGGTATCGGTCACATTCAGGGGGATGATCTGAACGGTGTACGGCGCGACATTGACCGGCCAGATGATACCATTGGCGTCGTGGCAGGTTTCCACGATGGACGCCACAACGCGAGTGACCCCGATTCCGTAGCAGCCCATGATAATGGGGTGCGACTGTTCCTGGGCATCGACAAAGCGGGCATCCATGGAGACGCTGTACTTTGTCCCGAGTTTAAAGACATGTCCGACTTCGATGCCGTGGACCATCTGGAGGGCGCCCGCGCATTTGGGGCAGGGGTCACCGGTTTCGGCATTGCGCAGATCGAACGTACGGGGAATTTCGAAATGCGTTCCCGGAATAACGCCGGTGAGATGCGCATCCTTTGCATTTGCTCCGACGATACCCACTGGGATTTTGGCAACATCGTGATCAACGACGTAGGGGCATAGTAGCCCGATGGGTCCCGCAAAGCCGGTTGGGGCGTTGGTAACTTTCAGAATGGTCGCTTCATCGGCCAGTTCCACGGAGGCTGCTCCGGTGGCTCGGCGGACTTTTCCTTCGTTGGCGGAATGATCCCCGCGAAGCAGCACGGCCACGGGTTTTCCGTCGGCTTTGTAGATCAGGGTTTTGATGAAGGACTGTGGATCGGCCTTCAGCAGACGGCTAACCTGTTCGATACTGCCGGCATTTGGGGTTGGGACTGTCACTGGTGCGGCGGCTGCCTGGACGGGGTCGACGAGCGTGGCAGTTCTTCCGGTTTCGGCGCGTTCCTGATTGGCTGCGTAGCTGCAAGTGGGGCAGTGCACCACGAAGTCTTCGCCGTTGCTGGCGGGCACCATGAACTCGTGCGACGCATCACCGCCGATAGGGCCGCTTTCGGCTTCGACGGGCAGATACTTCAGCCCACAGCGTTCAAAGATGCGGCAGTAGGCATTGTACATTGCATCGTAGGCGGCATTCAGTTGTTCCAGCGAGGAACCGAAGCTGTAGGCATCCTTCATGATGAATTCGCTGGTACGAAGCACGCCAAAGCGTGGCCGTTCCTCGTTGCGGAACTTGGTCTGAATCTGATACAGGGTCACGGGCAGTTGTCGATAGCTGCTGATGTGTTTGGCCATCAGATCGGTGATGACTTCTTCGTGGGTTGGTCCGAGGGCAAAATGGAGTTTGCGATCGCCACGTTTGACTTCGAAGTTGAAGAGGACGTTGCCGAAGGCCTCTTTACGTCCGGTGCGTTCGAAGATTTCGATGGGCTGCAGGGCCGGCATGAACAATTCGATTGCTCCGGCGCGATCCATTTCTTCCCGAACAATTTCGGAGACTTTGCGGACAGATCGATACCCCAGAGGCAGGTAGGTGTAGGCGCCTGCCATCAACTGGCGGATGAGACCGGCGCGCAGCATCAGTTGGTGGCTGGGCACTTCGGCTTCGGACGGGACTTCTTTCATGGTCGGAATGAACGTCTGAGACCAGCGCATAGGTGACCTGAATTCCTGAAGGGCGAAGAAACAAAAGAGTTCAACCACGGACCGGCAGTTTAGCAGGATTCGCGAAATCGCGTAGTCCAACTGTCATTGGTGAGAAACGCGAAGAACTGGAAAAAGCGGTTTTTGGGCGACAAATTTCGAGGCGTGATGAGGGAATTCTGTGCTGGAGTGATGGTTCGCGGGAAGGGAGTGTTAGAGCGGGACGTATCGGAGAGGCAGGAAAACGAACAAACGCGGGGAAAATGCGGCAAAAGACGGAGTTTCTGCGGTCAGTGGCCGTCAGTGGCTGGGATCGCATGGCAATGGCCTCTATTATCCGCGTTACGGACGGAGATTGTTCGCCGGAAACAATGCGTGGTCCGGGACATGCCTGAGTGGGAAGTGGATCCATGCCTCGAGTGTTTGTGAAGGAACTGAAGGACGGCGACAACGTCAACGAGATTTTTCTGCTTGCTGACAGGCAATTGCGGGCCAACCGCAATGCAAACCTGTACCTGCTGGCGACACTGCGAGATCGCACGGGGGTCATCAGCGGGTTGATGTGGAATGTTTCGGAAGACACCGCGCAGGAGATTTCTGTCGGAGACTATGTTCGGGTGCGTGGCAAAGTGCAGGTCTTTCAGGGAAGTCTGCAGATGATTGTCACGCAGATCGACTCGGTTCCGGAGACAGCCTGCGATCCATTGGACTTTCAGATGCAGCCACAGGCAAGTGCCGGGCCCTTGCTGCTGCGATTGAAGCAGCTTCTTGCATCTATTCGCTGTCCGGACCTTGGAACACTGGCAACCTGTTTTCTGGAAGACGAGTCTCTGGTGAACGGACTTTGTGCGGCGCCCGCCGGCGTGAAGGCGCATCACGCCTACATGGGTGGGCTGATTGAGCATGTGGTTTCGATGACAGAGGTTGCCGACAGGATTTGCCTGTTGTACCCGGCTCTGGATCGGGATCTGTTACTGCTGGGCGTTCTGCTGCACGACATCGGAAAAATCCGGGAACTGGGCTGGGACCCGGCGCTTGTGTATACGGATGAGGGGCAACTTCTGGGGCATATTCATCTGGGGATTGAGATTCTGAATGAAAAGCTGGTAACGGCAGAGGTGCGGCTGGGTCGTCCGCTGGACACAGAAAAGATTTTGCGTTTGAAGCACATGATTATCAGTCACCACGGGACACGTGAGTTTGGCAGCCCTGCCGTACCGATGACGCCGGAAGCGATTACTCTGAACTGCATTGACACGCTGGACTCAAAGTTGCACGAATTCACACGCGTGATCACTGAGGACATGAACGCAGATTCTGCGTGGACCCCATTTAACCCGCGGATGGATCGGAGACTTTTCAAGGGTCTGCCAAAGCACGGTTGAAAGATTGTTGTCTGCAGAAAGTTCTATGGACAACAGCAATGGATCTCTGTTGGATCAATGCGGCCTTTGTGAAGTTTGTGGCAGCTGTAGTGCCTGAATTGACGACCGGAAGAAAGCCTGTATGAGCGGAATTCTGAGACTGTGTGGAAGTGTGCTGCAGATTTTGGGACTGTGCTTCGTGTGCATCAGTTCGCAGGCATTCAGCCAGGATTGGAAACTCGTCTGGAGTGACGAATTCGACGGGCCCACGCTTGATTACACGAAGTGGGAAATGGAAGTCAATGCCTTTGGTGGTGGAAATCAGGAGCTTCAGATTTACACCGACCGATCAGAAAATGTTCGCGTAGAGAATGGTCAGCTGGTGATAGAAGCGCGGGCGGATAAGGCAGGCATTGCCGGCACCGTCCGGGATTTTTCCTCCGGGCGTATTCGCTCGAAACGTCGCGGCGACTGGACGTATGGTCGATTTGAAGTGCGAGCGAATCTTCCGGAGGGCAGGGGACTGTGGCCTGCGATCTGGATGCTGCCCACTGAAGAACGCTACGGAGCATGGGCTTCCAGCGGGGAAATTGACATTATGGAATTTAAGGGTCAGGAACCGGACATTCTTTGGGGGACTTTGCACTACGGCGAACCCTGGCCGAAAAACAGGCATACAGGTACTCAGTATCGAAAACCAGCAGGAAAGTTCACTGAGGGTTTCCACACGTATGGACTGGAGTGGGAAGAGGGGGTCATCCGCTGGCTGCTTGATGGCGAGGTCTGGCAGACACAGACGAAGTGGGATTCCGTAAACGGCAGGTTCCCAGCGCCATTTGATCAGCAGTTTCATCTGGTTCTGAACCTTGCTGTCGGGGGCGGATTTGTTGGAAACCCGGATGCCACAACAAAATTTCCGGCTCAGTTTCGTGTTGACTGGGTGAAGGTATTTCAGCGGCAATAGCGCGTGTTTCGGCAGAGACCTTTGCCGGAATGCCCGAGTGCAGGCTGGATCTGGCTGTCCGGTGTGCGTGGTCGCCACGCAAAAACATGCCGATTCGTACCCCGAGGTCCGAATTGTACCGAGCGATTATGTCGCAGAAGGGCTGAAACAATCATCTAACAGTGACTGAATGCCGATCGAACATCGCTGGGGAATCTCCCACTGCAGCACCCGCAGATTTTGCCGATTGATGTCCGCGAGCCAGGGTGTTGTTGGTGGTTACGATGCGAGGTATAACTGCCATGGACTGGCGAAAACATTTTCTGTGCTGCTGCGTCGTTGCAGCGACCTGTCATACAATCGCAGCGCAGGATGCCTCCCAGGCGACGTTGACCGTGATTGGGGACGTTGCCAGTCCTGGCAAATTTGCATTGCAGACGCCGATTACGATACGGAGTGCGGTGGCGGGCGCTTCCCCTCTGGCGGAAGCCGTGAACGTAACGGTTCTTCGTCATGGGCAGCCCAGATCGCAGTGGACGAAGTTGATTCGGCTGAGTGCCCGGGATTCGGGAGAGAATGCAGCCAACGGGGACGTGCTTGTCGTGGAAGCCCTGAGTCAGCTGCAGCAGCCGGCGCCGCGGACCGCGGCAGTTCGAACGACAACTGGAACAACGGTCATTGCGATAGAAGACAGTGGAGTGGTTGTAGGGGACGTTTTGCAGGGATTAGGAATTGACAGCAGCGTGAACTCGCGGGTCAGAATCTCCGCTCGGATGCGAGGCCAGCGATCTTTGCAGCAGGCTGGTACATCAACCCTTGTGCAGCATGGTGATGTATTGACCGTGGATGCGCCGCTGGGGTTTATTCAGGCGAGTGCAGGTGCGGCGGAGAGCGCCTATTCGGAATGGAATTCACAGTCCACGAACGTGCGGTATCCAGAGGTTCCTCCGATTCCGACGCTGGGTGCCGCTCCGTTGATTGTTTCTCCTGGTGAAGCCGGTCTGGTGCCACCAGTTCCGGACATGGCGTCATGGCCATCGCAGGAGATGCATACAGATTCGCTTGTGGCTCGGCCTGAGACGGATTCTGAAGTTCCCGAGACGTCAGTGACCAAAACGCCTCAACGGGGGGACATGGAGGAATCGTTGTCGGAAGACACCTCGGACGTCGTTGTTTCTCTGGAACAGCAGTTGGGAGTTTCTCCGGTTCCGCGTGAATTATCCACGTTGCGCCCTGCAAAATCCCGGGAGACACAGACCGCTTCGAAGACCAGAGTGCTGCCATCGGCTGTTCAGCCGACGGTTGCGGCCTCTGGTAGATCGTACGGTACAGATCTGATTGTAATTTCGGTGCTGCTGCTGGGCGGAGTCTGGATGTTCATCAGGTCATACCGAGCATCAGCGATGGCGGTTTCGCGTACCGGTTCGGCCGGGGGTCGAGAGGGCCATGTTGCAGTGACGGCGAATGTTCTGCCGACGGCGACGCAGACAGAGGGAGCGTTGCTGCAGTCTTCGGATCAAACGGTCAGTGGAGCTGCGGTATCCGCACGGGGAAGCGGGAATGTGGTTTCTGAGTCGTATGGGGGGAGTGCTTCAACGGCGGCGAGTGTCGGCTCGTTCCATCGAGTGGACGGAGGGCACGTGCCTGAGTCAGCCACTGAATACGCGAAAGTGTATGGAACGCCGAGGCCAGCCGCATTGACAGCAGACACCTCTGGACGACAGGCGCCGCAGCGGAGCAGACTGGACAACCTGCTGCGCAATGCTGTACCGATTGACCACGTGACACCTCAGTTACCGGCGGACCTCAATCTGTATGGCCGTGCTCAGAATCCTCCGCAGTATCGGGCAGACAGTGAGCATACGACGATTAACGCACCGCACTTCGAACGGTCTCGTACCCGAGTTCAGGGGAATGTGGCAGAAAATCGTTTGTCCCGGATATTGCAGGCTGAAGCTGTAGCGGCGAAGGCCTCCGGAGTTTCAGCGCCGCCGGTGACATCCAGACATGATGGAAATGGCACATGATCTGTTCCATAGATTTCGGCAGTAGTGTGATTCGAAGTCTGTTTCCGAATCCGGAAGCTCCGGAGCGCCTGTGTTTGAGTTCGACACGGTCGGAATACACCATTGTTCCGGACACAGACGTTCACAGAAAGACGTTGTTCGGTCAGGGTGTGCCATTTGCCGTGTGTGAAGGCGCGTTGCTGGTCATTGGAAACGACGCGGCCAGGGCGCGGTGGATGAGTCGCTTGCCGGCATCGCCCTTGTTATCGGAGGGCCGCATTCCGCAGAGTGACGCACCTGCGAGGCAGATTCTTTATGAGTTGACGCAGGCGATGCTTCCGCCACTGACCACTCGTCGTGGGGTCTGTGTGATGACTGTGCCTGGGGCTGGTCAGGGAGAGGCGGTCGCGGGTCTGAATGAAGAATTTCTGACGCGACTTGTGCGGATGAAGGGATATACACCGATTGTGATTGGTGCAGCGGAAGCGGCGATGCTTGGTGCCTGCCTTGATTCCCTGTTTACGGGCGTGAGTGTGGTGATTGGAGCCGAGACAGTGTCGTGGTGTATCGCCAGACGTGGTCTCGTCCTTGCGACCGAATCCTTCGCCATGGGAACCCGCTGGGTTGACATGGAGATTGCCCGCAGGTTTGGTGTTCAGGTGTGGGACGCAGAGGGGCGGGTGTTTCTTGACACCGACCAGGCCGTGTCGTGGCGTATCCAGAGTGATCCGAATCTGCGAAGTCCGCGTGATGATCAGGAGACAGCGTTGTCGGGGCTGTTTGGAGTACTGATTCGGAAAATCGCGGAAACCATCACGGGGGCAGTGGAGACGTTGGACATTGGACTCCGTCCATTTCAGGCAATACCGGTCATGGTTTCGGGTGGCGGAGCACTGATGGCTGGACTGCCGGAAATGCTGCATGCGAGCCTGCTGGAATGCGAAGCCCGGAGCCATCGGTATAGTGTGGCTCGGACAACCAGTCCGGAGTTGGCTGTCGTTCGCGGGGCCTATGTCTATGGCGAACTGGAAACTGGCCCAGGATGTGCTGAAATCGCCGCCTGACCGTGTTCAGTCAGCACCGAGGTGGAGCGTTTCAGCAGAGTGTGTCTACATCAGTGCTGCGAGTTTGTCCTTCGGAAGTATTTCTCTGATAACGCGACGTCGGTTGCGGGCGTTTCTGCGGGGCAGCGGTTCGCGGATTTCTTCAGGATGTGATCCGTCGGGGCGTGTTGTGTCCTGTCAGGTGACAGTGACAGAGCCTGCATGGCAGTCAATCGAAGGCAACGCGGCGAGAGTTCCCGGTCCGGTGCGGCCGCAGACAGACCGAGCATCGTGAGTCTTCGCAACTTTTCGATGTGAGTGAGTCTGCCTTGAACACTTGCGATCTGAGCACCGGGGGCGAAGATACAGTCGCTCGGTTTTGGGGCAGGACGCCAGGTTGTGGAGTTTGAAACGCACGGGGACAGGTTGTGGAAGAGTATTTCGACGTTGTGGACATAAACGATAAGGTCCTGCGAAAATCACCACGATCGGAGGTGCATCGCGAGAAGTCTCTGCATCGCGCTGTCCATGTCTTCCTGTTTCGCTCCGACGGGCAGATGCTGATTCATCGGCGAACGCAGACGAAAGAGGAGTTTCCCGGAGTTTGGACTTCCTCATGTTCGGGGCATGTGAGTGCCGGCGAGACGTATGACGAAACGGCTCCGAGAGAACTTTGGGAGGAGTTAAAGGTACCGGCAAAGTCGCTGCAAAGGCTGCAGAAATTTTCGGCATGCGAATCCACATCCTGGGAATTCACGACACTGTATCGGACAACAGCGACCGTGGATCCGGAACCGGACGAAGAGGAGATTGCGGAGATTCGCTGGATGGCAATACCGGACATTTCCGCCTGGATCACAGCGGAACCGGATCAGTTTTCGCCAGCGTTTCTGATTCTGTTTCGGTGGTATTACGAGCATCAGTCGTCGTTCCCGGCGATGAGCCCGGGCTGACGGGTCTGGGGGTGCACCGGGAAGCATTTCAGCCGGGTGTATTGGGAGATGGCGACGATCATCAGGCCGTCGATCGCGGCAAACGACCTGAAAGTCGCAGTTTTTGGCTATTTTTAGGGTTTTGGGTATAGGGCGGGCCCGGATAGGTGACGGCAAGCCTTTGTTGGGCATCCCGGGAAATCCGAGCAAAATTCCAGGCCGGGTATGGCTGAAACGGCGATTCAGGGTAGACTTTGGGGCGGTGGGCATGGACTTTTGGCGAATAGCCGTTTTCTGACATCTTTGTCAGCGTATCTCGGAATGGGTGAACAGCTTGCTGACGCAGGCAGTATCGGTTCCGGGCAGGCGTTGATCAGTACCCGCAGTCATGCCATCTTCAGGGCCAGAGTCGCGGTGACAGTCATGGTCACCGTGGGTCTGGTTAAAGTGACGCAGTGAGTAAACAGTGGCGTCCTGTCGTTGTCAACGAGAACTTCAGGCAGGGGCTGTTTCGCGAAAACGAGCACTCGATAAAGAGTGCAAGCCGCGAACAGCGGTCTTCTTAATTGATAAAGCACGTAAAGAATGTCATCACTTCCGATCATCGATTTATCGTCTGGCTCACTTCCACTGGTTTCCGGCGGGCCCCCTTCAGCTGGGCGTCTGAAAGGCACATATGCCTTTGTAAGTCTGGGCTGCCCCAAGAATCTGGTGGACAGCGAAAAGATGCTTGGTTCACTGGCGCAGGACGGCTATGAGTTGGTGTCGGATCCGGCGGGAGCGGACTTTGTTATTGTGAATACCTGCGGGTTCATCGAAAGTTCGCGGGCAGAGTCGCGTTCCGTGATACAGGAAATGCTGGATCTGAAAAAAGCGGGCGGAACAAAAGGGGTCATTGTTGCAGGCTGTCTGCCAGAGCGTCTGGAGCAGGACGGGGGGCTTCTGAAACAGATGCCGGACATTGACCATGTTGTTGGAGTGTTTGGGCGGGACGAAATTGCGAAGGTCGCGGAGCGACTGGTTGGGGGAAGTCGTGAGCAGCGGGAATTGTTCCGGCCGGCGCCTATTCGTGCATTGAACGACCAGTCCCGACTGCGGATCACGCCACAGCATTATGCGTATCTGAAGATTTCAGAGGGGTGTGACCGCACTTGCACATTCTGTTCGATTCCCTCGATGCGTGGAAAGCATGTGACCAAGCCTGTCGAAATGATTCTGTCGGAGGCTCGGGAGCTTGTTGAAGACGGGGTGCGAGAGCTGATTCTTGTTGCTCAGGACACGACCTATTACGGCATGGACCTGTACGGCGAAGTGCGTCTTGCCCATTTGCTGCGAGAACTGGAAAAGGTGGAGGGACTGGACTGGATACGACTGATGTATCTGTATCCGGTCAACTTTTCAGATGAGTTAATCAGTGTCATTGCGGACTCACCCGTGATCCTTCCGTACCTTGACATGCCGCTTCAGCACATCAATTCTGCGGTTCTGAAAAGAATGCAGAGACGTGTGGATGAAAAGCAGACACGAGAGCTGGTGCAGAAGCTTCGGGAGCGCATTCCGAATGTTGTTTTGCGGACCACCTTTATCACGGGATTTCCGGGTGAAACGGACGCACAGTTTGAAGATCTGAAGAAGTTTGTCGCAGAGACCCGTTTTGAGCGAATGGGCGTCTTCACCTATTCACTGGAACCGGGAACTCCTGCAGTAAAGCTGGACGGTCATTTGCCGGAGGAAGTCAAAGAGGCTCGGCGTGAAGAATTAATGGCCATGCAGCAGACCATTGCCTTTGAGCACGCAGAGCGAATGATCGGCTATGAGCTGGACGTGCTGATTGACGAAGAGCTGGAACCGGGCGTGTATGTAGGACGAAGTTTCGCGGACGCGCCTGAGATTGATTCCAGCGTCATAGTCACCGGGGCTGAACTGCAGCCTGGCGACCTTGTGCCTGTGGAGGTCATGGAACGCGAGGACTATGATCTTGTGGGAATGGTGTCCATGGATGACGAAGACGACGAGATGGGTGAAGACGAATGATCGCTGTTCTCGCTGCTTTGGCACTGTTGATTTCCGACGCCCGGTCGGCTCCTGTGGGGAGTATGACAATGGTCAGGGCATCGGCAGTGTTCAGTCAGGCTGACGAGAAGCAAGCTGCACAGAGGCCAGTTGCGTCGGCATTTGTACGAACTGCGCCCGCTGTGGTGAACGAGCGGCTGATTGGCTGGCTAGCACAAAGCCAGGTAGAAAGATCGGTTGCCGAGAAAGCTCTGCAGCTGTGGTCTGACCAGACTCAGGTCAGCGCGATGACAGCGGAGGAGACACTGGATCGTTTGGTTGAATCCTTTGCCGTTGCTGACGATAACCTGCGAAAACTAATGGGCAGTTGCCGTACCGGTGCAGAACGACCGGAGCTGAATTTCGAGGGGCCTCGTAACGAGCCGTTCTTTCGTCAGCATGTGCAGCTATGGTACGGCCGCTGGCTGGCCCAGCACCGTTATTATGACGAATCGCTGGCGATGCTGGATTCATTATCACCAGACAAGGTGATTGATCCGGCGGGGCTGTTGTTTTACCGGGCGAGCAGTCGACTGAGGTTATTAAGAGCCTCGGATGCAGCAGACGACCTGACCCTGCTGCTGAATAATACCCTGGATGTGCCACCGCGATTTCGACTTGTGGCGGGGATGATGCTGCAGGAAGCGAAGCCCGCTGAGGGTTTGCCGCGGGTGGCGCAATTGATGTCGGATGTTCAGCGACGTCTGGACCTTGGGAAGTCTGGCGAGCCAGTGCAGAAGCGGGAAGAAGAAGTCATTGCTGCCCTTGATAAGCTGTTAAAGAATCTTGAAGAACAACAACAGCAGCAGCAACAAAGCAGCGGGCAGTCTGACGGTCAGGGGCAAATGGAGCAGGGGATACAAAATACTTCTCCGGCCAGCCAGAGTATGATTAAGGGAGCGGCGGGGAAAGGGGACGCGGAACGCAGAGAACTGACGGAAAACGGAGCCTGGGGCATGCTTGACAAACAGCAGGAAACTCAGGCAAAAGAACTGATCCGTCAACAGTTTCCACCCAATTTTCTGGATGCAATCAGCCGTTATACTCGGCGCATTGCGGAACAGAAAAAGTGACATTCGGCAGGATGCGTTCCTGGTGAAGTGAAGTTCATCGGAATCACCTGGAACTGAAGCGGCCCGTGGGTACGATCATGCGGGGCAGGTAGTGCGGGTTCCTGAAGAGGACGGAGTGACGAGGGCATGAACCTGATATTGGCGATGTTATTGTGTGTGCTGCCTGGGGATGTAAAAGTTTCTCTTTTGGACGGAAGTGCGCGAAGCGGATCGCTCAGTTCAGTCACGGAAAGCGCGGTCATTCTTCGCGACGGAAATCGCCACACGGAAGTATCCCTCGCGGACGTAATGTCGCTCGACTTTTCGGAGGCAGGCGAAAATGTTGCCGCAGAGGCACAGAGAGTATCGCTTCGAGGTGGATCTGAATTCAGTGGAAGCGGGGCCACCAAAACGGCCCGAGAAGTGACTCTGCTGCATTCTGTGTTGGGAGATCTGCGTGTGCCGGCAGAGGCTGTGCAGTCGATTCGAATGAAGCCAGACGACACCGCCGTGCGTGCTCAGTGGGAGACGCTGCGAACGCGACAGACGGAAAAAGACCTGTTGGTTGTGACAAAGCGAGACGGAACGGGGCTTGATTTTCTGACGGGCGTCATCAGCACAGTCTCGTCAGAGAAGTTGGAGTTTCTGCTGGACGGTGAGACCGTCCCGGTTCCATTGCCGCGAGTCTATGGCGTCATTTTTGGCCAGGCGATCACAGTGGCAGACAAAGCCGGTGCGGCGAAGGTGAAACTGCTGACCAAATCGGGCGACGTACTGGCAGGAGAGAAGTTAACAGCGACGGGCGAGACCTTTGAAATTCTGATGAGTTGGGGGAAAACGATCACCGGAGATATCAAGGTGCTTCAGCGAGTGGACTTGAGTGCTGGTCGGCTGACGTACCTTTCGGATCTTCCGGCCCTGCGAGAGGTATTTTCGGGAGTCGATCCGGAGGGCAGCTTGTTATCGGGTTTAGCCAGTGCTGAAGAGCAGGCCCTGCTCTTTGGTCCTCGTCGTGACATGGCGATTCAGGGCAGGACTCGACTGCGACTGCGTGGAAAAGAATACACAAAGGGACTATGTGTCCACTCGAGGACGGAAATTGCATGGGCCCTGGACCAGAAGTATGAGAGTCTGGACGCGATTGTGGGAATCGATGATGAGGTGGCATTCCAGGATGGTGGGACGCATGCCGTGCGTCTGATTATTCAGGGCGATGACAAGGTTCTTGTTGATCGTCTGGTTTCTGGCAAAGACCAGCCGCAGCCTCTGAGTCTGCCACTGGCCGGGGTCTCGACAATGACTGTGATTGTCGACTATGGAGATGCGGACAGCATCTGCGACTGGCTGGATTTTGCCGACGCCCGGTTAAGAATTTCGCAGGGGAAATAGGGGATCCTGGCCGCTCATCGTACGGTGTTGGAAATTTGTGTCACTTGCAGGCGGTTGTCAGGAACTGAGGGGTCGCTGCAGACTGTGAGTATTTGGGGCCTGATTGGCCGAATATTGATGTGAATTTTCGCAGACAGGCGGATTTGGGATTCCTGCCAATGGTGTGCGCTGTCGGGAGGGTTGCAATCCGCCACTGGTCCCGCAAAACTGGAGAGATTGTCGACCGAGACTTGCGTAACAGAGACGCTGCTCGCTGCGACAGCATTGTGGATTCAAAGAGAATCGTGCTGCGGTATACACGGGGATATTGACGGATTTCGTTGTCTTTCAGATTTGAAAATGACCATGCAGAAGCCATTGCCATTTGACGAAGCCTTTGTTCGAAAAGTTGCAGAAACTTATCCGACACCGTTTTACCTGTATGATGAAGCGGGAATTCGGCAGTCATGTCGTGATCTGAATTCGGCGTTTTCGTGGTGTCCTGGGTTTCGCGAGTACTTTGCGGTCAAAGCATTGCCGAATCCGTGGATTGTGAAAATTGCGAAGGAAGAGGGGCTCGGGGCGGACTGCTCCAGCCTGCCAGAGTTGATTCTGTCAGAGCGTGTTGGATTGACAGGTGAGCATCTAATGTTCACCTCGAACAACACCCTGACTCACGAATACCAAAAGGCGATCAGTCTGGGAGCCATAGTTAACCTCGATGATCTGACGCACATTGACTATCTGAAGGAGACCGTTGGCTTACCGGAATTATTGTGCTTTCGGTATAACCCCGGATCGGCTCGTGAGGGCAATGTGATTATCGGGAAGCCGGAAGAGGCCAAGTACGGTTTTACAGAATCGCAGTTGTTCGAGGGGTACAGTCGGCTTCGGGACCTGGGTGTACGGCGATTTGGGCTGCACACTATGGTAGCCTCCAACGAATTGAACGGTGACTTTTTCGTTGAAACAGCTCGCATGTTATTTGATCTGGCATTGCGGCTGCACAGCGAGCTGGGAATTCATATTGAGTTTGTGAATCTTGGCGGTGGGATCGGGATCCCGTATCGTCCCGAGCACAAGCCTGTGGACTTGCGGGCTGTGGGGGACAATATTCGTCGGCTTTACGAATCAATGATTGGCTCAACGTCTTTGCATCCCATGAAGATTCTGATGGAAAATGGGCGAATGATCACGGGGCCTCATGGGTTCCTGGTCACCACGGCCGTGCATCATAAGAACATCTATCGGGACTATGTGGGAGTTGATGCGTGCATGTCCAACCTGATGCGGCCTGGTATGTACGGCGCATACCATCACATTACTGTGCTGGGAAAAGAGAATGCACCGCACGACCAGTTAGTGGACGTTGTTGGATCACTTTGTGAGAACAATGACAAGTTCGCAATTCAGCGATCACTGCCTCGCGTAGATCGTGGGGATCTGCTTGTGATTCATGACGCGGGTGCCCATGGCCATGCGATGGGATTCCAGTACAACGGAAAGCTGCGTAGTGCAGAGTTATTGATGAGTGCTGACGGGACGGTCAGGATGATTCGTCGTGCTGAAACGCATAATGATTACTTTGCGACGCTGGATTTTTCAGAACTTGCCTGTGGGGTTCAGGCCTGATCTGCGGGTGCTGAGTGCCTAATTTTCCGCGACAGCCTCCGGCAGTGGTCTTTGGCTGACAGCATTTCGCGCGGTTTCGGACGATGTTTGAACAGGAACGTGTTTTGTGATGCAGCTGAACGAAGAAAAAGCCATTCGGCGAGTGATGGACTTGATTTCCATTCCGGGTGGCAGTGGCAGCGAGCGTGCGGTGGCGTCGTGGATCTGCGAAGAGCTGCAGCGAGCCGGGGTTCCCGAGACGGCGATTTCGTTCGACCTTGCAAATCGAAAAAGTCCGGTGGGGGGAGAAACTGGCAATCTGATCATCCGTCTGAAGGGGACAAAAAAGGGACCGCGACGGCTGCTGATGGCGCACATGGACACGGTGCCGATTGCTGTGGGAGCACAGCCAATTCGTGAGGGTGACTGGATTCGTCCAAAGCTACCGACGACTGCGTTGGGTGGCGATAACCGTGCTGGATGTGCGGTTGTGCTGACGTCAATTCTTGAAACGTTAGCGCAGGGGCTGGAATATCCCCCATTGACACTGTTGTTTACGGTCCAGGAGGAGACTGGGCTGCGTGGTGCGCGTTATCTGACGGCATCAAAGCTTGGAAAGCCATCCCTGTGTTTCAACTGGGACAGTCGTGATCCGTCCAGTTTAATTGTGGGGGCTGTTGGAGCCAGCAATTTGTCGATTCGGATCAACGGTATTGCCAGCCATGCCGGGGCGCATCCGGAAGACGGAGTGAATGCGGGTGTGGTGGCTGCTCTGGCGATTGCTCAGCTGAGAAAAACGGGCTGGCATGGATTGATTCGTAAGGGAAAAAGTCGTGGAGCCAGCAACGTGGGAATTCTTCGTGGGGGTGATGCCACGAACGTTGTGATGTCGCTTCTGGAGATTGAAGCGGAAGCCCGCAGTCATGACAGCGATTTTCGCCGGCAGATTGTTGCGGCGTGGAGAGATGCGTTTGAAACGGCGACGGACAGTCTGACGAATGCAGCGGGCCAGTATGGTTCACTGCAGTTTACGGAAGACATTCGATATGAGCCATTTCGTATGGATCCAGACAGTGCCTGTGTCCGGGCGGCCAAAGCGGCGTCAGAAGTTTTGGGCCTGAAGCCGATCGCCCAAAGTTGTGACGGGGGACTGGACGCCAACTGGATGGCCGCGCATGGATTTCCTGCAGTCACGCTGGGGTGTGGCCAGCACGACATTCACACAGTGAAAGAGCGGCTGCACGTGCCGCAGTACCTGACTGCGTGTCAGGTTGGCCTGATGCTGGCGACAGCACAGCATCCAGCCTGACGGTTGTAATGCCGTTGGTGCAGGGGGGGATACCGTACGATCTGCGCTGGATCTGTACCCAATAGACGACAAGTCCTGCTGATGTGTGTCGTCATCCCGTTTCGGACGAAGCGGGAACGACAGAATGCTCATCAGCAGAGTCGCGGGTTGGCAGCATACAGGTGTTGAGGACACGGGAAAGTTGCCGAGGCACAACGAAAAAGGCTGCGGAGAATCCGCAGCCTGTCCGCCGTGTTTGCAGCTATCTCAGTACCCGCAGTCGTCAGGCACTGGGGCGCATCTGCGAATACACCGAGAGTATTTCGAAGAGGTCGGCAGAAACCTTGACATCTTCATCGGCGAAGTCTGTCACCCAGGTGCGATCCCAGATGATGGCATCGGCCAGAATTCGTGTCAGGTCTGCGAGTTTCATGGACACCTCGGGCTCTGGAAACGCCAGCGTATCCGGCTCGTCGGCACCAACAAACAGTCTAAGTCTGGGACGCATCCTTGAATCCCCTGATCTTTCTTCCTCATGCGGATTTCCGTTCAAGCAGTAAAACCTGCCCGAATCCCCCCGGCAATCCGCTCCTCCTTGTAATCGACAGAGAGGTTATCGGGTGGATTGATGAAATTGCTTCATCAAAAATTCCGATTGGGAAAGACATGCGGATTTCAACGGCAAATTCCCCAGAGCCTGCTTTTTTTGTTCAAGTTTGGGGGTATTGAGCAAGTCGAAAATGGGGTCGAATGGAGGCAGAAATTGCAATCACTGGTGCAGGAATGCAGAAACTGACAGCTGTTTGGCCGGGGAGGTCCAGGAAGAAAAGGAAGAGTCATGAGCGTCGGGAAAATACTGCAGGAACAGTTCTGCAGTGACTTACCGCACATTACGGCGACCTTAGGGACGGCACTGCTCGGGGGGAGACAAAGGAAATTCCTGAAGAAGGAACCAGGTTACTGGGGGCTCTGACTGTTTTCGTCTGCCGGGAATACCGCTAGAATGCACATCATGAAGGCATTCACAGGAATAGCAGTTTCTCCGGGTGTGGTGACGGGACCGGTCCTTGTGCTGGGGTCCGAGAACTTTCGCATTCCCGGCAAGTTTGTGATGCGAGACGCAGTGGACGCAGAGGTTCAGCGGTTCCACGTTGCGCTGGACCATGTATGTCGGGACCTTGTAGCGAACGAGCAATTAGTGTCGTCGCAGCTGGGCCAGCAGTATGGGGCCATTTTTTCGGCGCACCTGCAGATGGCGCAGGACCCTCGTTTGGTGCGTGAGGTCGAGGCGTTGATTCGTGACCATTGTCGGTCACCGGAGTTTGCAGTCAGTCGCGTGCTTCGAAGCTACGCCGAGCAATTGCAGAAGCTTGGGGACCAGTATCTGTCAGAGCGGGCGCTGGACATTTTTGACCTCGAAAAGCGTTTGCTGCGTCAGTTGCTTGGAGAGAGTCGGGAAGAGTTGCGGAATCTGACGACTCCGGTGATTCTGCTGGCACATGACCTGACGCCTGGGGAAACAGCTGCACTGGATACCCGATACGTTCTGGGGTTTGCGACGGAAGTTGGGGGTCATACCAGTCACACGGCTATTCTGGCTGGTGCACTTGAGATTCCGGCGATTGTTGGGCTGGGTCGATGTCTGGCGGCGGTCTCCGGAGGTGAAACGGCGATACTGGATGGGGATCATGGTCAGATCATTATTGATCCCGATGCCGAGTCTCTGACGCGAGTTCGGGACTCACAGGCGCGAAGTCAGCGCGTCCGGGAACGCCTTGGGAAGATGGAAACGCTTCCCGCGGAGACTCAGGATGGCCATCGGGTATCGATTTGTGGCAACATTGAATTTCCGGAGGAAGTCAGACATTGCATTAAGCGGGGCGCGGACGGGATTGGTTTGTACCGTACTGAGTTTCTGTTTTTGAGCGGGAATCGAGAGCCATCAGAGTCGGACCACTACGATGCCTACTGCAGAGTCGTGGAGGCCTGTGGCGACCTTCCTGTGGTCATTCGAACTCTGGATATTGGTGCAGACAAAGTGCCTCAATTGATGGAGCATCAGTTTTCACAATCGCCGAATCCGATGCTGGGATTAAGAAGTATCCGTTTAAGCCTTCGCAGCACCGGGATGTTTAAGCGTCAGTTGCGAGCCATACTCCGAGCATCGGTTCATGGCAACGTGCGGATTATGTTTCCGCTGGTTTCAACCCTGCTGGAATTTCGCCAGGCGCGAATGATTCTGATGGATGTAATGGAAGATCTGGAGGAAGAGGGGATACCGTTTCAGCGTAACATTCCGTTAGGGATGATGGTGGAAGTCCCGTCTGCAGTGATTCTGGCCGAGGAATTTGCGAGGGAGGTCGACTTTTTCTCGATTGGTACAAACGATTTGATTCAATACACTCTGGCTTGCGACAGGTCAGATCCGGCGGTAGCAAATCTGTATCGCTCAGGTGACCCTTCGATCCTGCGACTGATACAAATGGTGCTGAAGGCCGCGGACAATCATGGCAAGGCTGTGACGGTCTGTGGTCAGATGAGTTCTGATCCGCGATTTATACCCCTCCTGCTTGGAATGGGGCTTCGCAGTCTCAGTGCGACGCCCCAGGCGATTCCCAGGCTGAAGGAAGTTGTCAGGAATCTGTCAATGACCGAAGCTGTGCGAATTGCACAGCATGCCTGTTCGCTTGATCTGGCTCGTGATGTGGAACATTATCTTCAGGGTGAGCTGGCGAGGCTGTGCCCTGACCTTGTGAACGGAAGCGGCTTCTGACGTGGCAGGGGGAAATCCCTGATGACGGCAGAAGCTTTTCAATATAGAGACAACAGTGAGACATTGTGGTGATGTCTGAAGTGTGCCGGGATCTGCCGGCCGACGGTCCAGAGATTACGATCTCGCCGACAGCCGGCGTGAAAGAACCGATGGCCGTTTCAGACAGCTACTGCAGGGAAATTATTCGGTGGATGGCGTTCATCCACTGTGAAACCGGGATCAATGAAGATTCGACACGGATCTTCAGGGGAATGGAGAGTTTCGAGAAAACTGTTTTAGGCACTCGATCTGATGAGTGGCGAGTATCGCCCTGACGAAGGTTGTATTTCGTACTCATCGACGGGGACTTGAGGGCTGTGTTTTAACTGTCCGGAAAGAACTTCTGAAGCTGTTCAGCGTTGCTGATTCTTACCAGTCCTGGCGACAGGAGGTAGGGCAGTTTTCAGTTTTTACTGGCCGGCGAACCGCGGAACATGAGGGGTGAAAATCCTGCAGGTGTTTTCATAGCGGTCTAAAAATGCAGCTGGAATCATTTTCGCGATCGTCAGCATCTGCTGGCAGCCGGAGGTATTCCGACAGTGCCGCCTGGCATTCATTGCAATGCATGTCAGGAAGGTTGTGTCTTTGACGAGGCACACTGACTGAGGCGACTCATTCCATGGGAATGAAGGAAAGACGAACATGAAGAAGGAAATGCTGATCAATGTCCTCCAGCCGGAGGAAAGTCGTATTGCGATCGTGGAAGACGGAGTTCTGGAGGAACTGTACGTTGAACGCAGCAGTGCGGAAAACTACGTCGGAAACATCTACAAAGGCAAGATTGTAAACATCGAGCCAAGTATCCAGGCCGCGTTTGTGGATTTCGGCGTTGGACGCAATGGGTTTCTGCATGTCAGCGATGTGGAGTACCAGTACTACCGGCATCTGGTGAAAGAGGGTGCCGAAGACGATCAGGAAGAGCGCGAGCCATCGCGGGGCGGACGACCTCCGAAGCATCTGAACGAGAGAAACTCTCGCAACAAACCGCCAATTCAAAAGATTTTCCAGCGGGGTAGCGAAGTCCTGGTGCAGGTCATTAAGGAAGGAATTGGCAACAAGGGTCCAACGCTTTCCACCTATATCTCGATTCCCGGCCGTTATCTGGTCCTGATGCCAGGGCTTCAGCGGGTTGGGGTCAGTCGCAAGATCGATGACGAAAAAACGCGTCGGCGGTTACGCCAGACCATGAAGTCCATTCAGCCACCTGAGGGACTGGGGTTTATTATTCGAACTGCGGGGATTGATCGCGAAGAATCCGATCTGCGACGAGACCTGAGTTACCTGCTGCGGCTGTGGGAGACGATTGTCAACAAGCTGAAAAAGTCGACCGCGCCGACAGATATCTACGAAGAGAGCGATATGATCATTCGCACGATTCGTGATATTTACACCAACGAAATCGACACCGTGCTGATTGATGAAGACGGAGCCTTCGAGAGGGCTCGTGAGTTTATGAAAATCGTTATGCCGGCACATGTGAACCGTGTTCAGCGGTACGCCGGATCCGAGCCTTTGTTCAACAAATACGGCATCGAAAACGAAATTGCCCGGATTCATGACCGTCATGTTCCATTGCCTGGTGGCGGATCGCTGGTCATTGATCAGACAGAAGCCCTTGTCGCCATCGACGTGAACAGCGGCAGTTTCCGAGCGGATAATGACGCCGAGAAGAGCGCCTACCAGATGAATCTGAAGGCCGCTGATGCGATTGCGCGTCAGATCCGACTGCGAGACCTTGGCGGGGTCATTGTCAATGACTTCATTGACATGCGGGAAGAGAAGCATCGTCGTGGTGTTGAGCGAGCGTTGAGAGATGCCGTTGAACGCGACCGTGCAAGAACCCGCGTTCTGCGAATCAGCCCGTTTGGTCTGATCGAAATGACCCGACAGCGAATTCGCCCGTCTCTTCGTCGCAGTGTTTATGAAAACTGTCCGTCCTGTAACGGGGTAGGGCAGGTAAAAACAGCAGAAAGCCTGTCGATCGAAGTCATGCGACTGGTCATGTCGGCTGCCGCTCACGAGCAGGTCAGCCGCATCGTGATTGAAATGCACGACCGTGTTGGAAACTATCTCAACAACCGCAAGCGAAAAGATTTGATTCGTATTGAAGAAGAGAACGAAGTTGAGATCGTGATTGTCACGAAGTCGGATGTGTCCTTTGAGCACATGAAGTTCCGTGCGGAAGATTCGGCCAGCCGCGAAGTCAATCCTGCCTGAGCATTCACTCAACACAGTAAGTCCTCAAAGAACGCCTGATCAGTTTCTGATCAGGCGTTCTTTTTTGCGCTGCATGCTGCTGCTGAATGGGGCATGCAGGACACGACAAGGTTGCGGGGCGATCTTCACCCCGCGCAAAGGCAATCAGCGTTATTGGCAGGGCCCGGAGTGTTTGCTGGAGGTTCGCCGCTGGCAAGCGGCAGGACGGCAGTAAACTCGTCGGCTGCGGGCCGAGGTTCGAGAGGCACAGACAGCCGCTGCAAAAGCAGCCCTTGCTGCGTCCAGGCGTGCCGTCAGGCATTCGCCGGAGAACCTGCTCGCCCTTTGGAGCTGCCATCAGCCAGCCTGATGCAGGTCCGAAGCTTCAGCGGCATGCAGCGGAGTCTCACCCCTGGCCCTCGCACAGACCAGCGTACTGTGCCTGCAGCCCCTGTGAAGAGTCGCTCCATCCCCGTCTGGTGAATCCGAGTTGAGTCGGTACCCGAGATACGCCCCTACCGTTGACGCAACTCCGGCCTGCCTCTCCCGCACACTCGCAACGCCACCAGTTTGCTGTGCAGCACGGCGTCTGAGGACAAACGAATTTGACTAAAGCTCCGCACGCAAAAACGGCCTGAGCCGAGTCCGTGGAAACTGCGCCACCGCTTTCGGGAACCCCCACTGGTGACGTCGAACCCGCTGATTTTGGCAGCGACAAACGTGCTGTTTCAAGGACTGGATTGCGAGAAACAGGCACGTGGAGATTCCGTCAGGGACGACAGACAGATGTGCAGAGCCGGGGGATCCATGGTGTCCGGCTGACAAATTTCTATGGGAAGCTGCTCTGTCAGGGGCAGACGTGGCAGGTGGTCACGGCAGGACCTTTTCCGCAAGCGTTTTCACCTCTTCGGAAGGATGCTGTCGCAAGGACTGTATTGTCGGATCTGTTTTCAGTGCCTCTGGAAGTCTGCCCTGGGCAATCGCGGTCAACGTGTCCATGCAGCGTTGGGGAGATCGTGTCAGTGCCATGACCGCCAGCGCTTGATTGGCGTCTGTCAGGTTTTGGTAACTGGCAATCAGCAAGGTATAGGCTTCAGGGGCGGGAATATCGCTCAGTCCGCTGACAGCGCCCATCTGAAGTTCGGGATGGCTGTCCGCATTCAGGTGTTTTGACAGCAGCGGCCGGGCCTGTTGCCATTCCAGCAGAGCAATCATTCTGAGAGCATCGTAGCGTGTGCCCGGAGGAATATTTTCCGCCTCCGCCATCGTGGCGGCCTGTTGCAGGGCGGCAGCCCATGCGGACGAGATGTCGGGATGACTGCTGATGATCGCATCCAGATCGATGTGGGGCCAGCGGTTGGAAAGACTGATTCCATTGATCAGTCCTCCACCGATCACAACCGCCTGCCAGTGCTGCAGCCTCTGTTCGGGCCCTGGCAACGAGGCTTGAAGGACCTGCTGAATTCGTGCTGCGTCACCCTCTTTTCCGACGGCGATGGCCACACGCCAGATCCATGGGATTCTGCGATATTCTTCGTCACTGCCGGGAGCGTCGGGAAGACCAGCGACCATCAGGGGCAGCAGGTTTGCGGCCTTGTCGAGATTCTGTGCGATGGCGGCTTCACGCAGCGACTGAGGGATTTTTTCATTCAGGATGAATGCAGCAATCTGTTCCGGAGTTTTTGGGGATGTTGAGGACGAGGAATTCTGTTCCACCATGCCTTTGGCCAGAGGGACTCCGTCATCACCGACAAGGTGCAGTGCCCGCAGATCAGCCAGTGCACCGCGAGGAGCGTGAGCGGGGCGCATGACAATTTCACAATCGCCTTCCGCAAGCACGACCGTGCCGATCACCTGAAGCTGGTAGCGATCCCAGCCTCCGGTGGATCTCACTTTGCCTTTCAACTCCGGCTTCACGCCCTGAATCAAAAAAGAGTTTCCGGCGGAATCCGGGTGGCAGGCCCATTCAGCCCAAAGCACAAATTCCCTCGGTTTATCCGTGCGCAGCTGCCAGCGAAGGTGGTCGTCTGCACTGTGCCAGTAGCCGATGTTGGATAATGGCACCTCAAAGGTAATATCCTCGCCGTAGATTTCCGCCTGGGACGCTGAAAGAATGACGTTCCCGGAGGTTGGCACGTGAATGACGGCCGGATGATTTCCGTCAGCCGTCTTAGGAGGCTGACGCTGAGTTTTCAGCCAGGCCCACAGGTCATTCATCTCGGTCGCGGTGATATTCTGATCCAGCCCTTCAGGCATCAGAGATTTGCCGGTGCTCCGCAGCTGTTCAATTTCTGTACGCAGCAGGGTCTGGCTTTTGCCATCCGGCCCAAGCACGGTCAATCCATTATCCGATTCTGCTGTGATCAGTCCTGTGAGCGTTCGTCCGTCTCTGAGGACGACCACGTAGCTGAGATAGCGGGGGTCAACGGCCTGATTCGGGTCGATGATGGACGACAGAAATGCCAGCACTGGTTTCCCGGCGTAGTTACTGATATCGGGACCGACCGCAGCACCGAGATTGCGAAGCTGATGGCAGGTGGCACAATGTTTTCGAAAGGCAGCGAGTCCTGCTTCCGGATGACCATCGCCGGAGACAGCGGCTGCAAATCGATCGATCACCTCCTGCCGATTGGTGGTGGGCATCTGCTGCAGGCACAGGGTTGCTGCGGCACGGACTTCTTCACTCGGATGATTCAATAACTGCTGCTGCTGAATCAGGCTAAGCTCCGAGCGGTGGATGATTCCCTGTTGCACTGAACTGAGCAGCGACATCGTCCATTCCGGGCGCTGCAGAAATGCGGCGAGCAGTGCGCGTCTGACTTCAGGCGACTTTCCAGCCCAGTCAGAAATCAGGGACTCTGCAATCTCCGGATTTGAGATTCTGCTTAAGGCTTCCACCACAGCCATTTGAACAGCTGGTGGTGACTGCGGTACAAGAAGTTCGATCATGGCATCTGAAGTCCTGCTGCCAAATCGCTGGCCAATGGACAGCAGCTGAACCGCAGAAACTCGATTCTTCACTGGCTCATTTTCACTGGACGCGGTCTTCTGAGCGAGTGCGAGGAGACTATCCAGTTGCGGCACGTCTCGAAGTTTTCCGGAGTTTATGAAATCATCCGTTCGGCGTTCGAGACCCTCCAGAAATGCGGTGACACGCTGCATGGTCTTCTGCTCGGGCGAATCAGACGCCTGCTTCAGCAACCCGGCAAGTACCTCCGAGGCAGACGTTGGATCTGCCAGCGATGCCAGCAGCGGAAGTCGGCGCGAGTCAGCCTGTTCGGGAGCGGATTGCAGCAGCCTTTCGAAGACCGCCGCCGCATTCTGGCTGGTCAGGGAACTATCGGCGGCCTCGTTCAGAAACACGTCGGCCGTTTCTGAGGAAACCAGGTGCGCCAGCACTTCGGCCGCTGCCTGTGACTGAGCACCCCCGATGGAACAGGCGAGCTGCAGACGAACCTGCGGTGACGGATCATCCTTCAGATTGGTCAGCAGACGGACAACTTCCGGAGAATCCTGCAAAAGTGGTTCACTCAGTCGTACCGCATGGCGACGTACCTGAGCATCGTCGTTCGTCAGAAGTGCAGTCACAATGTCGGTTGGCAGCGTTTCAAGGCAGGCCCAGGTGCTGGCGGCCTGAATGCGTACTGCAGGGATGGTCTCGTTCAGGCACAGTTCGCGCAGTCCGGAAATGGCGTCGCGATCATTGCTCCACAGAATTAATTGCTGAACAAGATCACGTTGAATCCCGTTCGGGGTATTCATCAGTGCCGCAAGCTGCGGACCATGCAGCTGTGTCAGATCAGGCATACGTCGAAGCGGTTCGCCGGCTGCGGCAACGCGGTAAATACGTCCCAGATCGGCACCTGCGCGAGTATTCAGGGTAGCGAGGGTTGCCGGTGGAATCCATATCGGGTGTTCAATGACATAGCGGTACATATCCACGACCCACAACGCACCATCGGGGCCCGTTCGCGCCTGCACGGGGCGAAACCATGGATCCGTGGACGCAAGGAATTCCTGCTGTTGTTCCGTTGCTGCCCGCAGACTTCGAAACGTCGAGCCGTTCGGCTGAATCTGCTGCCGGTGGACCAGATTATTCACGGGTTCACAGGTGAAGGCATTTCCTGTGGATTGTGCCCCGAACAGTGAGTCACGATAGATGCCCGCTCCGCACGCAGCAGTGGCCTGATTCGGAGGGCCGGACAGTGCAAAAAGTACCTGAGACGAGACCGGATAAAGTCGCCCCCGATCAGGTTCTGCCTGAAGATGGACGGAGTTTTTCGGTACTGTCTGAAAGGGATTTCGTCTGAGGTAATGATCCTCCAGCGGATAATGCATCAGCGGCACGCTGTTGTTG
>CAIQIE010000196.1 GCA_903871805.1 uncultured Planctomycetaceae bacterium | reverse complement strand
CGCGATGGGACTGGCGTTGGGTGGCGTGAATCTGGGAATTGTGGTGGCGACATCGCAGACAGACAGCAGTCTTCAGTGGACCGCGTTGAAGGCGACGGCTGGGAACGTCGGGTTTGTGGGAATTGATGGCCTGACGATGTCGGCTACCGATTTGACGGTCGACATCAGCCGTCCCGATAAGAACGGTGGATTAGTCAACTTCAGCGCGTCTCCGCTGTCAGTGGTGACGGGGCCGAGTTCGACGATGACGTTGAACTATGCCGCAGCGGATGGCCCGATTCTCAGAGCATCGGGCACCCTGGATGTCGATCTATTTGGCTTTGTCAGCCTGAGCGGTTCGTTTGCGGTGCAGAAGTCCGAGACGCAGGTGACACTGGCGGACACGAACAGTACATCCCTTGATGTGGATCTGTTGACGATTGGTGCACGGGACGTCAATGCCTTCGCGGGTGTCAATGGTGGCAGCAGTGATCGTATGGGGCTGTCGTTGACGGGGGTGGAATTTGGATTGGCAGTGGCAACGTCAAAGACAGATGCATCGCGACGCTGGACAGCGCTGTCCGCCAGGGCTGGTAGTGTTGAAGTCGTGGGGCTTCCGGACGTGACGATTTCGGCGACGGATCTGTCCCTCGCAGTGAACCGAGCGGATTCCCAGGGGACCGTGATCGACTTTTCGAAGGATATGGTGTTTATTGAAACGGGGACCGTGACTCTGGAGGGTGAATCATTCGTCAGTGGTGTTGCATTGGACTTCGATGGTTCGCGTGGACCGCTTCTGGAAGCTGCGGGCACGATGACGCTGGGTGTGGGGGGATTCTTCAACGTCACAGGCAGCCTTGCTGTAAGCAAGTCGGCAGCAACTGTTACTCTGTCGGATGCCAGTCAGGCGAGTGTCGACCTGCTGACGATCGGTGGTTCCGGGATCAGCGCGTTTGCTGGTGTCAACTATAATTCGCCATCCGCGGCGGGATTATCACTCACAAATACCGAATTTGCTCTGGTGATGGCGTCGGACAGCGTAAACACTGCACGAAAGTGGACGACTCTGCAGGCGAGTGTGGGCAGTGTTGGTCTGACGGGGATCAGTGGAGTAACGTTGTCGTCGACGGACCTGAATGTTTCGATCAATCGTGCGGATGCAGCTTCTGGTTTGGTTGTGGACTACAGTGCCGCCCCCCTTTCGGTGAAAACCAGTTCGACCGATTCGCTTGTTGTTTCCATCGATGGCGATCTCGGGCCGCTGCTGAAGGCCAGTGGAACGCTGGCGGTGAATATGTTTGACTTCTTCAGCGTAACCGGGAGTTTCGCTGTCGAGAAACGCCGTGAAACGGTGACGCTGTCTGATGCCACGACGGTCGATGCGGATCTGTTGACACTGGGAGGGACTAATATCAGTGCGTTTGCCGGTCTGAATGGTCCGGCAACGAACAGTAACGCCGTGGGCTTCTCTCTGGGTGAGGCGGAATTTGGTCTGGCGATGATTACAGACCGTAAGACGCCAACACGTAAATGGACCACGTTGCAGGCGACCGCCGGGCTGGCGGAGTTTGTGGGCGGTTCGCAGTTTGAAGTCACAGGAACAGATCTCACCGTTGCGATCAACAGAGGCGTGACGGTCACTGATTCCGGAGTTCCAGCTTCGTCCGCAAACACGCAGTATCGCCTGCAGATTGCCAACGATACGGTGGGTGCGTTGACCTTTACGTATCAGTCCGCGACAGGAACCGCCACGATTGCTCGTTCCGACACTGACGCTGCGGTGCGAACGAAGATCACGACGGCACTGGCAGGAATGACGGGCATTGGTACGGGCAATGTGTCCGTCACGGGATCACGTTTGCAGGGCTTCACAATTGAATTTATCGGCGCGCGTGAGAAGACGAATATCAGTGGTTTGACTGTGTCCACCCCGGCCAGCTCGACGGGGTCAGTTACTGTTTCGCAACTGACCGCGACCAAAGTCGGTGTCAACGAAGTGCAAACGGTGACCATTACCTCATCGCAGCCGCCTGTGCCGACGATTACGACGACTGTCAGTCAGCTAACGAACGGTGCGCCCGGCAGCAGCCACGTGCAGGAAATTGTGATCGACAAGCCGAGCACGCCGACGCCATCGGTTTCGTCAACGGTGACAGAGACCATCGATGGATACACCAGCACCAGCGTACTTCGGCAGTTAACAATCAATAAGCCGGCCCAGGCAAAACCGGCGGTCACAACGTCGGTGACAGAAGCGACGAGGGGAGTTGGTGCATCAAGCGAACGTCAGCAGATCACGCTGACAAAACAGATTCCCCCGACACCTGAGATCACAGCAACAGTCAGTGAAATTACATCAGGCAAGGCGCCCGATGGGATTCTGTCCAGTATCACCATTTCGGCAGGATCGACCGCCAGTGGCAAGTATTCACTGAGCTACGGAGGGAAATCTGAGGCTATCAGGTGGGCGCAGAACCAGAAGGACACGAACCGTGACAGGCTTATCGCTGCACTGAGCAAGATTACAGGGGCGAAGACTGTCACCGTCAAATTTGACAAGAACAGCATCATAGAAGCCCAGCGTTATTTTATAGACATTCCGGGGTTCACCGGAGCGATAACGGCTCAGGACCTTGGTCTTGGTGCGTCGATTCGTATCGATTACGCCAGCTTATCGAACTCAGGCACGAATGAAGTCCAGCAGGTTTCCATTGTCAAGGGAACGGCGACGGGAATTTTCCGCCTTGGACTGCCCTATAACGGATCCATTTACTGGACTGGGAATTTGTCGCTTGCGGCATCGGCGTCAGCGATCCAGACGGCGCTGAATAGTGTGCTGGGCGGCGGCTCTGTGGACGTCTCAAGGACAGATTACAGCGATCGGTTCCTTCTGAACGTGGCATTTACGGGAAGCCTCGCCGGGAAGAATCTGAGCCCTTTGCAGGTGCAGGCGGCCGCCGATGCGCCCAGATCCGGCGGCACGTTCACGTTGTCCTACGGTGGGCAGACTACTTCGGCGATCACGCTGAACAGTAACACGGCCACACAAGCAACCGAGATCCAGACGGCACTTCGTGGCCTTTCGACGATCGGGACCGGAAACGTGCAGGTGACATACGACACGACGTCGACCACTGCCGCGCCACGGTATAATGTCCTGTTCACCGGCGGCTTTGCCGGCGTTGACGCGGCGCAGATCGGATCTTCGGGAACTGGACTGTCGTACGCCTCTGTGCAGACACGTACGGTGCTCTCGGGGACACCGGCTGTAAATGAGCAGCAGACCGTCACGCTGAACAGCGGCACCGCGAGCGGGACATTCCGGCTGTCACTGACAGTTGATGGTCGCACGTATACGACAACGGATCTGGCGTTTGATGCGACAGGCAGCAGCATTCAGACAGCCTTGAATACTGCTCTCGGCACAGCGGGTACAGTGTCGGTGGTCCGCCCCGGCAGTTCCGGTTCCAGCACGTTTGACGTGACTTTTTCGGGCGCACTGGCCGGCAAAGACCTGTCGCTGCTTAAGATCTACACCGACGTCGTCACACCCTCAGTCGGCGGCAGCTTTACGCTTAGCTACGGTGGTCAGAGCACTGCCGCTATCAGCCTCGCCGGCAGCACCTCGCTTCAGGCGTCGCAAATTCAGCAGGCACTGCAGTCTCTGAGCACCATCGGGGCAGGAAACATCAGTGTCAAATATGACAGCACATCCACGAATGCAGACACAGCGCCGCGGTTTTTGCTGACGTCCGGGACAATCAGCGTCGAGAATATCACTGCCAGCGGCAGCAATCTGACCAATGGGGCCAGCATTTCCGCGGCAACAATTTCCGGCAGCAGCACGACGGTTAATGAAGTGCAGACGATCGCGCTGGAGACAGGCACGGCCAGTGGGACGTTTACGATTGCGGTGTCGTATAATGGCAGCACTTACGAGACCACCGCTCTGTCCTTTGATGCGGCAGCCGCCACGATTCAGTCTGCCTTGAATACCGCGATCAGCAGCGTCGGCTCGGTAACGGTTGCTCGGAGCGGCACCTCCGGTTCGGCGACGCTGGCGTTGACGTTTGGCGGTGGTCTGGGCGGAAAAAATATTCTGCCGGTGACTGCGACAACCAGCACAACGGCGAGAACGGCCAGTGGTTCGTTCACGGTAACCTATGGCGGTCAGACGACGCGGGCGATCAGGTTGGTGAATAGTGCGGCGACTCAGGCGGGGCTGATACAATCCGAACTGGAGCGTCTGTCGAATCTGGGTAGCGGCAATGTGGAAGTGACATGGGACAGCACGGCCTCTGTCCAGCAGCCTCGTTTCCGAGTCGCATTAAAGGGGACGCTCGCATCGACGGTGGCGTCGACGTTCGTCGTTCAGGGCAGCGGTCTCTCCAACGCGAGCATCACAACGTCTGCACTGACGACCGGAACAGCGATTGTCAGTGAAACGCAGCGAATTGTGATGAACGTTGGCACAGAGACAGGCACGTTCAAACTGGTCGTGCCTGTGGGCAGCACTGTGTATCAAACCACGGCCTTATCGTTCACGGCCAGTGCGTCGGCCATACAGACGGCCTTGAACACAGCGCTTGCCGCTGTCAGCGGCACAACAACAGTGACGGCGGCGACGAACAACGGACAACTGACACTCGATGTGACCTTTGGCGGTGCTCTGGCCGGAGCGGATCTCGGAGCCATCCGTGTGCTGCCACAAGCGAGTCCGGCGACAGCTTCCGGGGTGTTCACGCTGTCTTATGGCGGCCAGACGACGGGCGATATAACGCTGACCAACAGTACGACGGATCAGGCCGCTGGTATTCAGGCGGCTCTGCGGAGTCTGTCAAATATCGGTGCGGGAAATGTGTCGGTGGTGTATGACGGGACATCTTCGGCCTCCGCCGCAAGATATCTGGTGACATTTTCCGGAGCGCGGGCTCAAAGCAATGTCCCGCAGATCACGGCCGATTTTCCGTCGCTGTCCTACGCCACGATCTCGGTTGGTACGAAAACCCCCGGGGTTACCTCTGTGGGTGAAACGCAGCGTGTTCGGATTCTCACGACGGGGAACAAGAGCAGCTTTACGCTGTCGGTCGTGCTGAACGGAACGACGTATACGACTGCGTCGATTTCCACGTCGGCTGGGAAAGATCAAGTTCAGTCTGCACTGAGCAACGCCATTGCTGCAGCCTCGGGCGCGACAATGACGGTCACGTACTGGAGCGGTACAGAACTTCAGGTTCAGTTTGGTGGCACACTGGCTGGTACTGACATTGCGACGATGACCGGCACTGCGACTTCGTCCGTCACGGCAGCAAAACTCACGCAAACGCTGGAAGGCTTTAATCAGCCTGCAGTCCCACCGACTTCCACCATTGTGGTTGTGGACTACGCAGCGCATCCTGTGGTTGTGGCGACGGGCCTGACAACGTACATCACGCTGACCCTGGATGGTGCGCTGGGTGAATTGACCCAGGTATCAGGAACAATGAGCATTTCCCTTCTCGGTGAGACCGTTGATCTAAGCGGCCATGTGGCCATGAAGATGTCAACACCCACAATAAAGGTTCGTGGTATTGGAAATCTGGAAACTTCACTTCAAATGAACGCATTCGAAGTGGGATTCACGAACGGGAGTGCATCGATAAACATCGGCAGTCAGTCAGTGGGCCTGAACAATCTGACGATGGGCCTGATTTACTACACGCCATCCATCCGATTGGCAAATGACACTCGCAGCTGGCTGAGTCTGAAAACAATTGGCGGAATTGTCACTGCGGGCAATGTCGCACTCCCTGGCGTGAGCAATATCGGGGTCGGTATCAACAAAGGCTTTGGTGAACTGGCAGGTGCTGCAAACGAAACATTCGTTGATATCAGGAAGAGTTTTGAAACGTTCTCTGGCCTGAACAACGGTGCAGTATCTGTGAATACAGATTTCTTTGATTCAATTCAAAATCTCCCTCGCACAGTAAGACTCGACTACGATCGGGAACTTACGTCGATGTCCGCGGAGATAGAATTGGTGATTGGAGATTTCTTCTATACGCATGGGGCGTTCACCTATGAGGACAGTACGGACACGGTGACTCTCGTCGGATCGACCACGCAGATTAACGTGAGTGTGCGGACGTACAGTGTGCAAAATGTTGCAGCGTTCGTAGGCAGTAATTACCGGATGACAGACGGAATTACTCTTAATCCAAACCGTGCAGGATTTGATCTGACGGGCGCTAGCTTTTACTACATCACAATGACTGAAACCGGGGGCGAGCAGCGTGTCTGGAAAGCACTCCGCGCTTCCGCAAACTCGATGGGGCTGGTTGGGTTCAGTGAGTTTGAACTGACAGCAGACAGCATCGAGGTCACGATAAACACTGATGCGGCCGATGCGAGTAGAATTCAATCCACGACACAACAGTACATCTCGGGTGGCCTGAGCATTTCATTTGGTCAGAATCTCCGGCAACTGACCGGCACAGGCACGCTGGACATCGCTGGGGCTGTGCAGGTTCACGGTGGGTTCGCGTTTGAAGACAAGGGGATACAGGACGTCACAATATCGAAAGGCGGCGTAGATACTGAGAAAGAGGTCAGGGTTACGACCTTCGGATTTCAGGGTGTAAACGCTTTCTTTGGAGCCGGACCGTACTTCCAGGACAGCAACGGAGACACATTGATCGACGACAATGACACACCGAACAGTAATGCGGCTGGGTTATTGCTGTCCGACGGAAACCTGGCGGTCGCTAACTTCACGCCAACTGTCGTCACAGATACGGCTCGATACTATGCGGTAAAAGCCACTTTGGCTGACATCAGTCTTCCCGGCCTTGTCAATTCTGACTCAAACTCTTCGTTTGTTCTGGATGCCGGTGGCTATCGCATCGAGCTCAACAAAGGCAATACGGCTGCCGATGGGTGGACCATTGATTTTGCCCAGAGCCCTGCAGAGATCCAGTCGTTTTCGACTGGTCCATCGAGTGTTGAGACGTTCAACTACACGACGTCGCTCGAGCGGGTTGCGATTGAGCATGGACTTCTGCAGATTTCCGACTTCGTTTACGCATCGGGCGGATTTGCAGTGACACGCCAACAGCAAATGTCGGTCCCATTAAGCGACTCGACAAATACGGTCGTAAATGCCCTCGTCTTTGGCGCGGGAGACGTGGACATGTTTGTCGGTAGCGGAACGTATTTCGAGGACACCAACGCAGACGGCATTATCGATAGCCAGGATACTCGTAATTCAGCGGCAGTCGGACTTGCTCTGGAACATGGAAACTTTGCGATAGTGCTGATGACGCCATTGGCCGGCGATCAAACAGGACGAAAATGGACAGCCGTAAAGGCAACGGCAGGAAATCTCGCTTTTGTTGGCATGGAAGGGTTTGACCTGAACGCTACTGGGGTTTCAGTCGAGCTCAATGAAGTCAGAAAAGCAGGAACTCCGCAGTACTCAACTGTGGTTGACTTTACACAGATGACGGGCGGTCAGTATACGGCAGACACGGGAAGTGGATCTCTGACATTTGATTATAGTGATCCAGTCACATCGGTGGTTGTCAACTCGGCAAAGCTGCAGATCGCAGACGGGCTCTACGTTCAGGGCGGGTTCGTCTATGAATCTGATCGGACACAGAAAAGCGTCAGGATCGCGAAACCGACCACGACGCTTACGAAAACCGTGACCGTCCAGACGCTGGCATTCACAAACGTCACAGTCTTTGCTGGATCCGGACCGTATTACAACAGTAACGGCTCCGTCAACGACGATGCAGCCGGACTACTGCTTTCCGGTGGCAATCTCGCGGTCGCGATCTTTACGCCGACGGGCACGACCAGTCAGGACAGGTATTACGCGATCAAGAGTTCGTTGACGAATATCGCGTTTCCCGGAATTGCTGACACAAGCGATTCTTCGTTCGTTGTGGACAGCAGCGGATACCGAGTTGAGTGGAACGGCGGAAACACAGCCGCAGCAGGCGGGGCCGTAAACTTCAGGAAGAGCTATCAGGCAACTGGAGCTCTGCACGTGAAAACCGGGCCGTTGGACAGTGATTATGAAGTTTTTGATTACACCGCCTCCTTAACACGCGTTGCTGTCGAGCACGCTCTGTTGAAAATCTCTGATTTCATCTACGTCTCGGGTGGTTTTGCCGTTACGAGTCAGCAACTGTCTGTGAACTTCAGTAACACGTTGTCTCAAAGCCCGAGTAACGTAAGTGCTCTTGTTTTCGGTGCTGGAAACGTCGACGTGTTTGTTGGAAACGGCCCGTATTTCGAAGACACAAATGGTGACGATCACATAGATGATCTGGATACACTCAATCCTGATGCCGTGGGGTTTGCCATTCAGAATGGCAGCTTTGCGATGATGATCATGAGCCCACTGACAGGTGGAGCCTCAAAGAAAAAGTACAAAGCTTTTAAAGCTACGGCAGATCGCGTTGGCCTTGTTGGTATCGATTCCTTCTCGCTCTATGCTTCTGACATCGAGGTGAACTACAACGACGTCTATAATCCAAATAATGCAAATGATACAGCAGCGGTGGATTTCAGCAGGATGAGTGGAGGTCACTACTCAGCTGACATTGGATCCGGGACGCTGCTGTTCGACTACAGTCAGCCCGTGATGTCTGCGGAAACTGCAGACGCGGAACTCAGGATTGAATCGAACGTATTCATTCGTGGGGGATTTGCCTTCACGCGGCACGCGGCGCAGCAGGTGACGATGAGCAACGGAAGTACAGAGACGCTCAGCGGCTTTGATATTGGTGCCAGTGACGTGTACGTGTTTGCGGGAGTCAATGGCCCTTACTACAGGAATGAAACTCCGGTTGGACTGAGCAACAGCAATCCAAATGCCGTCGGGGTTGCACTTTGGGACACTGACGTCGCGGTTACCGTTTTGAGACCGACAACGGGTTCCAGCAACACCAAATACATTGGATTGAAGGCCAGTTCTGCATTCTTTGGATTTGTCGGAATTGACGCTTTCCAGCTGGAGGCGTCCAACATATCGGTGGAGTTAAATGTGGCATCTGGAGGTGGCGCCACTGCCGCATCGCCTGTTGTCGATTTCGATGCGACATTTAACGAGCAGCGGGCAGTGTTTGACACAGACAACAATGGAACCATCACCACAGCGGAACTCCGGGCACTGTCCGGGCAGTCTTCGTACTCTGGTCTCTACACCGGAGTCGACCCCGGGAGTAAGTCCGTCACCTATGCACAGCTGCTTGCAGCGTTTGATTCCGGAGATGGTGCGGGCGGCGCATCGGATGGTCTGTTACAGATTTCTGAAGTGAATTCTTTCCTGACGTCAAATCTGCTTGCCTCGCTAAGAGACACGAACACGAATGGTGTTCTGGACATCGGCTTTAAGATCCTGACGGGCGGAGCTCCTGTCTTTCTCCGTGACAGCAACAGGCGGATTCATGCTTCAGCCGACGATGCAACGCTGAACATCAGTGAGTTTGTTTACGCGAAGGCCAATGTCACGATTGATATCGGTGCCATTACGGAAGTTACGATTAATTCCGGAATTCCATCGAATTTTGGCACCCTGCTTGGCGGTACCGTGGGGACACTGAACTCAGCATTGTCTGCGCTCAGCGATTCTGTTAATTCGATTCAGTCCACACTGGAGACGAAAACTCTCGATCTGATTGAGGCCGTCGGAGATTTGATTGGCGACGCTGTAGACTCTGTGGCAAATCAGATTATTGCGACTGGACAGGATGTCGTTAATCTTCCGGATCCAGGGTTGCTTGAGGATCAGGTAAGAAAGTATATAGAAGACAGGATCGTGTCTCTGGTTTCCCAGTACGTCAGTCCGGTGATGACCAGTATTGGCACATCATTTGTCGACAGCTCAACTGCCAGCCTGCCCGACCTGGTCAAAGGACCTGTTCGTTCGGTCTTGAATTCCAGTGTCGTTGATCCGATGACAGGTGTGCTGACGTCCGCATTTGCAGAACTTGTGCAAGCGGCAGTGTTTCGAACACTTGAGCCGGTTCTGGCTTCTTTGTCGGATGCCGTGGAACTGGCGACGACTGCACGGGCTGCTCTCATCGAAGCCGGGACGGCCGCTGCAGATCAGGTGGAACAGCTGAAAGCGGCATTCCATCAGGCGATGGTCCCGACGCTGACCGCTGTTTCCCGGAAGCTGATCTCGATGGAGAATGCAGCGATTGGAAAGCTTGCCCCGGTTATACAGAAGCTTCAGAGTGTTGCCAGCCTGCGAATCGGCGATGATTTCACGACAATGTCCGGTGTACGAACTGAAGTTACCACTGTAGGGGTCAGCGATGCCACTGCGTTTATTGGTAGCCCGCCTTCTGGTGGCTTTGATTTCACCGAGCCTCTGAATGGGCAAGGCGCTATTGGGATTTACGTCGAAAACTTTAATCTTGCATTGGGCATGTTTAAGCCCACGCTGAGCCAGTCGCTGCCAGGATTCACCGCCGCGAAGATGACGATAGGAGATGCAGGGTTTACTGATGGCGGAGCCAACGTACTGACATTGGCGCTCGAGAATGTGGACGTCCAGGTCAATACGGGCAAGCCATTGATTTCAGCGGGATCAGTTCTGAAAAATGCGACGATTAATTTCCCACTCAGTTTTCCGGCAGCAACTGGCGGTCAGGCTGGTTATGCGGTGGCGACGGGCACGTATTCGAAGCCCACGTACCTTGACTTTACAAACGAAGTCATTGAGGCGTCCGTGGGAAATGTGACCATCGGAGTCTCGGAGTTCATTCATCTCACCGGGAGCGTCGCGTTCAAAAAAGGCGGAGCGCAGACGGTGCATGTGACAGAAGGTCTGGCAAGTAGTGTCGTTTCGGCGGGCCTTGGTGTGTTGGGGCTGACCCTGCCGCCTGGAGTCAGTATTCCGGCGACGGGAGCCACGACGACGGAAGTAGAATTTCTGACAATTGGAGCAGCAGATCTGACCGGGTTTGTCGGCATCGGCGGGCCCTACAGAACGAACACGAAATACAAGTTGCGGATTGCGGAGTTTTCAGGGACTGTGAGTTTGAGCTATGGGTCGCTCTCCTCTTCGCTTCTCGTGAACACGGAAGACAGCGACGCGACTCTCAGAACGAACCTTGTCAACTCACTGATTGCACTCGGAATAGCGCAGACAGACGTCAGGGTGACTGGCGGACGCCAGTTCGGATTGACGATTGAGTTCATCAGTGGAAGCGCTGGACTCAATATTGCCGGGCTGCAGGTTTCCGCAGGCGGCGCGGCAGGAGTGTCGATTACAAAAACGGCAACGGGTGTAACCAACGACCACGCAATTGGTTTGGTTGTCGACGATTTCGATCTGGCCATGGCGTTGATGACCCCCACAAACCCGTTTGAAACAGCTCTTGGGGTGAAATACTACTCTTTGAAGGGGAGTGTCGGCGAGATAGCATTTGTCGGTGTTCCCGATCTGACCGTTGAAGCTGAACGTCTGTCAGTCGATTTTAACTGGTCGGCGCCGGTGTTTTATGGATTCCCATTGTTCCCGGTAGTGGACTACGCGAACACTCCGTCCTTTGCCAGTGAGGAGATCCCGTTGTTTGACCAAAACAACGATGGACAGCTAACTCGGGGGGATTTGGCGACACTCAACCAGCAAAACGGAACGAATTTGTCCGCGCTGAACAGCATTAGTTCCAGCGACGGCGTTCCCGCTGACCATGCGTGGCTGCTTGAGATTCTTGATGTCAACAACGACGGCATGATTGATCTTGTTGAAGCACAAGCTGTCTTTGGCAGTACAACCAGCGCGGAACAGACTGTCGTTACCCACGACATTGACAACGACGGAAAAATTGATCCGCTTGGCTATGAGGTGTCCACCGGGGCTGAGCCTGCCTACTTCGATATGGATTCCATGCTGGCGCGGGCACAGGGATATGTGAATCTGGATGTGTTTGGTGTCGTGACGTTCACTGGCAACTTTGCATTTGAGTTGGGCCCGACGAAAACCGTCGATATCGTGAACACATTGGCGTTGCCTGGTTCAACGAACTCCAGAACATTGAGGACCATGACAATTGGCGCGTCGTCGGTCTACGGATTTATGGGATGGAACGGGCCGTACTTCGTTGACGGCAACGATGACAAAGTGCTGAACCGTGATAATGCAGGCAACCCGCTATCCGGAGAGGTGAATTCCGGAGCAACGGGATTTGCGATGAACGATCTTAATATCGGTTTGTTTGTGGGCCTGGACACAACAATTACAGATCCTGCCGGCTTTGTGGCCCTGCAGTATGACATAGAGAGTTTCGAATCGGTTGGTATGCAGTTCCTTGAAGTCAACGCAACGATGCATGTCAGCCTGAATGTGGGGCTGAGTCTGAGTTCCGTCAGTGCGGTAGACTTTAGATCAAGTTTTGGCGACGAAGCGACCCCCTTGTTCGACCTGAATGGCGACGGGACAATCACAGTGGGAGAGCTGAGAACGCTTCACGGAACGAATTTCTTCGGAACACTTTTCACCGCACAGGATGACGCAAACAGGGAGATCGATCTTGGTACTGTCGTCAGGGCAGTGGACACTGATCACGATGGAGTGCTGACAACTGCGGAGGCCAGCACGTTCGTTGCGGCAGCCGGATATGCGAATCGAGTTTCCACTCAAGACTCAGATAGTGACAACCTGATTGCCGCCGGGTTTGCGATTAACACAGGGGACCCCGACCGGCCGGTACGACTGAACTTTGACGAGTTGCTGGTGAAAGTTGAAATCGCCGGAACGATGACAATCTCAGCTGGGGGTATGTCGCTCGCTTCGATGCTGGGCGTTTTCTACCTGGAAGTTGATAACAGCTCGTTCAAGCTGTTTGCCACTGCTGCAGTCCAGCTTGGGCCGGATATTGGAAGTCAAACGCCCACAATCACTCTGGATGCATTGGCTGTCGTGGTGATTAATGGAGACGGTGTTGCTGCGGAGATGAGAAGCAGCACAAATATGTCCGGAATCGGTATTACCTACAACAGCACATCTGGTATCCGGCTGAATACCACTGGGCTGGATCAAACAGTGACGATCCCGCGTCGACTTGTTGATTTTGTCAACAACTCAGGGAGTCCTCTCAGAGACGAGTTGATGAACCGGCTGCACACTGAGCAGTTGGATCTGTTCGATGTCAATCACAATGGCACCATTACTGTAGGAGAACTGGAGACGCTGAGCGGGCTCACGGCATATGGATCGCTGTATACCAGCACGGTTTCGCGAGAGAGTTCGATTGATATCACAACGATCGTGACTGCTCTTGACACAAATGGTAACGGACTACTGGAAGTGAGTGAGGCAGTTGCATTTCTGTCCACCGCGAACGATCACCTTGCCACGGATGCTGACCGTTTTACAAATGGTGTGCTGACTGACGCAAGGTACTACCTGATTTCTCGCGCGATGGATGCAGGTGCTACTACGGGAGCGGCCTATGCTGTGATCGAGGCGCACGGTGACATCTCCATAAACGGACATGTATTTGCGGCAGCTGACCTGCGTGTTTCCGCAGAGAACGGTACGTTCAGGATCTTTGTCGGACTGAACATCAATCTCGGGCCGTTCGGAAATGTCACGGCTTTTGGCTCATTAAGCGTCAGCACAGACGGTATCGCGGGCATGCTCCTGGTGGATATTAGTGCCGGAAAGGCCGGCTACGGACTGAGCATCGGTGGTACGATCATCATTCAGATGAACACGAGTACACAAGACACCACGATCGATAGCTACGAAATCAATAAACAAACCGGGACAGTTGGCAGTTCGTTAGTAACCACGACAGTACCAGCGGGAAAGACCCTCGTCAAACTTGGCGGTTACTTCACTTTCGCAGACCTTTACACGCTGCGTGGTGAAACTCAGATCGAGACGGACTCTGCAGTCTCAACAAATTGCACATTTAAATTTGACAATCGCTTGTCACTCGGGAATTTTGGAAGCTTCAATGTCGCAGGTGATGCGAGATTTGAAAATGGCGTCTTTTCCGGCTTTATAGACCTTGGCGCTCAGGTCGTCACTCGCCCGTTGCGAATTGAGGGTGGATTCACACTCCTGATTAACAGTGGAAACACATCACAAAACTTCACAACCGCAGGTGGAAGCACAGTCACTATTCCACAACAAACATACCAGGTGAAGATCAATGCGTCGATGCAGATGTATGGGTTTGGTGTTACAGGTGATATAAGCCTCGGTGTTGTAAATGGTCATTTTGAGATTGTGATAAATGATATCTCTCTAAACTTTTTTAACGTTGCGACCGTTCATGTGTCTGGATGGATTACAGATCAAAGTTACTCCATCACTGGCAGTTATTCCCTTAATGTGGATTTCGGTCCACTCGAAATGAATGCGTCTCTGGCAATTGGCATTAGCGGCAACTACGGCGGACAGGTCTCCGCCAACGCCACACTGCGAGGAAATGTCAAGGGGTCAGTAAAGATCCTTGGAAAACGCTATACTCGGACCCTGGCGGACATCACAGCAAATATTGGTTTTAGCCTGACGTCTACCGAAGTAAAAGCCTCGGCATCGCTTCGCGTGAAAATACTTGGCGTCGTGATTAAAGGCAGCAAAAGTTGGGGAATGAGTGTCAGTACAGCAGAGTCTGTCGTGGCTCCTAAACTGACGGCGATTGACGGCGACACGCTGTATCTGAATATGGGCAGCAGAGCCTCCGATCGCGGAGATGCATACGCCGCCGAAGAGAACGAATCCTTCAGTGTCCTGACCTGGAATCCGGTACCAGACGGTGAAACTGACGATAAATTGCTCTACATCACATCTATGGGCCATACTGAGACCGTCGCCAAGGCGTCTGTAAAGCATATTGTTGTCACAGACGCTGGGTCTGGTGATGATTACCTGCTTGTAGACTCGGAGATTGGTGCTGATGTGACAGTACATGCCGGTGATGGAGACGATGTCATCTACGCCTACAGCGAGGGGACGTCTGGTGCCGGGAATAGTGTGTGGGGCGGGGCGGGAGATGATGTATTGCGTGGAGGCGATGGGAACGACAGTCTTTATGGGGAGGCGGGGAATGATGACATTGCCGGCGGCGCTGGCGCCGATACACTGGATGCCGGCGTTGGAAACAACATCGTCTATGGAGATGATGACCTTGGGGACGTAACGTACTCCGACGGTACCTCGAACAACATTTACAGCGTAATCGAGTCCACCAGCGACGGCGCAGACACAATTACGGTCGGCAGTGGACAGAACATCGTCTTTGGCGGGGCCGGGAATGACTCAATTTCTATCGGGCAGTCTTCCGCCGCGTGGAATACTTCCCGGGAAACGCCCGTCATCCGAAAAAATGTTGCCGGACAGACAGTGTGGCTTCCAAAGCTTGCAAACAGCGATGGGGCACCAGTTTCTTCTGGTGGTCAGGTTACAGTAAACGGTAACGCGTCCGCTGGGACTCTGTTTTTCGAGGACGGAAACTGGAAGTATCAATTCACTCAAAGCGAAAGCAATACGGACACACTGACCTTATACCTGACTGGTCCATCCGCGGTACCAGTGACCATGCAGATATTCACGACGGTGGCTGATTCTGTCGTGTTTTCTGGTTCGGGATCGGACACAATCACCTACACCGGAGGCGGCAGTGCCGGGTCCATTTTTGTGAAGGGAGATTCCGAGGTCGACATTCTGAAACTCAATGGCAACTACAGCGGTACCACGTTTACTGCGGGACAGAAATCGCTCGCCGTCGGAAGCCAGGTGCTGTCATTCGACACCAGCCTCGAAAGTGTCGAACTGGTGGATACAGCGTCAGCGACGACACTGGCGACGGCGTCCGCAACATCAATGCAGTTCGAATCCGTGAATCTGACAGTCCAGGCAAGCGGCGTGGTGAACGTCAGCAATGCGACTTTCAATATCTCCAGCGGAACGCTAAAGCTGACCAGTGTTGGCTTATCCGGCGTGCTAAGAACGTCTGTCCAGAACCTTGAAGTTGACAATACCGGTACCGGCAGTGCCGCAGACATCACTGTGGCTGAGTCGAACGATTTGCACATCAGCGGAATTGGAATTCAATCGAATGGCGGGAATATTTCCATCACTGCTGACTCCGCCGGAGGTGGGACGATTGTGATGGACGCTGCAGTTGTGATCGATTCAGGCTCAGGCAACGTAACGATCTCTGCTCCAGGAAGCATTACAATTTCCAGCGTCCAAACCACAACGGGAGTTGTCTCTATTACCAGCGCGTCCGGTTCAATTCTGGATGGCGGTGACGTGTATGCAAACCTGATTGGCAGTACCGGCAGCTCTTTTGCGCTTCGCGCCGCTACAGGTATCGGAACTTCTGCGAATCCGCTGGACACTTCCATTTCAAGTGTGGCTTTCCAGAATTCCTCAGGTGATGTCAATATCACGAATACTGGAAGTCTGACCGTTGGCTCCGTGGATGGGATCACAACTTCCACAAACAGCGGCACGACCGGACTGGTTGCTACCAGTCCGATTGTGTTCGCAGCGAACACAACACAGGCTACGCTGCTGGCTCAGGCGACAGAGTCGTCTCCGACAAATTATGACAGCATTACGGTCAACGCAGGTGTGACCGTCACAGCGACCAGCGGAAATCTGACATTCGAAGCCGGCGATGGAATCACCATTGCCTCCGGTGCGATTGTTCAGACAAACGCAGGTGAGATTATTTTCCGCTCTGGTCTGGGCGATACCGACAGTAATGGCAATATGACGCTGAATGGGACCATTCAGGCTCTGGCCGCTGGGCAGTTTATCACACTGGATCTGAACCAGCAGCAGGGGGCCACGCAGTCGTCCACAGGCGCTCTGATTGCTTCCAATCTGCGATTGATCAGCACCGGAAACGTTGCTGGTTCATTCTCGCTGGGAACCAGCACCCTGAATGACGTGGACACTCTGGCGGCGGAAACCAGTGGTGCTGTCACCTTCAAAGATCTGGATACGCTGACTATTGGTTCGATTAGCGGTTCCTCCGGCATCGCAGCGATGGCTGGGATTTCCACATGGAGCGGTGTTGCGGATTCCGCACCTGTTTCGATTACGACCGGTGGCAATCTGACAGTCAATCAGGCGATCGATACGCTGGCAGGCTCTTCCAGCAATATCGGAACGGTGACTTTGAACTCTGCCGGAAGCATAGTCCTGACCGGGGCCGGGAATATTACGTCTGACGGCGTGGTACAAGTAACAGCGTCCAGTGGTATCCAGACTGATGCGGATATCACCACCTCAAATGATAACGTCACGCTGGTGTCAGCAACGAATCTCACCGGTGCCGTGGCGATTGACACCGGCAGTGGTGCTGGGACGATTGCCTTCAATAATACTCTGAATGGTGGCCAGAATCTGACGCTATCAGCTGGCACCGGCAATATCGACTTTGATGCGGCTGTGGGTAACACGGCGCGTCTGGGCATCCTGACGATTGTCAGTGCAACGAATGTCACGGCCGACACCACAGTGACGGCAGCCAGCATCCTGCAGCAGGCGGGCAGCGGCACGACCACCTTCACCGGGGCTGTCAACACAAATACGGCCGCCGGTGTGAATCTGACGGGTACGAACGTGGTTGTGACCGGCGGGATCACGACGACCAGCAACGGTGTACTAACGACAGATCTTTCGGGCTCAGCGACGCTGGCCAATGGGTCTATGTCAAACATCGCGGGTACGACGACGATCGATGCCGACGGAGCGATTGTGGCCGGAGGCAGTACGACGTCCGTTGGACAGGTTCTGCTGAAATCCAATACGGACAGTATTACCATCAATTCGTCAGCGTCGATGACCTCTTCGACACAGAACGTGACGCTGGAAGCAGAGGACAGTATTACGGTTTCGTCCACAGCAGTGGTAAGTACAACGCTGGGCGAGATTATCTTCCGCTCTGGTCTGGACGATACCGACAGTAATGGCAGTATGACGCTGAATGGAATCATTCAGGCTCTGGCCGCTGGGCAGTTCATTACACTGGATCTGAACCAGCAACAGGGGGCAACGCAGTCATCGACAGGCGCTCTGATCGCTTCCAATCTGCGATTGATCGGCACCGGAAATGTTGCTGGTTCCTTCTCGCTGGGAACGAGTACCCTGAATGACGTGGACACTCTGGCAGCCAATACCAGTGGTGCAGTGACCTTCAAGGATCTGGATTCGCTGACTATTGGTTCGATTAGCGGTTCCTCCGGCATCGCAGCGATGGCGGGGATTTCCACGTACAGCGGCGCTGCAGATTCGGCACCTGTTTTGATTACGACCGGTGGCAATCTGACCGTCAATCAGGCCATCGATACGAGGCGAGTTGGCTCGTCAAACAGTGTCGGAACGGTGACTTTGAACTCTGCAGGAATCATAGTCCTGACCGGGGCCGGGAATATTACGTCTGACGGCGTGGTACAAGTAACAGCGTCCAGTGGTATCCAGACTGATGCGGATATCACCACCACAAATGATAACGTCACGCTGGTTTCTGCAACGAATCTCACCGGTGCCGTGGCGATTGACACCGGCAGCGGTGCTGGGACAATTGCCTTCAATAATACGCTGAATGGCGGTCAGAATCTGACACTGACGGCAGGCACCGGCAATATCGACTTTGATGCGGCTGTGGGGAACACGGCGCGTCTGGGCATCCTGACGGTTGTCAGTGCAACGAATGTAACTGCGGACAGCACGGTTAACGCAGCCAGCATCCTGCAGCAGGCGGGCAGCGGAACGACCACCTTCACCGGGGCTGTCAACACGAATACCGTCGCCGGTGTGAATCTGACGGGTACGAATCTGACCATACAGACCGGGCTGACGACGACATCAGATGGTCTGGTGACTGTGGTGGTTTCAGGATCCGGCAGCGACGGTGTGATTCGCATTGCCAAT
>CAIQIE010000195.1 GCA_903871805.1 uncultured Planctomycetaceae bacterium | reverse complement strand
GACAGGATTCCCGGTCATCTGGCCATTTCTGCCGAGACATCAACCGCGAACGAGAGGTGATTTATCCCATGCCGGAAATTGGGTCAATACCGGTTAAAGTTTTGGTTGCAATTCTTCGCGGCCGTGGCTCTAACTGCCATCCGGCCCCCCCTGAATGCCCCCGGAACCCGCAATCTCTGCCGATTACCTGCGCAAAGCGGCAGTTTCTGCCGGTGCACAAAGCAAAGATACCGCTCGCTGCTGCTGCAAAGCGGCAGATACCATCACTATTTTTTGCCCAGCGCCCGCTGTTGCCGAAAAAATTCCTGAAGAATTGCCCGACAGTCTTCCTGCATGACACCACCAAGCACCGCACACTGATGATTGAGCCGTACGTCTGACGTAAGACTGAACAGCGTATGGCAGGCGCCGCCCTTGGGATCCGGTGTCCCATAGACCACGTTGGGAATACGCGCCTGCACAATTGCCCCGGCACACATCGGGCAGGGCTCCAAAGTCACGTACAGCGTACAATCCAAAAGCCGCCACGATCCCAGCACTTCTGCCGCCTGAGTAATGGCGATCATCTCCGCGTGCGCAGTAGGATCCTGCAGCATCTCTCGCTGATTACACGCTTCAGCAATCACCCGATCACGATGCACAATCACCGCGCCGACGGGAACTTCGCCCTGATCAAAGGCCAGCAACGCCTGATCCAGTGCCTTCTTCATCCAGTGATCGTGTGGATTGAGCGGATTAAGTGAAAGCAGGTCGTCGTAGGAGTCTTCCAAGGCCGGCATCTTTCCATGAAGAACAGCGGACCTGCTGCAGGCACCACCTGCAGACCATTCCCCGCCGCACATTCAACTCTGAAAGCATAGCAAGCAACCACGTCAGCACCAGCGAAGTGCAGCACCAAATCCCAGCCACGCCGACTACTGCTCCAACGCAAGCCCCCGATTCGCCCCATTCTCGCTCACTGAACAGACGACGTCGCTGGCTCCTGCGTTTCCACGGCCGACGCAGCACCCTCAGCGGCAGCTGCAGACTGAGCCGCCTTTGCTTCCGCTTCCGCCTTCAGTCGCTGAAACACTTCCTGAACACTGTCAGCAGGAATCACATACGTCGGATACCTGTCCGCTCGAGCAATCACAATCCCCAGCGATCGGCCTTCGAGGTCCAGCAGTGGTCCCCCGACTTTTGATGGATAGACGTCAGCATCAATCTGCAAAACGCGAGGAAATCCGCCCGCATGGACGCTGGCAAACTGCATTTGTGGTGAGTCCAGAACATCATACAGCGGCAGCAATGGATTCTCGTTCGTAAATCGAGCCGTCAGCACCAGCTCAAGCGACTCAATTTTTTCGCCCCGCATGTAACGCACAGCAACACTGTCACCCGGCTTGAAACTCAATACCCGCTCCATCAGTTCTTCGGCCGACTGCAGGTCCTGTCCCGCAATCGAAAGGATCACGTCATTCTCCTTCAACCCATTTCGCTCCGCAGCACCACCCGGAATAATCTGAGCGATCCGTACGCCATTTAAATCCGTCCTCGGCTTGATTCCAAGGAATGCCCGGTTGGAGTTCTCCATGGAGTGGGCCTCCACGCTGACAACTGTGGGAATCGCAGGACGGCCACGAGGATCCTGCAGCAAGGCCAGTTCTCCCACCTGAGCCGGTGTCGGTCTGAATTCCAATGGCTGCAACTCGCGCCCATCTACCTTCAACAATGCCAAATCAAAGGAAACATCCCTCGCCACTTCCTTCGCCGGAAATCGACCACCCTTCGGAAAAACGACTTCCGGACGCAACGCATCATTCAATTCCGAGGCCTTCGTCAGAATGTAGCCGTCACTGGACACTACCGTCCCCAAACACAGCAATGGACCACCATCACGAATCGCCACAACCCCATTCCGATGCTCTTCGGCTACAGGATTGAACTGCTGCAAAGCCTCAGGTGCCCGCTTTTCGTTGGGGCCGATCCGGCGATTATCGCTCAACTGCTCCATGATCTCCTTTTCTCGCTGCTCTTCGCGGATCGAATCACGCCGCGCCGAACCACCACGCGAGCCTTCCGATGTGTCCGCTGAATCAGTCGTCATCAAATCGCCAGTCGTCAGTTTCAACGCCAGCTCTTCACCGCCCCGGCGTATTCTGACATCAACCTGCTGATCCTCTTCAAGCAAATCAATAATCGTGCTCAAATCCAACCGGTCAGCAATTCGACCAGCCCCAATTCCAAGCAGAACATCGCCTTTCTGAATCCCAGCCGCCTTCGCCGGTGTCCCGTCTATCACGTCGTCAACCACCGGAATGAAGTCTCGCCATGCCACCCGAATCCCGAAAATGCCCGTCTCTATGGCATCATTGTCACTGGATCGCAATTTGCCCCAGCGTTCTCCCGCCATCAGGCGTTCCCAGTCATGATGGAAGGCATCAATCGCCACGTGCCGATTTTCGATGATCAGGCTGGTAATCATGCTGTGAATACCAATCACCCGGCCCTCCATATCAAACAGCGGACCGCCGGAATCCCCCAACAGAATCGCACAATCTGACACCACCGTCCGGCTGCCGACCGATAAGACCCTGCCGAACCTCAACGGCGCCTGTCGATCAGTCCGATATCCTCCGGGATGCCCAAGGGCAAAACACCACTGCCCTGGCTGCGTGTCGGTCGTCTTCCCCATGTCTGCATGAGGAAATTCCGTGCCTTCCCGAGGAGGTTCTGAAATCTTCAGCACGGCAGCATCTGCATCTGCATTTTTTCCCAGCAGCTTTGCCGGATATTGCGTCCCATCAGGGAACAACACAGTGATCGGCCTGTCGGGACCACGACGACCACGAAAACCACGGCCCTCTACAACATGCGAGGCCGTCAAAACAATGCCGTCGCCACTGACAATCACACCACTGCCAACACCAATCCCATCAGAAACACCCACAACTGCCTTGCGAACTTTGTCCACCGAAGACAGTAACTGCTCCTGACGGCTCTTTAACTCCTGCGGAACCTCAGCCGCCATCAGCGTGTGCTGACTGAACACCAGGAGTTCAAACAACATTATATACGAAAGGAACCGTCTCATAGTCGACTCCATCGCTCATCAACATCGCGTGAGAATTATCACCAAGGGTCACAACACGGGCAAAACACAGCACTCTGTGCCGTTCTACGCTGCGTGTGGTCTACACGGTATCACACCACTTCATCAGCACAATACCACCACACAACCAATCTGTGGTAAAAACTGTGCCAGCCAAACCCGGTAAGACACATCGCCTCGTACTTCGCAGCACATTTTGGACCACACCGCCCCCAAATCGCCCAATCTCGCCCCGGAATCAACTTCCGCTGATTCGACGTTCTAGTTCTACAGCGTTCTTCGAGCACTTTCCATCAGAAGTCGTGCAGGTTTTCCTTCGTTCGACCAGGTTTTTGCCCCTGCACGAGCATTCTGCGGCGAAACTCAGAAAACAGAACGGTGCCGCCCCTGTTCAGGTTCTAGTTTCGATCGAATAACTTCCAGGGTTTTTATCACCGGAAAACCAAAAAATCCCAGCCTCTTTCCCTGTTCGACACACCCAAAGCAGCAGGAAGCCCCTTTCCAACCGACTCAGCCTGCTCATGACTCTCCTCCTGCCCCCAAAACACCGCAGACTGCCTTCTGACCCGCCGATTACACAGACCATCGCCCTCAATACCATCTATGAACGGGAATGACTCGCGCCTGTTTCTTCGAAAAATTCCCCGCAGCCTGCCTCTCCAGAAATTCCACGGCCTCTCTGCAGTGTTCAGTGAATTGAAAATCCGGTATCCTCGAATCTGCCACTTGTTCTGGGGAAGATGACAGGGGCCAAACCAAACCGTACCAAACCAACCAGTCGGCTGGGAATTTCCTGTCGAACACGTCCTGATTCTTTCGCAGCTCCATTGAGGTGCTGGCCCCCACCAGACTCCTCTTCTGCACAATCTACACACTGTCTGACAGGGAACTCGGAAGCGATACCGTAATGTCACTTCAGCTAGAGCCAGTCTGGTCATGGATTTTTGCCGCCGGAGTGCTGATCGCCGTGCTGGCAGTCATTCGCATGGCCTACCCCCGGCAAATCCGCCATCTGCCCGCTGCACGCCGAAAACTTCTGGCGGGACTGCGCCTTTCTGTCGCCCTGCTCCTGTTCCTGCTGATGCTCCGACCATCCCTTATTCTTCAAAGCCAGGATGAGTCCGGTGCGACCGTCTATGTGCTGCTCGATTACAGCCGCAGCATGAAAACCGAGGATGCAGCCGGCGGTGCAACAAGACGTCAGGAACTCGTCGCACTGATGGATAAAGCAGCCCCCTTCCTCAAAACCATCGCCGAGAAAACCGAAGTTCGCCTGCGAAATTTTTCCGATCAGGTGACGGCAACCGCTTCCGCCGGCCCCGAAGCCGATGGAACCATGACAGCCCTCGGACGCATCATGGAGCTATCCGCCGAAGAAATGGGCAAAAGCCGAGTCCCCGCGGTGCTGCTGCTCAGCGACGGCCGTCAGGCGGCATCCGGTAAACTGGATATCGATCCGCTGACGATCGCGCGTCGGTACGGTCGACTGCAGCGACCAATCTATTCGGTAGGCTTTGGCAGTACCCAGGCCTCATCCGCATCGCTGGATCTCGCTCTGCAGGATCTGGACCTCGCCCGCGACGTGTTTCAGGGAAATGTCCTGCCCATCCGGGTTCGACTCAAATCCACAGGCGCTCAGGGACAACAGGCTCGCGTCAAAGTCTCACTGGAAAATCGCATCGGCCTCGTCGAAGGAAAAAGCGGGCCTCTGGAACCAGTTCCAGCCACCGACGCCTCACGCCCCCTGTCCATCGTCTCCATCACGTCGCCGACAGACGATCAACAGGTCACCCTGCAGATCGTTCCCGAACAGGCCGGGGAGCTGAAACTGGTGGTCGAAGCCGAACCACTGCCAGGCGAAGCACGACAGACCAACAATCGCGTCGAAACCATCATTCGTGTGCGCCGCGGGGGCATTCGAGTGGCCTGCTTTGATATCATCCGCTCCGAACAAAAGTGGCTCCGAAAAATCAACGACAGCAGCCGCATTCAACTGGACTTTCACCCCATTCGCTCCAAAGAATTCAACGATCGCAATCAAATTCCGGATCGCTACTTTCAGCCCGGAAACTACGATGCCTTCATCCTCGGCGATGTTCCAGCGTCTGCTTTTCGGCCAGACCAAATCCTGAATATGGCCCGATGCTGCAATCAGGGCGCCGGACTAATGATGATCGGCGGCCGCCAGAACTTCGGTCAGGGCGGTTGGGCACAGACTCCCCTGGCCTCCCTGCTGCCTGTCGAACTTCCACTCGTCAACCAGCAACTCACTCAGCCTCAGAAAATGCTGCCGTCACGGGATGGACTGGGGCACTTTGTCATGCAGATTGCCGCGCCCGAACAAAATCGCAGCCGCTGGGATCAGCTTCCACCACTCTCCGGTGCCAATGCCCTCGTCCTCAAAAATAACTCCCTCGCACAAGTCCTCGCCGTCTCCGCAGACGGTATCCCCCTGCTGATCGGACAGGGAACAGGGCGGGGTCGAGTCCTGGCGTTTGCCGGAGATACCACATGGCAGTGGACCATGCAGGGCTTCGAAGAAGAACATGCCCGGTTCTGGCGCCAAATCATCTTCTGGCTCACTCGCAAGGAAACCGATGACTCCCAGTCCGTCTGGATCCAGGCGAATCCACGCGATCTGGGTACCGGAATGCCCACCGAACTCTCCTTCGGTGCCCGAGATGCCCAGGGGCAGCCACTGCCCGACATGTCTTTTGAAGTGGAAGTTACGGATCCCACGGGCAAGGTCCTGCCCCTCGTTCCCCAGGCTGCGTCAGGCATGAGTCTCTCCGAATTCAAAGATACCCTGGAACCCGGTGACTACTGGGCACGTGTGCGAGCCACTCGTGCCGGACAAATGTTCGGAAATATCGGAGTCACCCGCTTTCACGTGATTGCTCGCGATCCGGAACTCGATGATCCCTCCGCCGATTTCGCGATGCTGCGCGAAATTTCCCATGCCAGCGGCGGAGAATTTCTCACCGAACAACAGTTGCTGGAACGACTGAAATCCTGGGCCAATGCCGGACTGCCAGGCCTGTCCCTGAAACGACAGGAAAGAATCACACTCTGGGATAACTGGGGAACACTGCTGCTGATCATCACTATTATGGGCTGCGAATGGGCTCTGAGACGCAAGTCCGGTCTGGCCTGAACTTCCCCGCTGACAATCCTGATCACCCGGGCAAAACAACGCAACACCGCACCGGACGGCATCTGGCAGTCTTAAAAACTGCCCACACGGCCCGCCGCAGGAGCATCAGCATCAAAGATCATCAGCGTCGGTTTGCCGCAGTGTGGACACGGAATCATAAAGCGACTGGTCACACGCGTGACCGCACGCAAATCCGGATTTGCCAGACACAAATTGCCCAGCGCATCAAAGCCCGCGGACCTGGTCCCTTCAGGAACCCACGCCAACGTTGAAAACTCCCCCTTCGCCAATAACACGTCCGATACCTCAAAAAGCCCCGAACGAGCACCCGGTCCTGCAGGCGCTGTCAAAGTCACCAGACGACCGTCAGGACGAGTCAGCAGGCGAATCGATTCCGGATGCCCAAATCCCCCGTTTCGCATCTGACCTTCGCCTACGGCAGACAGTATCTGACCGCCTGGCATCAGAATTTCTGTGCCGCCCGCCGGGTTCAACGCCAGGTCCAGGGCTGGCTCAGACAATTCACACATCAAAATCAACTCACCGTCGATCGAAATCCGCCACACGCGACGCTCACTGCCAACGATGAACTCGCCAATCGTCGTTCTGACAAATGACGTCGCCGGAAAATGCAGCGTGTGCAACAGAAAGCGACGTCCCTCCGGCGTGATCTGATGAATCCCCGATTCACCACCATCGGATGTCAGCACGAATAACGAACCGTCCGCATCAAGGCTGATTCTGCGAATGCCGCTGAGATTCTCGGCAACCATGCTGACCGACGAAAATTCGTCGAGCCGAAAAATGCAGCGGGCTTTTACGTCGGCGACAAAAACCTGTCCTACAGGACCAACTCGCAGATCAACCGGGTCAATCACCTTCACCGGCAGACGCTCTATGACCGGCCGGGAACGCACCGCAATAGGGGCGTGCTGGTGAGGCATGACGTCGCTGAGGGACGAAGACGTTGACTGCGAACCCGACACATCCTGAGCCCGGCTGGGG
>CAIQIE010000194.1 GCA_903871805.1 uncultured Planctomycetaceae bacterium | reverse complement strand
TCCTGATGCGGCGGTAAGAAACGGTCGCCTCGACTAAAAAATCGATTCGTTTGACGTTACCGACAAAGTGCTGTGTCCCCGGAAGACACACACGGAAGACACTCTCCCAGAAGACAAAGTGCTGTGTCCCCAAAAGACACTCGACAAGTTCTCCTGATGCGGCGGTAAGAAACGGTCGCCTCGACTAAAAAATCGATGTTGACGTTACCGACAAAGTGCTGTGTCCCCGGAAGACACGGAAGACATCCCCGGAAGACACTCCGGACTCTGCGAATCACATCGCGTGACGGAATTCCGTTCGGCAAGTCCAGGAGCGACGGCAGTTGTTCTTCAAGGCTTTTGGCCCAGCGATGAATCGACGTGGGACCATCGGCTCCGGCAAGGACCACCATCATACTGATCGCAACCACACTCACCAGCGGGTGCTTGCGATTGATCTCCGACCGCGGATCGTCCACATCCTCAAAACACGCCCCCTGTTCTTCAAGGGTCGCCAATTTCGCCTGACTCGCCATGACAATTCCTCCCTGCAGGTTCTGAGATCCCAAAGAGGATGTAATCGCAGATCAGACACTAATGCGCAAGCCTGCCAAAACAACCCATATTACCCAAAATACGAGATGGCCGTGGTTCAGTAGGCGGGATTAATGACATTCGCAAATCATAACCGGGGAAATATGCCCATTTGATTTGGCATGGCGTCTGCGGCAGGGAATCAGAACAGCGGCGGTGTATCGACTGTGATGTCGATGCCGGCGTGGAGGCCGAAACGGGGTTCTGCCTCGGATTGATTCCATGAGGAATCATTTCGGAATATTTGTAGTTACGTAAAGGAGTTTGAAAGATGAATCGCTTCAAAAAGATTATGCGAACGTTGTTGGCGGACCAGGAAGGTGCTGCGTTGGTTGAGTATGGGCTACTCGTTGGACTCATTGCTGTTATTTGCGTTGGTGTCATAACGACAATTGGCACAAGTGTTCAAACGGCTTTCACTACGATTGACACTGCATTACCGTAGTGAGTTATTGAACAATTCGACGTCATACGCTTAATTTATCGCCTGAAAAAGTATTATTGAGGCGGAGGGTCTGGAAATGTCATCTGGCATCCATGGATCAGACGTCGATTTGAATGCGTCGGAAGGAAATCCTGAAGGATAGGAGTTTCGAAGGCAAAAGAGTGACAGTCACTCCGAACACATAGAGTGACTGTCACTTTTCTTCTGTAGTCCAAATAACAGTTGCAGGGGCTGTCGTATGGGGTGCAGGTCCGTTTTGCGGACAAAAAATCGTTGTTTACGCAGTGTTTTGTGTTGATTTGAGTTCGGGTTCAGATTTGGCGTTCATGGGAGAGAAAGTCCAGATCCAGCCTGAAAGGTGGGTCGTTCTTCTCAGCTCACGCATCTCGGACATGCTGGCATCCCAGCGGTCGGAGATCACCAGGCTTCGCAGTTGGAGCATCGATTGCGCATTAGCTTCGCGCCAGAAGATTCCCGTTCCCTTGAGTCTTAAATTGATCACGCGACGGATGCTGCTTTCGATCGCCCCGCTTCCCAGAGGAACCCCAAGACCGCGAAATGTCGGACTCGCAGGGCGTCCGGAACCGCCATGCTTCTGAAGATCGTTCAATTCCGTCTGGAGCTGTTCGATTTCCGGATTTGCCTCCACCGTGACCCTACTCCAGCACCATACCGGTCGTGAGCTGCCCTCACTGCGCAGCTGAGCTCAGGGACGAGCTTTGTTCGGCTTTGGTTTCTGCTGATTGGCTTCGGCCTTTCGTGCGGCCAGCTTCGCGGCTGCCAGATTCTTTGCACTGGCAAGTCGGCGTTGAGCCCTGGTCAGGCGGTTACGGTCCGCTGCATTGCGACGTTCGTCGGAGCGATACGTGCGAACAGCTTCAGGGTGCGTCTGCTTCCAGACACCGGCACGCAATGACTCGTAATCCGTCGAGCCGGCAAGTAACTGAATCCAGTGCATCCTTCAGATACATCCACACATCCAGATCATTGCGATGCGCGGTACTCACCAGCGTCAGCAGATTTGCCGCGTGTTCGCCTGCATCAGTTGCATCCGATAGTGCGCCGCCAGCGGTCGCTCCGCACACTTAGCCGCCTTGTGAATATTCAGCAGTGTTGATCGAGTCGGACACCAGCCGCTGCCGGCGAACCAGTTCTGCTGACAATAGAAAAGCAGACGACAGCCGTACTTTGCCGAGATTATCTCTGCGGCGACGCTGGCCCCGTAGCGTCTGCTCTCCATGAGCCCCGTCGCTCGTTCCGGCTGTGCGCTGCCACATTGCTCGTGACTGGCACACGCACACTTCGGATACAGGGTGACTCGCACACG
>CAIQIE010000193.1 GCA_903871805.1 uncultured Planctomycetaceae bacterium | reverse complement strand
TTGGCCAGGAGGGGCAAAAAACACGGGCGACATGATGGTTTTTCCCAATATCACACGGCGCGTTCAATATCAAATATTGAACGCGCCGCGGATATTACGGTATCAACTCGCCTGAGGGGTGTCAATTTGAACAAACTCGTATTGGGCTGCGAGGTGTAGGATGTCTCTGAGTGAAATGGCAAAATTGGCAAACAGCAGTGGTTTTGCAAAGAGTGACGCTCAGTGGTGGCCGAAGTGGATGGAAACGTATGCTCGTTCTATTCATCAAGTGGATGCGCCGCGAATCGACATTTCGCGGGAAAGTTTGATCTCACTGCTTCAGCGGCTGCGTGATTCCGGAAAGTCGGCATGGGTTCGGTTGCAGGTTGTTCGAGCCGTCGAGTTCTATCAAAAATCTGTTCTGCAAAGTTCGGTTCCAGACCTCAGTGACGTCCGGTTGACGCTGGAGCAACTCGCGAAAAAAGAGCGAGCCGAAAAACGACATGCCGATGCGAATTCAGGGCACGCTGGTGCTGATCCCGTCGATGACAAAATGTTGATTGGTCGAATCGATCCACGGGAACCGGCACTTCTGCAAGAGATTCGAACGCTGATGCGGATTCGTCACTATGCAGTTCGAACTGAGCGTGCTTATGTAGGTTGGATTCAGAGGTTTGTGTTATCCGTTGGTGGCTGGAACAAAGACTTGCCTGATGTCGGTGAGATGCAAGTGAAGGAATTCCTGGGCAACCTGGCTGTGGAGGATAAAGTTGCAGCGAGTACCCAGAATCAGGCGTTCAACGCCCTACTCTTCTTGTTTCGTGAAGTGTTGAAACGTGACCTGCATTTTCTTGACGCCGAACGCGCCAAGAAGCCCAGTCGTATTCCTGTGGTCCTGACCACATCAGAAGTTGCAACCATCTTTCGTCGCCTCAAAGGTCGAGATCTGTTGTTTGCTCGGATTTTGTATGGCGGCGGTCTGCGCCATTATGAGGGTTTGAGATTGCGAGTTAAAGACGTCGATGTTGAATCGCGGCAGTTGATTGTCCGTGACGGCAAGGGAGCGAAGGATCGAGTGACGGTGCTGCCAGAATCAGTGATTGCCGATTTGCTTGCACAGAAGGAGATGGTTCGTCGCTTGCATGATGCAGATCTTGCGGATGGATTCGGTTCGGTCTGGCTTCCCTATGCGTTCGCACGCAAGGCACCCAACGCCGCATTTCAGTTCGAATGGCAGTTCCTCTTTCCCGCCTCGAAAATGTCTGTTGATCCGCACGACGGAGCCATTCATCGTCACCATATGCACGAGAGTGTTTTCCAGAGCGCTCTGCATCGCGCCGTCGAAGAATCCGGAATCCACAAACGGGTGACGCCTCACACGTTTCGCCACAGCTTCGCTACGCATCTGCTGCAATCCGGGGCTGATATTCGAACTGTTCAGGAATTACTCGGTCATGCCGATGTCAGCACGACCATGATTTACACGCATGTGTTGCAGTCCGGACCATTGGGAGTCAAGAGCCCGCTGGATCGATTATGAGATTGCTGGCACCAGTTGATCAGTAAGCTCATGGGAACGCTATGGTGACTCCATCGCAAAGAATTCTGATTCGGTTTCACCCGGTCGTCAGGCATTGGAATGCTGGGCTATTCTCAGCTTTCAACGTGTTGGCACCGTAGGCGGCACCTCGACTACAGCTTGTGCCCGCAACTCTCGTCTGGGTTGGTAGTTGTGTCAAATCCAAACCGGTCTTGAAAACCGGAGTACCCTCACAGCAGGCATCTGCGGGCCATCCACTTGTTGATTTTGTTGTAAGTACATTGCTGATAAGACTCGCTTGCTTTTCCCTGTAAAAACTCGGGAGGGTTTTGGGCAGGCTTGCTCAGCGTATATGGGCGGTCTACGAAGTTTTATTGAGGGGATTGCCGGGCTGGCCGGAATTCAGTGGGGCGCGGGGCAGTACACGTTTCATGGAACGTCTGGTGCGTGGCACCTGAGTTCAGCACGTTTCCCCGGAAAGCCGTCGAAAACTATGAGCACGAAGCGGCAGCCGGGGGAATTGTCACGAAGGCTGGTACTTGCTGGCGCTTCGTGGTTGTATGCGAGAATTCAGTTGGTGGCGATTCGAGCTGGTAAGAAGTTCGCCATGCCTTACCTTCGCCCGGGCGAGTGCACGTTTTACCGCTGCATGAAATGCGTTCCGGCAGACATGCACCGATAGCGGACGGCTTGCGTCGTTCCGCTTTTATGTGAACATCCTTCAGAAGGGCTTGATATTGATAACCAGTTGGTGGCCGTGAGCGTCCGCGTGCGTCGACATCGATCGGGTACGGCCCGCACTGCTGCTGAGACATTTCCGCAAGTTTTCAACGCACTCCACTCATAGTTCTGCTGAACCTTCCAACCGCAAAAAATATCAAATCCGCAGCCATCGCGCCACGCAGCACCCAATACACCCCATTTCCAGCGACTACGATTGTCTTGGAACGTAAAACCTTGCCCCTGCTTCGACCCCGTCATAGCCCGCTGCGTTCGCGTCCGGATCATACGGAACGCGGCGCAAGGCCATCCCATAAATGCACTTACGACAAAAAAATAGGTGGATGACACCATTTCGGTTTCATGTCACAGAACACCAAAATCGCTGGCAGATTTTGACTCTGAGCTTCTTTCGAGTGTAGAATAACTGTGTAAAATTGTGTAACGGAAGTGGAGGTGAGAGATGGAAACACTGTCGATCAGACATCAGTTGCAAAATTTCTTCCAGTTTGCGTCCCGGCGGATTGAAACAGGGAACGAGGTTTTTTCGCTTGAAGAGTTGTTTCAGCAATGGCGAATGGGCACGGAATATTCTGAGGCGGTCGAGGACGTCCGGCAGGGCGTTATCGATGACGCAGATGGGCTGGCTGAACCAGTTGCTACGGTTTTTTCAGATATCCGCAGGCACCTGGGGATCACTGATTGAAAAGGCTCGTCGTCGTTACTCCACGTGCCAGGGCACAGATTTGCAGTGCCGCTGTTTGGTGGGCACAGAATCGGTCCTCGATGCAGGCCGCGCAGTGGTTGACACAGATTGAGTCGGCAATCAACAGTTTGACGGACAATGCCGAACGTCAGCCGCTGGCGGCGGAATCTGATGCATTCGATTTCGAACTACGGCAAATGCTCTTCGGACTGTCAGGCAAGCGGACTCACCGAGTTCTGTTCGCGATTCATGATCATCGAATCGTGGTGTACGCTGTGCGTCACCTTGCACAGCGGAACATCGGGCGAACAGACATCGAGTAAACTCTGCGGTAGCGCAGGTGTGATTGCACCCCTGCAGTCTCCGGTCTTGAAAACCGGAGTACCCTCACAGCAGGCATCTGCGGGCCATCCACTTGTTGATGTTGTTGTAAGTACATTGCTGATAAGACTTTGCGTGCTTTTCCCCGTAAAAAACGGGAGGGTTTTGGGCAGGCTTGCTCAGCGTATATGGGCGGGCGGCGAAGTTTTTATTGAGGGGATTGCCGGGCTGGCTGGAATTCAGTGGGGCGGGGCAGTACACGTTTCATGGAACGTCTGGTGCGTGGCACCTGAGTTCAGCAAAAAATGCCTTTATCACACAGATTAGTCCGGATACACCGTTCGAGAGAAATTGTGAAGTCGGAACTGCCTGAGAGATTCCATTCATGTCGAATACCATCAATGAAGAAATCGAACGCTTTTCAGAGTACGCGCGCCGTCACTCGGGAGAAGCGGAGAGTCTGGATGTGCTCTATCGTCGCTGGCGAGAACAGGCTGAATGTGAAGACGTTATCGCGTCGATCGAGCAGGGCGAACGAGACGCTGCGGCGGGGCTTGGTCGCAAGGCCAGCGATGTATTCGCAGAACTTCGACATGAACTTGGCGTTAAAAAATGAAGTACCAGGTCGAGATGCTTCCTCGAGCCATTGCCGAACTGCAGGCATCTGCGGGCCATCCACTTGTTGATTTTGTTTTAAGTACATTGCAGATAAGACTTTGCTTGCTTTTCCCTGTAAAAACTCGGGAGGGTTTTGGGCAGGCTTGCTCAGCGTATATGGGCGGGCGGCGAAGTTTTGATTGAGGGGATTGCCGGGCTGGCTGGAATTCAGCGGGGCGGGGCAGTACACGTTTCATGGAACGTCTGGTGCGTGGCACCTGAGCTCGGAACGTCTCACCGAAAGCCGCAGAAAACTATGAGCACGAAGCGGCAGCCGGGGGATTGTCACGAAGGCTGGTACTTGCTGGCGCTTCGTGATTGTATGCGAGAATTCAGTTGGTGGCGCTTCGTGCTGGTAAGAAGTTCGCCATTGCGATTTGTGCACTTCGACCGAAAAAAAACGCGATTTTCTGTCGTCCCGGTCGGGACTCAATCGCAGGGGCCGCGTCGCCGGGTGTTGCATTGCAGACGCGAAATCTCACAGGGACGCACTACGGCGACTTTTCTTTGCGGCACAGCCGGGGAATACGGTCGGTGCTGGTTGAAGAGAGCCGCTGCCCGTGAACGAAGGATCGGGGGTTTGCCTGTTGTTTTTTTTCGTTCACAGGTATTCTGCCCCACGGTGACTCTGTCAGGTTACTCTTTGTCGTCTCTACGGCAATGCCGCCCCACGTGGGTCTCGCCTGGTTTATGTCTGGAGATTATCGATGACTGTTGCCGGAAAGCTTGCTGTCACTCTTGCCACTGTGGCTGTGTGGTCTTCGGCTGTCGCCGTGATTGCGGGCGACTGGCCGCAGTTTCTTGGTCCCGGACGCAATGGTGTTTCTTCCGAAACCAGCCTGATTGATCAACTGCCACCAGGCGGTCCGAAAGTCGCATGGCGGACGTCTCTGGGAACCAGCATGTCCGGGATCGCTGTCAGCAAGGGTCTGACAGTGACGTTGTTTCAGAATGAGACGGAGCAGTTTGTCGTTGCCCTGGACGCGACGTCTGGCGCAGAAAAATGGAAGACAGCGGTAGCCCCTGTTTTTGAAAATGGGATGGGTAATGGTCCTCGATCCACACCGGCGATCAATGGTGATCAGATCTTTGCGTTCACCGGTGAAGGAATCCTTGTGGCGCTGACGCGGGATTCAGGAAAGTCGCTCTGGTCTGTCAATGTTCCAAAGACACTGGGCGGGGTTCCGGCAGAGTATGGCGTTGCCTGTTCTCCGATCGTGACGGAGACGTCTGTGATTGTTCAGTCCGGAACAACTCAGGCTGCTGTCGCGGCATGGGACAGGAAGACTGGAAAGCTGCTCTGGAAGTCGGGAAGTGGCAACGCGGGATATTCTTCACCTGTGCTGATGACACTGGCCGGCGTGACTCAACTGGTGGTCTTCGATGCGACAGGTGCGTCGGGGCTCGACCCCGCAAGTGGTTCCACTCTGTGGAGTTTCCCCTTCCCCACCGAATATGACTGCAACACCGCATCGCCTGCCCAGATCAGTGAAAACGAACTGTTGATTTCTGCAGGTGAAAATCACGGTTCTGTGATCCTGCAACTGGAAAAAACGGCAGACGGTCTGGCAGCAAAATCCGTCTGGACCTCCCTGGGAAAAGACAGTCAGCTGCGGGCTGAATGGCAGACTCCCGTGGTGCTGGATGGACACCTGTATGGCCTGGACAACAGCGGCAGTGCCGGTCCAATCACAAATCTTGTTTGCATCCGCCTTGCCGATCGAAAAACGGTTTGGCAAAAGGCTCGATTCGGAAAGAGTAATTTGATTCTTGCCGATGGTCGTCTGTGGATTTCCACGATGAAGGGAGAACTGGTGGTTGTGCAGGCAACGCCGGAAAAATTCCAGGAACTGGGGCGTTCAGCAGTGCTGGAAACGACTCGACAGGCTCCGGCTCTGGCCGAGGGTTTTCTGTTTCTGCGGGATGACAAAGAAGTTGTGTGCCTCGACCTTCGACAAGCAACAAAATAGCAAGCAACCCGGCCGGCTACAGTCCGGAAGTACGGCGGGTTGAGAATTGATCGTCATTTTTGCTGCGGTGTTGGTCGGCGATCAACGGTCAGGAACATCTCTGGATTCGTGCCGCCATGGGAATGATGTGACCGGGACTGACGCAACCAACCGGCGTACTTCAGCGCACTGTTCGGATCAAAACGGCATATTCACAACAGACCCTGTGAAACCGGAGTTGTCGATTTGCAACGGTCACAGTAAATCGAAGTTTCTCATTGACGCAGGCGCTGCCTGACTGCCCGGCATCTTGTGGAAGAGGAGATCAGAAGATCCGATGAGTTATCATGTTCTGGATTGCACCGACTGTCGAACAGTTCTGAAAATCAGGGATTTGACCAACCCGATCCCTCTGCATTGTCCGCGATGTGGCGAGGGACTGGATTTGAAAAAAGCCACGGTTCCGGCACCCCGTCAGCGTCCTTCCAAAAAACAAAATGCAGCAACGGTGCTGACTTCGGAAGCGGCGAGTGGTCAGTCTTCCGGAACATCCACTCGCCCCACTCGTTCTGCGTCTCGTGGTCAGCATTCCAGTGTGGGAGCGGTGACCAGCATCGCCATTGTGATCGGCATCGTGTCAGTGGTTGGGGCGGGTCTGTATTTCGCTGTCCGATTTGTGGGTTCAACTGCGACGCCTGGCGTGTCTCAGAGTTTCCCGATGGCGGAGGTACGTCAGGCACAGGAAAAAGATGCGCTGGATAAAGGCAGGCGTGGCAGTGGCCCGGCATCAGTGTCGGCCGCTTTGGCTCCGCCGGTAACTCTTATGCGGCGCGGCGTGAGTTCGGAACATCCGGGCTTGCCGCAGGAAAGGCCGCCCGTTGGGGCGAATTCGGCGCTGGGATCAGAACCTCGGGGGGCGGGCGTCGGAGGCCTGTCCGGGCTGAATGTTCCGCAGGCACCGGGATTTCCGGGCCGTCCGGGATTTGCAGGACCGGCAAATCAATTTCCAGGACCGCCGTCACAAGGAGTCCCTGGGGCAGCAGCACCGCCATTCGTTCCGGGTGGTCTGGGGCAGAATCCAAATCGCGGAGGTTTTCCGGGTGGGCCCCGATTCGGTCCTGGTGTGAGTGCTGGCCCTGGTCCCGGCAGTGTTCCTGCGGCTGGTTCAAATCGAGTTCTCGTCACGGGCGCGGCAGCCAACGGCCCGGGGCCGCAGTCTTCGGTGGAAGAATTGCTGACCTATATTCGCAGTACCAATGGCAGCCCTGCGGCGGGGTTTGCGCTGGATCAGCTATCGCAGAGGCAGATCGACCCTGAAAAGCAGACCGAGGTACGACAACTGCTGAAAGGATTGTTGAACAGCCCGGAGGTCTTTGTTCGCAAGGGCGCGACGGATGGTTTCTGTCAGTGGGCAGCCGCAGAAGACGTTGAAGAACTCCGAAAAATTCTGGCGAGTCAGGATACGTTGTTGTTGTTCGCGAAGAAAAAAGCCATCGCAAGCATGGCCCGATTTAATGCCCCGGAATTGTATCCGGATCTCATCAAGGCCGTCTCAGATCCCCCGTTGCTGCTGGATGCCAGCCAGGCCCTTGTCAGTCTGGGAGCAGCCGTCGAACAGGCTGTTCTGGAGGCTTATCCGCAAGTGGAGGGGCCGCTTCCCAAAAACATACTTCTGAATGTCCTCAGAGATGTCGGAACAGGAAAGAGCCTGCCACTGCTGGAGAAAATTGCCAGCTCACCGGATTTTTCCGTTCGTGGTTCTGCGGAACAGGCACTGCAGGCAATTCGTTCCCGCAAGTAGTTTGCCGGCTTACAGGGAGTTTCTTTTGCCTCGCCTTTTTATTGCAGTCAATATCCCTGAAGAACTGCGTTTGACTTTGAAGCAGATGCTGCCTGCGGATTCGGGTCTTTCACCGACAACTCTGGAGAACCTGCATCTGACTCTGCACTTTCTCGGACAGGTGTCGGAGAGTGATGCTGAGACATTGAGCAGGACTCTGCATAGTGGCGGCATGCACGCTTTTGAGCTGTCGCTGCAGGGAACAGGATGCTTCCACATCTCCGAGACCCGAGGGGTGCTCTGGTGTGGTGTAGGTGCTTCACCGGATCTGATGAACCTTCATCAGATGCTTGCCGACCAGTTGCAGTCTCTGGGAATCCGCATCGAAGATCGCCCGTACGTGCCCCATATCACTCTGGCCCGTTTTGATCCACGTCGCTTTACGGATACAGAACACTTTCGTCAGCAGCATCAGAAGTTTACAGCACGGTTCCCGGTCAGGCAGTTTCTTCTCTACGAATCTGTGCCGTATCCGCAGGGATCTCGTTATCGAGTTCGTGGAACCTACTGCTTTGTCAAACCTTAGTTTTTGGGTTACGTCATTCCCGCGCAGGCGGGAAACCAGCGACGCGATCTGGATTCCCGCCTGCGCGGGAATGACGGTGAACGCCAGGTTTCATGACGGTGAACCCCAATTTCAAGCTTTGACAAAGCACTACCCACTGAATGCCACTGACAGCTTATTAAGCTGAAACGCAAACGACCGTCTTTTCAGACGGTCGTTTCTGCAGTGCAGTCAGAAGAAATTGTTCCGCAGCAGATCAGCCCTGGCCTTCTGCTGGAGCGGCAGGTTTGGGGTCTTTTGCCGGGACTTCCGGACTGATTGGGCGTTCGCCGGGATTTTTGTGGTAACGAGCGAAGTCCACGCTGAGTTCCGCCTTTGGAGCTACGACCCAGGTAATTCCGCCACCAGCTGGAATTGCGAGAATTCCAAATTCAATTCGCCGTTCTGCGAATGATGACACCCGTCCCGACTGAGTGATTGTCAGAACGCGGTCAGTGCGATCGTTGAACGGTCGCAGTCCATGCTCATCCATTTCCATCGAAAACACAGGTTCGGAAGAGTTCCGATTGACTCCGATCAACCGACCATAGAGATCCATGTAGTACAGCGTGGTTTCAGAGGCCGCGACGATCTGTCGAACTCCTGAGACGCTCCATGGCAGACTGGTTGTCGCCAGTTGTCCGGAAATAGTCCGAGGTGGGAAGGCTTCGGTCGAAACGGAAGTCGCCACACGCTTTGGAGAGACGAGGGCCTTTACTGTTGCGCCAGCAAGGTGCGTGTCACGGATCTGCCACGAGGGAACTTCCGGGTGTTCCAGTTCCAGCTGGAGGTACAACAACTCGTCCGGAGCAAAATCAGAGAACTCCAGAGTGAGAAGTTTTCGGTCCGGGCTGAGTGCCATGGACCGCATTCCGGTCAGTTCTTCGCCATTGGCGAGAACCTTCAGCTGGGGCACAGCGGCATCCTGCTCGGAAGCGACAAAAGTCAACGGCAGCTTCGTCAGGTCCAGCGTCAGCGAACGAATTTCCTGGCCTGTGGATCGATTCGCGATCTGAAAAGGTGCAAACTCAGTGAGTCCATGGATGTTGACTTCCACCGAGGCCCCGTAGGAACGCACCTCGCCCGGTTTGGACTCGCTTTGAGCGGCAACCGAACCGGTTCCCTGTTCAATCAGTGCCGAATCTCCGGAGACCACGCTGTGTTTTGACAGGACACCATTGTGCGTGACAAAAAACAGGTCATCCTTCAGCGTCAGCATCGATTGCTGAACTGGTACTCCAATGGAACGATCCCAGATCATTTCGCCACTGCTTTTCAGATCAACGCAGAAGAGTCGACCATCTTCTGTCGCAGTGATGACTCGTTCATCGGCGCCGCGTACCGAAAGTGCTACCGGGGCACTGACGGGACTTTCCAGCAGGACCTGAAACCTGGCCTTTCCGGCAGCACCACCGAAGATTCCGGTGGAGAACAGGTTTCCTGCAGAGGTTCCAAAGGCGAGGCGATCAGTACCGGCAACGATACCGAAGGAAATGTCTTCGCCAACAATAAACCTCCATTGTTCAGCACGTGCGGCATCGGGAGGCAGAGTTCCAAGACGTCCCAGTCGTTCCAACAGATCAATATCGAAGGCAACGACAGAACCATCAAGGGTCGGCACGTAGAAAAATCGGGCCATTCGCGGCACGCCGCCGTAGGAGATTTCTCTGCGGACGATTACCGGAGCGCTGGCCGGGTTGTGAGGCAGTCTGTAGGAGAACAGTTTTTTTCCGGTAAATTTTTCGAAGGCATGCACAACCGGTCCGGTCATGATCGTAACCAGTTCACTATCGGTTGTTGCCGGCAAACTGGTGTCTCCGCGGCGGCCGACAAGGGTGGACCAGTACTGCCGTCCGTTTTCCGCGTTCATGACCGTGACAAGACCACTTATGGACTGCACAATCACGACATCTTCGTCCGAAGTCATGAACGCGATCTTGTCTTCCCGCTGATTCAGTACAGCCTGAGCGTCCCACTGTTTTTTCAGACTCGGTACGGAAAAGATGTTCTGTCCGCTGATGTTGACAGGGGGCGTCTGTGCCACCGCCGGGGCTGCTTCTCCTGAAGCAGAAGCGTCATCCTGGGCAGAAACGGAAGATGATGCAGCCGCCATGGCCAGCAACAGACTTTTTCGGAACAGAGTTTTCATTGTTCACGATTCCGGGGATAGAAGGTCACAATCAGGGGCACTGTCGTCACGCTGCGAAATGGGCGCGCAGCGCGGTTGGACAAGGAAGGAAACCCCGCCGGATGCATCGTCCAGTCAGGCACTGCCGCAAAAGTAAACTCTGGAGTTCCAACAGTGGAAAGGCCGTTGTTACTGAGGGGGCCGGCTTTCCTGGCAGGTTCGCTATATTCGTGAAATAAAGCTTTTCAGGCACATGAGAACAAATGGCGAAAGCCGCTGTTGCAACAAAATTGTCCGTCATTCCTTACTGGAACCCGAGTCCTGGTCCGGCAAGACGGCTTGTGTCGATTTTGCCGTTTTTGACTGTGAACACGCCGGGCAGTTTTCTTGCCCATTTCTGATTCGCTGCCGGACAATACTGCCTTGCATTGCCCTCGACGGCGGCAACCCCCGGAATATGTGCGGACAGGCTGCAGGAGTGGAGGAAGGACGGGCCGGGGCAGGTCAAGTCCTGCACGCACAGGAACATTCCGTACTTCTGTGCAGCCGCTGCCATTAGAATCGATTCTGTCTGCCCCTTGCAGGCCTTTAGCGCAATTCCTGAGTAGCCTTGATCCCGGGCCATCAGCAGGGATTCATAGGAAATGAGAGCCTCATCGATGACTACAGGTTTAATGGTCGAAGCTTCATGCATTTTTGGTGCATCGGCAGCACTCAGATTGCGACTGGTTGGCTGCTCGATGTACTGAATCCGCTCGAAGGCCGCGGGATTGGCCGTCTGAATTCTCTGAAGAAACTCTACGACGTAAGCGGCAGAGTCACACTTTTCGTTGAAGTCGCAGGAATAATACCACCGCGTACAGTTGCGGGCCGTCTGGGCTGCCGATGCCACACTGTCAATGGCCAGCACGCGATTGACGTCCCAGTCCAGCTGATCACCGGCCAGTTTAATCTTCAGATGAGTTAACTGGTCGGCAGCGATCCATTCTGCCAGAGTGACAGGAAGTGAATCTCCGGGGCGGCTTAGGACATCTTCTTCGGTCAGCGGATCAATTGCGCCAACCAAATGATAAAGGGGCAGGGACGGGACAGGTTCCCGAAGCGTGTATTTGTCCGCGTATTCCCCCGAAAAACTGCTGTCAAGGTAATGACTCAGGTCGTAGTTGCAGAACTGTTTCGACAGGACATTAAAACTGTTCAGTTTTAGCATTCGACCATAGGCGTCATGGATCGCAGCGTCAATCGGGCTGGCCGCCACCAGTTGCGCCAGCGGTGGCAGAGCTTCCCCGAGGCCCAGAGAATCTGCAACCCGACGCGCCAGATGATCGTACTCCGCGTTCACCTCAAACTCAATCTCCATAGGATGCCCATAGCCGGGATAACTTCCGTAGAGTTCGGCAACGCGACGAGAATACTCCATCATCGCCTTTTCTGTCTGATCCGGCTCCAGCGTTGTGGATGGCCATGCCCAGACGTTTCCAACCGGCATACTTCCATGCCCGGTGGCATGCCGCCCCTGCTGCGTCTCTACGGTCGCTTCAGCACTGACCATCCAGCCCGAACTGACAGTCCGTCCTCCGAACTTTAATGGTGCCCGGTACGGAATCGGCTCAAACGTCAGCCTGATTTCCCGCACTGTCACGTCTGTAGGCTTCCCCTGGCCCATAACCCAATGTCCTTTACGGAGACTTGCTGGACAATCCGGATTGAAATTCCCATTCGTTCAATTGATCGCCCTTCCCCATGCAGATACTGAATGCAACTACCGGCTAAAACGATCAGGAAAAGATTATGACGATTGGATTGTTCCATGAAAAGACACTGCTCTGCCTTTCCTGGCCGTTCTGCATCGCTCACTTCCGCAAAATTCCGTAATTTGGTCACGGTGCGTGAACAGTTGGTGCCCGCAGCAGCCTCGCTCGATTACCAAACGCATCCAGTTCCATCAGTTCCGATGTCGGCATCTGCAGCCGCAATCCTGGTACGGGAAATTGCGACACCACCGGATAATCCAGCACACTTTTTCCCGACTGCCGGCTGTATCCAAGGATTCGATACCCCTGGATTCCCTGAAAGGCCAGTCCCGGAATCCCATTATTGTTCTGAATGTTCTTCTCTTCGTTCACTTCCACAGCCAGTAAAATCGGACTCACGAGGTGATCGAAGCACACGTAGAGCGGTCGCGGCAGTGTGATCGCCCACCGCAGCTGACCGGTTTTTCGATTGACAGCTCGAATCTCGTTCCGAACCTCTTCACACCGCACGCTCATGAGATTGACGGGTATCGATGGACCGCTGCTGCCTTCCACGATCATTTCATAAACATAAAGGTTTTCCGCATCCAGTCTCGCACCAATCCGATCAGTTCTCAATGGAGCGGCATTCGGGTCAGCACTCCTGTAGCTTATGGTTTGCAGCTCACCCGTAGTCAGATTTACGAGCAGTGCCTCTTCATTCGCGGTAAATGCTGCCAGCATGTCCGGATCCAGAAACCTTGCATTGACCATTCCCGGAAGTGGTATGGATTTCTCCGTTTCAAGCGTCTCCGCATTGACCCAGTCAATGGTTTTGACATCGTCATAAGATGACTCCGAGTCCCAGACGACAAGCGACGGGCCCGTTGCCCGAATAATCCGATTACTCAGGGCCGACAGTCGCACGCTTGCCGGAAGACTCAGTGACCTGTCGCGTCCTACGCGAAGCGATGATCGCTTTCTGGAACGCGTCTGTCCGGTCACAGGATCCACGATCGCTTCTTTCCCATTGCCTCCGTCCCGCATAAAAATCGCCCGATCACAGGCATAAATCTGCGGGGATAATCCTCTCATCTGCATGCTCCACAGCCGTTCCCCGGTCAGCAAGTCCAGAACTTCCAGTGCCTGGTCTGTTCCAAGGCATAACCACCTGCGAGTGGCTCCGCAGTACCTGCGCCCGGAATCGTGAAGGCGGATCGAGTCCCGGTCGGCCGTATAGTCCGTGAACGGACTTTCCTTGATGCGAAATCGAAACGTGCTGGAGGCGGCGTTACGGGTCCAGAGCCAGCGCTGGTCGAGGACAGAGAACGCCGAAATACTCGCCCGGCCATGAATGATGAGGATACTGCCGTAACGGCTGATCGAAAGCTGCTGCTCAAACAGCGATTGGTGCATTCTGCTGAGCGGCATGCGCCATGGTTCACGCAGTTCGCCATACAGACTTTTCAGATCACACTGAGCAGTATCCCGTTTCAGGGAACACTGAAAGGCAGCCAGAAAGGCGTCGTCAGGTGTTGTCGGGTCGGCAATAAGAGTTGGCTCGATACGCATATTCATCTGCCCCACCGTTGTCACCGGCATCAATTTCCAGTTGGCCTCATCCACAGACTTCCAGCGTTCCACCAGGGCCGGGTCAGGTGACGCTTTTTTCTCCACAGGCTGCCCCCTGATTTCCCCGCGAATCTCGTTGGCGACGGTAGAAAGCAGCCGTCGTGAAACCAGCTGTCGAGTTGACATCGCTTCGGATTCACTGTCCATCGGCTTCTGCAGCAGATCCAGAATGCCGTCCAGTCGCTGCTCGATCCCCCGTCCGACGTCTGCGACGTCCGCCTGACCGGATTTGCCCTCCGCGCGGCCTGTCCATTCAAGTACGGAAAACAAAAGATGCAGGGTCTGCTCGCTGACGTCCCCCGATTGAATCTGCCGCTCCACTCGTGTGAGGCATTCCTGGATCAGAAACTCACTGTTCAGCTGACACAGTTCTGCATCGGATAGTTCCCCCGCACGCTCAGCAATCCATGCCCGGGCCGGTGACGCGTCTTCCCCCAAAATCTGCCGCAGCTGATAATACAGCCACGTTTTCAAAACCACCTGGCGTGACGCAAGTCCATTCATCGAGAGACTGACAAACTGCAGATCGGCTGGCGCTGATGTGCGGCACTGAGTTCGTATGACGTCCGGTTCAGGGATCTCAACAGCCAGGATCGCGGGATCTTCACGCAGCATTCGAATCATCAGTTCCGGCAGCGCGGCACCCCCCGCCTGCAGTTCCGTGTCCACACGCAGACAATAACTCAGAGCTTTTTCCTTTGCCGTGACAGCTGACTGTTCCATGACGGCCAGATGTTCTGATGCCGTGGCACCACCGCGTGCATAAGCTGTCAGTGCAATCCGGAATGTCAGCTGACGCATACGAGCACCATTCATCGAATTTTCGTGTACCTGGCCCAACGCGTCCCGGGCAGCGTCCAATTGACCAGATTCCAGCAGAAACTCTGCCTGGCGTAACTGATCCCGACGAGCCTTTTCGTCAGCCGGCTGCTGACCCAGTACAGACAGTTGATCAATGCCAAAATTAATCACCCCGCCCACGTCCGCGTAGATCCCCCCCGCACTTTTTCCGGATCTGACTTTGGAAAGTACCTCCTGAACTTTTCCCTGCAACAGGTCACGCACTTCGACAGATCCGTCGGACAGCGGAATCATCAGGCGGTCTCCAAATCGCTCTGCACGCCCGACCGGCACCGCACTTCCCGGACCGCGATCCTCCCTCCAGATCTGCTCCATGTCGGGTACTCGAAGTGCCTTCACGACGCGACCAGAGGCCATGACGAGGAACTGCGGGTCACTGTGCAGCAGAATCGTAAATTCCTTCGCCTTCTCCACCCATTCCACTCGGCCTGTCAGTGGGTTCATCGAAAACAGCTGGGAACACTCCGCCAGCGACCAGAGAATCCTGTTGCCCGTGAAACGCGGATCTTCCGACCGCCAGGTTTGTTCATGTGGCTTCATGTCGGCCATGCGAATCTGCGCAAATCGACGCGCCGCCTGAGGTATTTGCATCTGCAGATCCGCCTGCACTGGCCCACGCTGCGCCCACAGTATTCCGCCATTCAGTGTGTCAATCGCTATGATCCAGCCTGTGGTTGTTGATGTGAGTACCGCCCCCTGATACTCCATCGTTCGTGCAGAAAGTACTTCCCTGGTCGGATCTCGGTTGATCGGAAGCTCTGGAAATACCAGCGGTGCCTGCCATTCCACCTGACCGGTCGATCCCCACAGACAAACCAAAGAAATCACACTGTCTTTCTCCATCACCAGATACAGCCGTGCTCCAAATACTGCAGGTGGACCGGCAAACCATGCGTTGGAAAGCTCATTGCCAAATCGCTGCTCAATCGGCGGTCCCCCGACCGTCCATAATCGCCGGCCTGTGGCCTTCTCATAGGCGATCAACTCCCGAATCGGGGCTGCCGTTGCATCGTCTCGCCCCAGTATCATTCGCAATTGAACCGTCTCATCCCGTCGACGTTCACTATTCGGATCCACTGTTTCGGAAACCACGTAGAGTCGCTCCGCGTCGGAAGTCATTCGACCGGCGGTTTCGTTTCGCTGCAGCATGCCTGAAAATGCGGACATTCCTGCTGCGATCTGGTTTCGATTCAGCGTCTGCTGATCCTCATTCAGCGGCTCGTCCAGCATGTCGCCTCGGGCACGCAGTTTTCGTGTCCAGACCGGTTGCCCGCTGACACGATCAAAGGCGGCCACGATGTCCGGAGATCGCACATAGACTCGCTCGCGGTCAATTTCCGGCTGCCATGCCGTCCAGGGAACGAAAGGACGCTGCTCTGCACGCCCCACATAATCACGATGCGTCACCCGCTCCACAGCACTTAACGGCATCGACTGCACCCAATGAAGATGCTTCGGCCATTCAGATACTTTCGCTCTATCAATCGCCTGGCCACCAACGGCCACCGGGGATGCCATCAATTCCTGCCTCGATTCACCTGCGTCGTCACGAGACTGGTCTGGCCCTGCAATTCCTCCGTCCACTGTCTCCAGGGGCGATCTCGCATTTCCCGTGTCTCCCTCCAGCTGGCCCTGCTGGCCTGCCGAGGCCTTCAATCGGCGGACTTCGGCTGTCGTCTTCTCATCACGGGCTTCTGGCTCCAGACGCTCACGCAATTCCCTGATCGACGATTCCAGACCAGCCGGCTCTTTCCAGGTCAATAGCGGGCTTAACCAGAACCGCGCTGCCAAATGCTGACCACGGTCCTGATGCACGCGTGATAACAGCAGATGAATACGCAGCGATGTTGGTGTCCCGGAAAACTGATGCAGCACCCTGACCAGCCCCTGCACTCCGTCATCGCGAAGGGCCCCCGTCAGACTGGCCTTCGCCAGCACTTCGTCTGCCTCCACCTGCTGACGCAACTCTCCCGTTACAGCACCAAGTTGCTGAATCAACGCTCTGTGCAATGGCACAAAGCCATCGTTGCGTCCCGGAACCATCAGTGCCGGATCCGCTGATCGTAACGTTTCCAGATTTTCACGAAACTGCTGCAAATCGCCACTCTCGATCGCCAGCGAAAGGTCCTCAAGCTGCTGCAACACCCGTCGGTCCGTTGGCAGCTGCTGCAGCACTTCCGGCAACTCTTCTGATGTGTCGGGTTGCCCCCTTACCTGCGAAAAACACAGTGGTGCAGCGAACACGAAGGCCGTGAGAAAACAGACGGCGAATTTCATCAGGCTCTGTGTAGTCACTTCGCTTTGCGCACAGGCCGCTACTGCCAGAGCCCTGCGGTTTCCATGGAGTTCTGTTGGCATCCTCACATTGCACATGTTGTCCGCTCCTCAAAAATCCTTCACGATTCTCCAGAGACCCGACAGCGTTCTGTCAGGGGCCGGATCATCAGAGCTGTCAACCTCACTGGGCTCCAACCAGGTTGCTTAATCTTAAAGATTTTTTGCCCCTGTTCCCAGCCCCCTGTTCCCTGGATTCCTCCAGACCTCTTTGTTGCTGATTGCGTTGCGTATCTTTCGCATGTTGCTCATCTTGACTTCAGGTCGGCTGTTTCTGCCGAATCAACAATCCATCAGCCCTCCAAACGCGGGGTATTGTCAGCCCGTATGGATTCCGTCTTGTGACCAAATTCCCTTCGCAAATACATTCCGGGGGGAAAGCACGGAACGCTTTCAGTCATTTTGTATTAACCATATCTCTTCCTGCTGGCACGTGGATGCTCAATTCGGAGCCTTCCAACCAGATCACCGACCGACAGACTCAGAGCTGCCTGATGCTTCTAAGTCTGCTATCGGCGTGCGTCCTGACGACGGGTTGCTCCAGTAACGCGCTCACCCGGTTACCTGCAGCCTTCCACCGCACACAGAATATTGCCGATCTGAAGAATGATGCGGACTGGGAAACTCTCGATACCCAACAGACGTTCGGCAAATCGTCAAATGGTGCCGCAGAAGCCAATTACGAACTGGTAAACTCCGACGACAATGACTTGCAGCCGGCACCCGCTGCAAGAACGGGGCACTCTTTACTGCAGCCAAAGGTCAGGCTGAAGAAACCTGTCCCGCTGCCATTTCCTGTCGGACAGGAATCTGACGACAGCGATTTCGCAAAAGCCTCGTCGGCATCCGCAGCGGAAACGCCGTGGAGGACCGAGGTTGCCCCGAAAAAAACGGATGGGGCATCGTCGCGATCTTCGCGTTCGCAGCCATCCGCGGAGACTGGCTCAGGAAAATCCCGCCCTCTCGCAGAACCGGAACGCCCCCGTCCTGAAAAGGGACAGGCCGAAAACACGGAAACATCTGTGGAGCTGCCCGCAGGGCAGAGGAATGTGCGATCGGCGAGTCTGCAGCAATCTGCTCCAACACGGAGACCACGCACGCCGGCGGCGACGCCTGAACCACGCAAGTCACCATTGATCGGGCAGGA
>CAIQIE010000192.1 GCA_903871805.1 uncultured Planctomycetaceae bacterium | reverse complement strand
TTCAATCAGGCTTCAATCAGGCTTCAATCAGGCCTTCACGAATGGCCCAGCGGCACAGATCCAGCCGATCCGCTGCCCCGACGACTCGCATGATGCGGTATTTATGGCTTTCTACGGCCTTTTCCGAAATCTGGAGTGACTCTGCCACCTCGGACACCCTGCGTCCCTCGGCGATCCGCAACAGTACATCCCACTGACGCTCTGTCAGTTTTTCCATATGGGCACAGCTGGTACATCGAAACTGGCCGCCGCCAAGGTGTTCGATGCGATTACTGAGATAGTCGGAGACAATCGGCTGACCGGCAGCGATCTGGCTCAGCTGTTCGCTGAGACGCCGCATTGATTCCCGGCGGGAGAGCAGCCCCGCAATGCGATTGTGTGTGACCAGATCCAGTTGGCGGTCCGTGAGTTCATCTGCGAAGACAGCGATCCGAACTTCGCCCAGTTTCACAGCCAGTTCCGCAAACAACTCTCGGAAGCACTTCACAACAACTCGTTCGCTCAGCACGATCAGCGCCGGCCGTAGCGAACGTACGGCTGAGATTAGTTCGGAACAGGTGGTGGCCGGGCTCACGGATCGAAAGCCACCGTATGACATCAGACACCATGCAATCGACTCGGCGTTCAGTCGAGTCGAATCGGCAATCACTACATCAAATCCTTCGGAGTTGCCCTCTGTCGAAAAATTCTCTGATCGTACCTGCATCGATGACCTCCTTCTTTGTCATTCTTTATCAACATCACCCCAAACCTGGACTTCCACCAACGACTATGGGCGTTTCACAGGAATGGTTTGCAAAACCGACCCATGCAGACGGTTTTCTACACCGCCCGAGCACGTAAATACCGATACCACCCGATATATTCAAGGCACAATCGTCACGAATTTTTATATAAATACTATTCAATTCGGTTTTACTCGCTTATCACTTTGATTAACCGAATTCCTTAGCGACATCCGCTGGGACCTAAGCGTGATCCATGTTTCCTGGACCAAAATCACTCCAAAGCTCCATTCGAATCGTCGCTCGATGCCGGATTTCCACTGCGTTTCGCTGCCACTAATTTATCGTTCAACGGAAATATCGCCGTTCTGATCATCCGCGACGCAAATTGCCTGGCCGCTTTTCGCTGAATTGGGCATATTCCCCGACGGTGTTTTCCCCTTTCCAGAATGTTTCCTCGCCGTTTTCGTTTGAAGCCGCATCATTCACAGAAATTCAGGCGTGGAAGATGCAGAAAAGCATTCACAACCTTGTGCAGTCTCCATTGGAAAGCCCCCAGTGGCGCACAGGCCGAAACGCCTGAGCGTTCACGGAAAAGCGTAACGCAGGTGTCAGGCCACATTCCTGCCCAGAAGCCGCCAGGAAAAGGGGGAAATTTCCCCGCAGGAACGGGAAAAGTCATCCACCTGGGTAGTTTTTTTTTGCTGGGTGGGGGGCAGCACAGTGGTGAGCAGCTCCACAAAAACCTACAGCAACCAGGGAAAACCCTCCAGAAATCTGGACGTTTGTTTACGCAGTATCCGGTTTTCTCGTCGACGCCTGGAATTCATTCATGTTTTCCTCCAGGCACATCACTGTGCCGAGGGACTACGACCTCGCGGTTTCTGACTCGCCTGACAGGATTCTGCGGCCAACGCGAAGTACTGGTGCGAAGAATTTTTTGGCATTCCTGCAGCAATTGCGATCCTTCTCACTTGCCGCCGTCCAGCCAGTGTGAGACAGTTGTGGCAGAGCATTGTGTCCACGTTTTGGGATGCTGTGTCATGGTGGTTTTGTTTCGTTTTTTTCACACGCTTTGCTTGTCGGCAGTTCTGGTGTTCACGGTCTCCGCGTCGGGCTTGGCACAGAATTCATCATTGCCGCGGTTTGCTGGCTCATCAAAGCCCGCTTTTGGAACGCCGGTGGATATCACCACCAACACTCATACGGTTCGCCATTGGGACCATGCGTTTCGCCACAGATGCAGCAACCTCCTGTGGAGTGACTTTTCACACGGCAGCGTTTACGCGTCAGCATCTGGTGTATTCCAGCAGTATAACTATCACACACTCGGAGGATTCTACGCCCCTATTCCTTCAGGCTTTAGTTACATTGCCGGTTTCAGGTCGCAATATGCGCATAGATCTTTGTTTTATGCTGGCACATTAAGTAATTCTCCGACCAGTAATTTTTATGGCTGGATGTGCCCGATATCTACAGCGACATGTCTGCGGATCTGGCCAGGATGTGGTCCGGTCTGGTGGGCAGGGGCCAATGTAACTCCATTGTCGTTTCTTCCGACATCCGGGCTGCTCACGCTGGATCCGTGTACCGGGCGGCTGATTCCGCTGACATCCTGCAATTTGGGATGGGGACCGGCTCTTGCAGGTCCGGTTGTCGCTCCACCAGTAATCCCGGCGGCTGTGATGCGATTCAACAACGCAATAGTCTCCCGCGCCGTCGTCATCCCAGAGCCACTGGCGTTGATTGATCCACGTGCACTGGACCGGATTGCGCCTGCCATGGAAGTTCTGCCGCCGGAGAATATGGCTCAAAACCCTGATCCTGTGCTGCCGTTGCTGGATGAATTTCCGCTTGCGCCGCTGCCGCAGATTACGTCAACAGCAGCAGACCGCGTGGAAAGTCTCCTGTTGCAGGCACAGGGGGATCAGGCATTTCGACGGGGTGACTATGCCTCGGCAAAGCTGGCCTTTGAAACGGCTCGGCAACGCGCACCACAGCGGGCAGCGGTCTGGTTTCGTCTGATGCTGGTCTACGTCGCACTTAACGAACCCGCCCAGGCTGCTGGCTGCCTCAAGACCGCGTTGAATCAACCCGCGGATGGGACGCGTGCCTGGGTGTCGGCCAGAGAAATTTATGGATCGGCCGGCGCCGATTCCCCGGAAGCCCTGCAGCACAGCGAGCAGCTTTGGGGCTGGCTGTCCGAACGGCCCATGTCGGCCGACCGTCTGCTTTTGCTGGGAACATTTCAGAAAATGCGAGGATACGAGGGCGTGGCTGCGGACATCCTGGCGATGGCCAGTCACAAGGGAGCTGAAGAAGACCGCGTTCTTGCAGTACGGCAGCTGGCTGCATTCCAGTTGCCGGCGCCGGAAGGTATTGCCTCTGTTCCGGCTGGGCGGGATCTTTTCGAAGGCGTTGCTCCTGTCCAGCCTGTATCAGTCGAGTTGGTGGGAAGGGCCGAAACCACGACAGTGAAGCGTGGCGTATCCACAGGAATCGTCCTTCGTGGAAAACGAAAATCGACTGCCAGTGTACCGGCAGTGCCGAAGTAATCACTTTTTGTGTGACGGAAAATTTTCCATACGGCCGGCAGTACCGGCAGAAAACCGCCCGCCGCAGCCCTGATGATTTGAAATATGCCAGGGAGGGGGAAAACTCTGGTCTGAAAATACGTCACCGTGTTTGGCGGCCGGGAGGCAGTGAGGATGTTTCCGTGGCATCTCCGTTTTCGTTTTCCGGCATAGAGGAACCTGCCAGCGCCTGCTGCAACCCCGCGCGGCAGTTCTCGTACGAAAACGAAATTCCGCAGGCCTGACGAATCTGACTGACAACGCGTCGATTGCCACCGCGCTGGCGGCCTGTCGCGGGCACCGCAGCCGAGGAGTCAAACACGGGAGTCGGCGTGCGAGCAAGTTCGGCGAGGGTTTCGTAGTACTGCTGGCGTGTCTGTCCTGCTGCAGACACCACATTCATCAAGGCTGGGGGAGTGTGGCAGAACGCCACATGGTCCAGCGTTCGAACGATGTCGTCAACGTGGACCAGATTGAGCCATTCGTCGCCGTTCGCGGCAATCGGAATTCCGCCCCGCAGATCTTCCAGTCGACGCAGAAGTCGCTGTGGACCATAGATGCCGGAGAGCCGCAGAATGACAAATGTATCACCCGAATGCGCTGCAAATTCTTTCAGAAGTTGCTCTGCCTCAAGGCAAACCTGACCTCCCTCCTGAGATGGCCTGGGGATTATTGATTCATCCACTTCCAGTCCTTCGCAGTCGCCATAAACGCTGGTACTGGAGGTCAGAATCAGGCGACGTGGAGTCTCTGCAGGCTGAAGTGCCAGCAGAAATCTCCGCAGGCCATGGATCCAGACAGACCTGCGATCGCTTCCGGAGGAACGATCATAGCCTACGCTCCAGAGGACGACGTTCGCGGGGGGCAAAACGGGCCACGGTTCGGCGCTGGCAAGATCCAGCACCAGCGGTTGCAGACCTTCCCTTCGAAACGCTGCGGCTTTGTGTTCCGAGCGTGTGATGGCTGAAACGGAAAGGCCGCGGGATTGCCAGATTCGGGCCGCCCGTAGTCCTGTGTAGCCACAGCCCGCGATCAGTACCGTGGGTTTGGCAGACTGGGAAGAATTTGTCATGAGAGTTCGCCTTCCGGACGTCTGCGACGCGCACTCAGTCCTTTTAAGCAGGGAATTCTTGAAACCTCTGATGCATTTTTTCATCAGGATTGAAGAATCATGATGGAAGAATAGCGTGCTGATCGGTGAGCACCAACGGATTCTCTGGATCGACTGTTCCGCGCGGCCATGAACAGGGGAATTCCCTCCCTGACTGGAAAACCGTGAATTGTGAATCGTCGGGTCGCCCGATAAACTCAGCATGCATTCCGTCAGGCACTTCGGCGCCCCCGAGAACGCTCTGGAATTCCCGTTTGTTCTGTCGTTTCTGGAAAGACTTCCCACATGCGCAGTTTCACTTCCCGACGTTCGTTCCTTGCGTCTTCTGCTGCGGCGGCTGCCGCAACGTTTCTGGCCCGTAGTTCGTTTGCGGCAACTTCCGCAAAGTTCGAAATTTCTCTCGCCGAATGGTCACTGCACAAGAGCCTGTTTGGCGGAAAAATTGACAACCTCGACTTTGCTGCCACAGCCAAAAAAGAATTCGGAATTGAAGCGGTTGAGTACGTAAACCAGTTCTTTAAGGACAAAGCAAAGGACTCAAAGTACCTCGCCGAACTGAAAAAACGAGCCGACGACATTGGCGTGAAGACGCTGCTGATCATGATTGACGGTGAAGGCAATCTGGGAGATCCGGACGAAGCGAAGCGCAAGCTGGCCGTGGAAAATCACTATAAGTGGGTGGAAGCGGCAAAGTCGCTGGGATGTCATTCGATCCGTGTCAATGCAGGCAGTGCCGGCACCTATGAGGAACAATTGTCCCGGGCAGCGGACGGCCTGCGTGCCCTGTCAGAATTTGGAGCAAAGCACGGTCTGAACGTCATTGTGGAGAATCATGGTGGTCTGTCGTCCAATGGCGCGTGGCTGGCCGGTGTCATGAAGAAGGTCAACCTGCCGAACTGCGGCACATTGCCCGACTTCGGCAATTTCCGAATCAAGGACAACGACTGGTATGACCGCTATCAGGGTGTCGAGGAACTGATGCCATTCGCAAAGGCTGTCAGCGCGAAGTCTCATGATTTTGATGACGCTGGAAACGAGACAAAGACAGACTATCTGAAAATGATGAAAATTGTGCTGGCCGCAGGGTATTCGGGCTATGTCGGCATCGAATACGAAGGCAGCCGGCTTGATGAATATGCCGGCATTAGGGCCACCAAAGCCCTGCTGGAGAAAGTCCGAACACAACTGGGTTGATATTTGCAAACGAGGCCCTCGTTGCTTAACCACAGCGGGGGTCGCCGTTTTTGTAATCGCCTTTCTGGTTTGTTGCGGCAATTGCCCGCGGAGTGTCTTTTGCCGGGATTGCTTTGTGAGATTCTTGTGTTACAGGGCAGGGCTAAATTTGCCAGAGAGACTGGCCTCCTTGTTGAAACGGGAAATCCATGCCGCACTGGTTTTGGCTCCGGTGGATTAGGTCAGCCGATTGAACCGCGAACCGTTCTGCGTCAACGTTGGCCCGCAGAACTGGCCGCTGGACCTGCTCTGCGGTATCGCGAAATGTCAGTGGGATTGTTGTGGCAGCGGATGACCCTGTGTTGACCAGAGAATTTTTTCAGGTGATGCTATGCAACTTGGATTTGTCAGCGCCATTCTTCCGGATCTTTCCTTCGATCAGGTCTTTGAAGCAGCCAGCCGGATTGGGTTTGACTGCGTGGAAGTCTGCTGCTGGCCTGTTGGGAAAGCAGAACGACGGTATGCCGGCGTCAGTCACATCAATGTGGGTGGCCTGTGTGAAAAAACTGTGGCAGAGATTCACGCGACGGTGGCCCGTACCGGAGTGCAGATCAGTGGGCTGGGTTACTATCCAAATCCACTAAGTCCTGTTGCGGGTGAAGCAGAAACTGCGGTGGCGCACCTGCATGTGGTGATCGAGGCCGCCAGTCGACTTGGGCTAACGCGAGTCAATACGTTTGTGGGACGCGACTGGACAAAGTCTGTAGACGACAACTGGCCACGATTTCTGGAAACATGGACCCCCATCATTCGATTCGCAGAAAAGCACGGGGTGAAAATTGGTATCGAAAACTGCCCGATGCTGTTTACCGCTGATGAATGGCCGGGTGGAAAAAACCTTGCTGTGAATCCGGAAATCTGGACGCGAATGTTTGCCGACATTCCGTCCGAGTTTTTTGGCCTGAACTACGATCCATCGCATATGATCTGGCAACACATGGACTATCTTAGCCCTATGCGCGAGTTCCGGGATCGTCTGTTTCATATCCACGCCAAAGACGTACGACTGGATCAGCATCGGCTGGATCGCGTTGGAATTCTGGCGCATCCAAATCGCTACCATACGCCTAAGCTGCCGGGAATGGGAGATGTCAACTGGGGGAAATTCTTCTCCACGCTCACTGACAGCGGCTATCGTGGCCCTGTTTGTGTGGAGGTCGAGGATCGCGCCTGGGAAGCGTCGTTGAACGATCGCATCGCTTCCCTTCAGCAAAGTCATGACTATCTTCGCAACTTTGTGCCGCGACGAACGCCGAGGTTGTCCTGAAAACAGAAACACTAGTCTGTTGAACTGTGGAAAGATCTCGTCGTCTGCCACAGGCCCAGCGCATTCCGTTCGATTCTGCTCAGGTTATTCCCATACTGTGACAGCCTCCCTCCTTCCGGTTGTTGATGACCCACCACTGATCTTCATTTTTATTCACTGGAATCATCTGCTATGCAGTATCGACAACTGGGACAATACGGACCGCAACTGAGCGTCATTGGACTGGGCACATGGGCCATTGGTGGAGGTGACTGGAAATTCGGCTGGGGCGATCAGGACGAACAGTCTGCGATAGATGCAATTCTGGAATCGATACAGCTGGGTATCAACTGGATTGATACAGCGGCCATCTATGGCGAAGGGCGCAGCGAAGTGCTGGTAGCGAAAGCCATGGCACAAATTTCACCGTCCGAACGTCCGCTGATTGCCACCAAGTGCGGTCGTGTGGCGTTGGGCAATGGAGAAATTGGCAAGTGTCTGCGTCGTGAGAGTGTGATCGCGGAATGCGACGCCAGCCTGAAACGGCTGAATCTGGACTGTATCGATCTGTATCAACTGCACTGGCCCGAACCTGACGAGGAAATTGAAGAAGGCTGGCAGACGCTGGTGGATCTGAAGGCGCAGGGAAAAGTTCGACACATTGGAGTCTCCAATCATTCTGTCAGTCAGTTGCAGCGCCTGCAGGCTATTCATCCGGTCCTGTCATTGCAGCCACCCTACAGCATGCTGGCACGTGACGTGGAAAGTCAGATCCTTCCCTTCTGTGCACAACAAAATATTGGTGTGATCTGCTATTCCCCGATGGGCAAGGGCCTGCTGACGGGATCCTTTACAAGGGAACGAGCGGAATCCCTGTCGGAAAAGGACCATCGCTCTCGTGATCCTCGATTCCAGCCGCCACAACTGCAGATCAATCTGGAATTTGTCGATCGTTTAGATGACATCGCATCCGGACTTGGCTGGTCACTCACGGATCTGGCAATTTCCTGGACGCTGCGTCGTCCTGAACTGACTTCAGCGATCGTGGGGGCGAGAAGTCCGCAGCAAATTCGTCAGACCGCCACGGCGGGAGACTGCACACTGTCATCCGACGCAGTCGTGTCCATTGAAACAGCGCTCATGATCCGCGAGCAGCGACTTGCAGAAATTGGCGGCCCAGCCAAACCCCGGGTCTGACGACAGATCCTGTGGTCCTGTAAAATTGCAATCATGCTGCAGACTGGCGGCGGCCCTTATTAAGTGACAGTACCATGGCACGACAGGATCAGTTTCTGGATGTGATTGATCGCGATGAAGCGGAGCGGCGTTTTCATGCGGCGATGGATCTGTCACCCCGAGGCAGCGAATCAATTGCACTCGACGCGGCACTCGGACGGGTACTCAGTGCCACTGTGATGTCCCGGATCGATGTTCCGGCGTTTGACCGTTCCAACTTCGATGGATATGCCGTGCGGGCTGAGGATACGATTGGAGCCACGGAACTGCAGCCTGGATCGATCAGGCTGCTGCCGGAACGTATTGAAGCTGGACGCCTGCCAGAGAGTGAAGTTCAGCCCGGAGAGGCGGTGGTTATTGCAACCGGAGGGATGATGCCGCGCGGTGCCGACGCCGTCATCATGGTTGAGTTTGCGGATGAAGAGTCCGGCTGTGTGCGCGTCAGCCGCAGTGTTTCCGCCGGCACGGGAATCTCCTTTGCCGGAACAGACATTTCGGTTGGTGAAGTCGTTCTGCGTGCCGGAACGATTCTGACAAGCCGCGAGACCGGAGTTCTGGCGGCGATTGGTGAAACCGAAGTTGAGGTCTTCCGCAAACCGTCCGTCGCCATCTTTTCGACAGGAAACGAAATCATCGCCCCCGGCGATCCCCCGCGTGCAGCCGCGGTGTATGATTCCAATTCCCGAGTTCTGGCGGATGCGGTGCTGGAAGCTGGCGGTGATCCCTGGTTTGGGGGCATCATTCGCGATGATGCCTGCCGCCTGCGCGATGCCGTTACCAGAGCTCTGGCTGACTTTGACATGGTGCTGTTGTCCGGTGGCACCAGCAAGGGGGAAGGCGATCTTTGCTATCGCGTGGTTCGCGAGCTTCAGAATCCGGGGATCGTAGTTCACGGAGTCGCTCTGAAACCTGGCAAGCCGCTGTGCATTTCCGTGACCGATGGCATTCCGGTGATTGTGCTGCCCGGGTTTCCGACATCTGCCATCTTTACGTTTCATGAGTTTGTCGCTCCCGTCATTCGCCGACTGGCTGGTCGAAGTCCCGCGCCGACGGAGACCGTAACGGCGGAACTGGCGGTGCAGGTGAATTCAGAAGTTGGACGCACAGAATATCTGCTGGCCGCGCTGATCCCGTCCAGTCAGGGACTGCGAGCCTTTCCCATGGGCAAGGGGTCCGGATCTGTCACAACCTTCAGTCGGGCCGACGGTTTCATCGCCATTCCCAGACATACTGAGATCCTTGCGGCGGGCGAACAGGTTCAGGTTCAGCTGCAGGGAAAAGGACTTCAACTGGCCGAGCTGGTGGTGATTGGCAGTCACTGTATGGGATTGGATTTTCTGCTGACAGAACTGCAGCGTCGGGGAATCACATCCAAGCTGCTGACGCTGGGCAGCACGGCTGGGCTGATGGCTGCAAAACGGGACGAGTGTGATCTGGCTGGCATCCACCTGCTGGACCCCGGGTCCGGACAGTACAACACTCCGTGGATCACGGACACTCTGGATCTGCTTCCCGGATACCGGCGTGCTCAGGGAATCATTTTTCGCAGGGGGGACTTGCGTTTTGAAGGATGCAGCGTCCCGCAGTTAACAGAGACGCTGCGTACGAATCCCGATGTTCGCATGGTGAACCGAAATGTCGGCAGCGGAACTCGGATTCTGATTGATCGACTGCTGGCGGGTGTTCGCCCGGCAGGATACGCAATACAACCGGGCAATCACGCCGCAGTAGTGGCTGCCATCGCACAGCACCGTGCCGACTGGGGGATTGCCATCGCTCACGCCGCTGAAACCGCCGGGCTGGCCTTTGAGCCGCTGCAGGATGAGCAGTTCGATTTTGTCATTCCCAGGGCCCGGAAGCATCGCCCTGCTGTTCAGGCATTTTGTGAACTTCTGAAGCATCCTGAAATTCAAACGCGTCTGAAGCAGCTGGGGCTGTCTCCGGTGAGATGACCGCCGCTGTCGAAGTGGCATGCAATAGGTGCAGAGGAATGCCACTGCTGTGCGACACTCGTCACTACCAATCCCAAACCGCCGGATGACTTGTACCCGCTGATGCTGTCACGCCCAATGGCAGTCACTTTCCATCACAGTCGCAGGCACATTCCATGTGCCGTACGGCCTTTCGTTCAATTCTCGATGCTACGGCATTTGGAAAATGCCTGATACTTTTGAAATTGACTACCATCGCTGGCGGGCCGCCAAAGATCGCCGCGGGAAATTCGGGCTAAACTACTCGGGTTTGCAGTTTTGCCACCAGATCCGCATTGATTTGGTTCAGTTCTTCGAGGGGCATGGACATCAGGGTATTCACATCCTGCGGCGGCATTCCCAGAAGACTTTGCAGCAACTGAATGGTTTCTGCTTTACCTTTTGCTTCACCACGTGCTTCACCACGTGCTTCAGCGGCCTGGACATACATCATTTGATCGCGTTCAAATTTCAGGCGAGCCTCATATTGGCGGCGTTGTTCAGGGGTCTGCGAAATCATTTCCAGGATTCCTATCGCTTCGTCGAAGATCGGGGAGCCCAAACGCTGCTTTAGGGATTGTGTATCAGATCCCTTCGCGTTGCAGAAAAAATCCATCCAGTCGTCCAACGGACCAGCGTCCTCG
>CAIQIE010000191.1 GCA_903871805.1 uncultured Planctomycetaceae bacterium | reverse complement strand
AGTTTTCGTCAGGGAGTGCCAGCGTCTTCCATTCCGTCCAGAGGCCAGTGGCAGGATCCCATGTCGCATACGCGCACTGATGTGAACGCGGCTGATCCAGCAGTTGCTCCCCGGCGCTGCTGTACCGCAGACGCGTCCCGATCACCAGTAGCCGGCGACTTGGAGCATGCCAGCCAGGCGTCACGTCGCAGACGGCCAGATTTTCCCCGGCAACACTTTTCCAGTCGAGCTCCGGCGGAAGCACCGGCGCGGACCATGTCTGGCCCAGATCTACGGACCGCATGAAATACAGACCTGAATAGTGGTCTGACACCCGCAGATGCTTCTGCAGCGTACAGATCAGGATTCGTCCATGATCGGCCCCTGCATCCGGAACAGCCGCCACGCGCGGATGGAACCAGCAGAAATCCGGATTCAATTCCTGATGGAGCACCTGCAATTGCGACTGAAACGTCACACCCTCCTGCGCTCCAGCAATACCTGGAACCAGCAGCCACAGGGTCAGTAACAACGAGGTCAGTAACCAGCGGATCATCACAACCTCCGGAACAATTCAACCATTGGACAGGAATCCCCCCGCAGTGCCAACTCCTGTCGCCTGATCGCCACGTGAGAATCTGCACCGCCATGCTACCGGATTTACCCAGCATTTCCAGGAACTCCCCGGGTCCCGGCTTTGGCTGCAGCCAAAGCCAAATCGCTGGCACCGAGATTTGCGGTGCCAGAAAGTAGCCGATGTAAGCCTGCGCTACTGACGGTCACGGTCCGGAAAAGTGACCTCGCACCCCGACTGGCGGTACCAGAGAAATCGGTCATAAAGTAGCCTGTCACATTCACTAGTGACACAAAACGTTCCACGCTGTTCCTCGGGCTGGCAATCGGTGCGAGGATTTTCGCGGGATTGGGGCGTTGGTCCCCGTAAACAGGCTCGCACAGGCGGTTGTGGCCATTGAACCGCAGAAAAGTCGAATTGACACTTTCTGCAGGTTGGAACTACAAGTGCCACGGGTTCATGGGATTTGAACTCGTTTTGGCATGATTTTCCGGGGTGTCTGTGGAGATTCCCCGGCTACATGCCGGGGATCGATGGAGCGACCACATGCGGCTGTTGGCATTTTCCGGTCTGTTGGCGATGTTGCTTTCCGGATGCGGACGCGGTGGCGATGATTCCGCCAGTGCTGGCACAAAAACCGCCGGGGTTCCGCTGTCGATTGCGTCCACGAAGTCGGCGACGGCTGCGGGCGACACTTCAAAGCAGAAACCTGAGCAGTTTGCACCGGAGATTCGACAACTGCTGCAGCGCGCTAATGCGGCGGTCGTCGCGGGACGCAATGCCGCGGCTGTGGAAGCAATCAGCCAGGCGATCGGAACTACGCCAGACGACGCCAGACTCTTCCGCATGCGTGGCGATGTCTACGTGCTGCAGGGAGAAGATGCCAACGCTCGCGCCGACTTCAGTACGGCGATTCGCCTGGCACCTAATGATGCTGACCTGCACAATTTTCGAGGCTATTTTCTGATGTCTCGCGGTTTGTCCGACGAAGCGCTGAAGGATTTTGATCGCGCCATTGAACTGAAACCCACACATTCTGCAGCGTTGAATAATCGCGGCCTGATGGCCCTCGCAAAAGCCGATTACCCGGCGGCAAAGGCCGATTTCACAAAAGCCATTGAAGCCGATAACACCTATACCGATGCGTGGAATAATCGTGCGTTTGCCAGAATGAAGAGTCAGGAAAATGACGAAGCCATGGCGGATATCCGCCAGACTCTGCGACTGAATGATAAATATGTGACGGCATGGAACAACTGCGGGCTGATTGCAATGCAGCAGGAAGACTATCCGGAAGCAATCCGGGCCTTCAGCCGGGCCGTGGAACTGGCACCACTGGACGCTCGCTGGCTGGCTCACCGCCGCGAGGCGCTCTTGAAGGCAGAACGCTTCACAGAGGCCCAGGCGGATACCAGCCGAATCGACTGGCTGGCAGGTCTCCAGCAGATCTCCGACGAGGCAGCACGCAATGCCGGCAGTAGCGACGCATGGATCCGCCGCGGGCTTTTCCTGATGGAAGGAAAAGAATTTGGCGCTGCCGCTCAGGACTTCACTCGCGCACTCATGATTAGCCCAAATCATCCGGAAGCACTGGCCTGCAGGGCCAAAGCCTGGACGGCCATGGGCGATTTTCAGAAAGCCATGCTGGACTGTGATGCATCGCTGCAGCAGACTCCGGGACATGACGCGTATTCGCTTCGAGGTGATCTCTGGATGCGGCTGAACGAGTTCGATAAAGCCATCGCTGACTACGAGGCGGCACATCGCTTCGATGAACAGGTTGCGAGCGCTTATGATCAGCGGGCAGTCGTGCGTCGCAGTGCAGGACAGATTGCCGAAGCGGATGCTGACGGGCAAAGGGCGAAAGACATCCGGATGGCACTTGAAGATAAGCCCGAGGTGGAGCCGCAGGCCGAGGACTCCACTGGTTTTGATCCTGCGTCCACAGAAGCTCCCTGACCAAAACCGATGCGTGGAGTTCGACTTTTCCCCTGTCAACGAGCGAAAACTCTGAAACCGTCTTCAGTCCTGTTTTCGCCGCGATTGTACGATTCCCATGCTGCTGATCGGAGAACGCTCTGATCAGCAGCACACGCTGTCGTCGGAAACAGTCCCCACTCGTTCCACCGGGAGCTCGTCAGGCGGTTGCTGGCAGCCACAGCCCCGGGTTCTGCTGCCGGGGGCCATTGACGAGTGACCCGCATTTTCGAATACTGTCGGTGACACAGGAATGCAAAGGTTCCTGACAACACCAGTTCCAGCTGAAACCTCCCTCTGCCTGCGCAAGCGGTTACTGCTGCAGTGTTCTGGAAATTGCCGGGGAAATCCTTTTCGGAAACTGCGCAGCCATGGGGCCACTGCATTCAAACACCAACGAATCGCTGCGAAGCCTGCTCAAGGGCTCCGTGATTTCCATCGTACTGCATTCCACAGTCCTGCTGACAGCCACACTGCTTCTGAAGGGTTGCCAGCAAGTCGGGCCGGGAGCAGCCGGAGGTGAAGTATTTCGTGACGTGGGCCTGTTTGCCGTGGACGGTACGGAAGATGGTACCAGCGACGACGGCACGCAACCCGGGCCGGGAGATGCGGAACAAACTCAGAAGTCTCCGGATCAACCGTCAGACGTGCAGAGCGACCAGAATTCCGACGCTGAAACACAGAATGCCGCAGCCCGTATCCCCACGGAAGTCCCGAACATCGGCAGTCTCACCAATGCCGCTCAGAATCCTGACTCGCCTGGTGAACAAAACCAGCCGTTCCCCGGCCTGATTGGCCCTGGAATGCCCCTGACCGGACTTGCTGGCGGTTCCTCCGGAGGAAGCCGATCGCTGATTCAGCCCGCTGAACAGGGAGGAGCACGAAAAATTGGTGGCTTTGGGGGGCCTGGGGAAACGACGTTCATGAACATCGTTGGTCAGGGAAAATCCTTCGTCTATGTCATCGACACCAGCAGCAGTATGGATGGCCCCCGACTACGCATGGCTCGATCTCAGTTGAAAGCCAGCCTGCGGTTGCTGCAACCCAATCAGCAGTTTGCGGTGATCTTTTACAGCGAGTATCGGGAACGCCTGAAACTTCGCCGACAGGCGGAACAGCCGATGTATTTCGCAACCGATGTCAATAAGCAACTGGCAGGTCAGGAGATTGATCGAATTTCGCCGGACCATGGAACTGATCACAAACCGGCCCTGATTGAAGCCTTCAGCCTGAAACCCGATGTGGTCTATTTTCTGACAGACGGAGATGAACCCGCACTCACAGAAGCGGATCTGCGAGACATCCGACATTTTGCCGGGTCAACCACCGTCCACGTCATCCGCTTTGGCAACGGAGCCTACACGGAGCGTTCGGCCACATGGCTTCAGAAACTTGCCGCGCAATGCCAGGGCGAGTACCGCGAGATTGTCGCGGATCCCAATTAAAGGGATTGGTTCACTGGCCGCCACCAGCCCTAGTTGCCAATTTGCCACAGAGTGTGACCTGGCCGCACTCTGTGTGACAGCCCGCCACACCAGCGTCGCAGCAGTGCCCTTGTAACAATTACAAGGAAAATCCCTGTGTAAGAATTGCAATTCTCCGGGCGGAGTCGCTTGTCCTGCATCTTTCTCAAACACCACGCAGCCTTTCTGGAATATCCACAAGTTGCTTTCAGGAAAGAGGTTACGAAAAACAGATGCAGGGTTCTCGAAGGAGATGCTTTTGTTTTTTGTGTTTTGGCACACGCCTTGCTTTTCTCATCCTGCGAAAGAGACGCGGGCTCAGAGTGAGATCCTGAAGCCCACCCGGTGCCTTGAGAAAGCAACGGAGTTCTGATGAGAGAGACGCAGCTCGCCTGAGAGACGAGCTTGCCACATTGGCGAGTGCCTGAGAGACCTCGCCCACTGAAAAAAAGGCCTGCGGATTGTTTTGAATCCGACAGGCCTTTTTTTTCCAAATCCGTCACTGACAGTGTTTGCAATTCGCTTTCCACCTTCGCCAGCGCTATTCGCCAGCGACCTGCCTTTTGGAAAATCATCCACTGCACTCCCGGGACAAATTCCTGCAAATATATATGCGAACTGGCATTCCAGAAATGTGCACGGAACGGCGATTGCTCTGAAGGATTCTGTGTCGGCAACAATGTGGCTTGCCCTCGGGAATCACATCCTTTCGTCTCGGAGAACCGTCACTATGCAGGTGCCATTGGAAATCACATTTCGTGGACTGGATCGTTCAGATGCTGTGGAAGCGGACATTCGCAAGCATGTCGATGCTCTGGAGAAATTCAATACGCGAATTACCAGTTGTCACGTCACTCTGACCCTGCCGCATCATCATGCTCACCAGGGAAAGAAGTTTGAAGTGATCATTCGCCTGGAGGTTCCTCGCCGAGAGCTGATCGTTCATCGTCCGCACGAACAGAACGCGGCTCATGAGGACGCTCATGTGGCAATTCGCGATGCATTCCGGGCCATGCGTCGGCAGCTGGAAGATTATAGTCGCGAGATTCGGGGAAACACGAAGTTTCACGTTCCGGAGCCGCGCGGTGTCGTCTCCGAGATTTTCCCGCTTCAGGATTATGGCTTTCTGAAAACTCCGGAAGGGCTGCGAGTCTATTTCCATCGCAACTCGGTCCTCGACGGTCGGTTTGATGAACTTGATATCGATTCCGAGGTGACCTTTGTCCAGGAGGAAGGCGACAAGGGACCGCAGGCAAGTACCGTGCGTGTCGTTGGGCGCCACCAACACGTTGCCCGATAGCAGACCGTTGAATGTCCTTCGTCATCCCCGCAGGGTCGTGGCCTGGTGCAGGTGGTCTACGAAGTCACTGGGTGCACGTCTGCGCGGGAATAACGGCAAGCAGGCAGCGTGATAGAGGGGTGAGTGGGTTTCGTTCTCCCTGAGAAACGGACGGCCAGATCTTCCGACCCCGGCACTGCGATAAATGGTCTTCCCAGCACACACGGCCGCTATGGGGCTGGAAATGCGGCAAAAGGGGGAATCAAGGTGCCGGACACCTGTGGACTGGGTCGGAGTGGAAATGGAGCGGGCCGGGAAGCGATGACTTCCCGGCCCGAGTTTTAGAAGATTGCCAGTTCCTGCCGCGGCGGGACTGGTGGTTGGCGGTCAGGGTTGGGAGCCTGAAGTTGGGGGTGCAGAAATTCCGGCCGGAGGTTGCGGGGTGCCGATTGGAGGGAGGCCAGCGCCGCCGGTTCCGGGTGCCGTCGCTCCGCCAGCAGCGGCGGCCGGCGCAACAGTTCCTCCGGGACGCGGACTGCCAGTCGCCCCTGCGGGCTGAGCAGGCGCGGGGGGAACGGGTTCGCCGGGATAGTCAAACTCTTCCCAGGGACTGACGTTAAATGGCTCCAGCACCTTTTGAGAATCCACGTCCAGCATCGCGTAGTAAATCAGAGCCAGTCCACGAACACGTGTGTCACCCAGCTCTGTCACCAGGGTTCGCAAAATCGATTTCGCTGCTTTGGTATCCGCCTGTTCGATGTGAACAATTGCCTGCATCAGCATTAAATCAGCACGGGCTTCGTTTGATCCGGATATCTGCTGCCCCAGCGCCATCGCATTGCGGAATGGCCAGACTGGCAACGGTTGGTTCACCTGCAAGTTGGCATCCGCAACAAGCGGCAGTGAAAACAGGACGGGCATGTAGGCCGCCGGACTCTGCAATTCCCGTTCAACATCTTTCAATTGAGTAGACCAGGTTTTGCCGGCAAGGGAATAGTCACACACGCCCAACTGAGAAATTGCGACAGGGAGTTGCCACTCTGTTCCCAGAAAGGCTTCCGGCTGTTTCAGAGCATCCTGGCTCAGCCCAAGCAGCATCTGATGGGCTTCTTCCAGTTCCCCGGTTTCCAACAGAAATTGCCCAAGCAGAACAATCCCGATTGGAACACCCCGAACCAGAGCCGCCTTGTCCTGCAGTGAATTCAGTGCCCGGCGGGGACGGCCAGCGCTATTGGCCACTACCGCGGACAGGATAGCCTCGCGTGCCTCTTCAGCATTTTCCTCGGAAACATCCTTTGCGTCTTTGGATTTTGATGCGGCTTTTTGAGCTTCCATAGCGGCAGCGTTTGCCGCAATCTGCTCGTCAATTTGCTTGTCCAGCTGAGCATCTGACTCCACCAGAAGGTCTTCCATTTCCCGCTGCTGTGCAAATCGCTGGGTTCGATACTGTTCAAATCGCTCCTGCTGCTCCGGACTTACCTTTTCCTTTTCTGCCAGTTCCAGCCAGCGTTCAAGGGCCTCCAGCAGCAGGTCCTGACGCCCCATCGCTTCATAACTGGTCATCAAACCTTCCCAGGCACGGATTGAGTCCGGTTCTGCTTTGACGACCTGACGAAAGGCTGCAACGGCCTGGAAATACCGCGTCTGCCGCAAACGGGGACTGGTGTCCCCACCATTCACTGCCTGCTCCAGAAGGCCAAGCCGAAAATAGGCCTGCCCAAGCAGCACATAGGCGTTTGTATCGTCAGGAAAATCATGCAATGACTGATTCAGATTACGAATGGTGAGTGTCAGCAGCGCGATTGCTGACATCGCTTCTTCCAGAGAATTGGGATTGGTGTTCGCCAGTGCCATGTAGTGCTGAGCGATCCGGCGATTGGCATTTGTAAATGGTCGATTCCGGTAAACGTATCGGTCGTAAAACCCTTTCGGACTTGCGAATTGGCGATTGCCAAGATCCAAAGGCGTTACGTCGCGAAAGGCCATATCGATGAACTTCGGGATCTTCGCAGCTACGGCGTCCTGAGACATCGCTGGCGAAATTTTTTCCAGCACAGCAGCCGATGCCCCGATGCTGACTGGAATGAACTCGCCAGTGGCTGCCAGAGTCAGCATCGTCTGGTAGTCGGGCACTCCCGGCGGAGCCAGACGCGACATCACGTGAGTAATTCCATAGCTCTGCAGCGTCTCTTTGGCGGCAAGCTGACTCTGCTGCTGCTTAGCCTCAAGCTGCTTCTTCTCGTTGGGATCCGACACGCGCGACAGATCCTGCGGCGGACGCAGCAGAGCGCTTCGCACGTTCTCGTGCTGTTCAAAGACTGGGTTCGCAGACGAGGTGAACGGCAGAATTCGGCTGTCCACAAAACTCTTGCGTCCATTCCAGATCAACAGGTCACCCTGATCGATTCTGGTGTGAAAGAAACGAGCGTTCGGATCGAGTGCCTGAATCTGGCTGGACAGAGTCTCGACTGTAATTCTTGTCTCCGGATCAAACCCAACGCCAAGTGGAGCCGCACCCGGAAGCCGCGATGCCACAACAGCAAATCCCAGCAATGCCATCGCCAGCACGGTGACCGCCCGCCCGCCCCGGGAAAATAATAGTTCCGAAGAATCCACACTGTACGTCATGGAAAAACTGCGACGGTACCAGTCCTGAGCACAAATACCGGCAATCACAGCGGCTGCCACCGCAGCAGCTGGAAGCTCGTGTGCCGCGATAATCACCAGAAAAAATACACCCAGCAACACAAAGATGAATCCCGCTTCGCGTACAGGACGTCCCACGCCGAACGCCTCAGGAATTCGAATCGTCCGCAAAAGACCCCGAAAAAATGCCCCGAATACGCTGCTGCGACGAGGATCGGATTGTTCCGAACCCATCGAAAGCATCAACACAGCAAAGGCCATCAGCAGAACGGACAGGGCCGCGATATGGGAGTGATCAAATAACCGAATTGCCCCCGGATTCAACACCGAATAATAATCCACTCGGTTGTCAAATGATCCGGCGGCAAGTTCCGGTCGCAGACTCTTCTGCGCCTGCATCGCCGGATACTCTCTTGTGTATGTGGACAATGGCGACGCCAGAGATGCCAGCGGAAACGGATTGATCAACAGGGCTGCGACGCACAACGTCGCTGTCAAACCCATGGCCGCTGGAATTCGATCATGGGCTGTACCCTGCCGAATCAGACCTCGCCGGTGAATCGCAGTGCCCGCCGCATACAGCACGACAACAAAAACGCCAACCCACGCACGCGGATCCAAATTGCACCAGACCACGATCAGGACCGGAAGTTTCCAGGTCAGGCCCGCCCCCTGTCCAATGCGGTGGCTAACGATCAGTTTCATCAGCAATGCCATTCCCAGAACCGTAATTAACTCGTGTGCAGGGATAAAGTCCTGCGAACACGCTACGATGGCAAATCCTGTACAGACAGAACTCCACCAGGTCGGCAGGCCTGGAATGGAAATGCGACTAAGCACGAGCCCGACGATAGCTGCGATCACCACCTTCAACGCTGTCAGGCCTTTGTCGCCACCCATCTGCCATGCAAGGCTGACAAGATGGTCAAAAAGCCAACCCAGATTGGTGATCGACCTGCCCTCCATTGTCAGCGAAAGTTGGTCTGAGCGCGCTGGAAGGCCTCCTGTGGCCCGCATTTGATCGCCAGATCGAATCAACACCAGCGGCTTCGTATCGCTTATCTGCGTAAACGCCATCAGAACGGCCAGGAACACTGATGCCCAGCGCAGCATAAAGTCGCCGCGAATGGCTTCTTCCTCAACCAACTCTGGTGTTAACGGTTCCTCTTCCGGAAGTTCATCCGTTTCCACTGGACGATCCGGATCATCAAAGTGATCCGAAAACAATGATTTCCGGGAAACAGAGCCCCCATCGCTGTTCGGCACGTCTCTGGAAACGTCGTCGTTTTTTTCGTCGTCAGCCACTCGATTACTTTCCAAAGATAAACTTCCTGAAACTGGCAGAAAACCAGATATCAGGGAAGAAAATGGACTGTAGACCATGAAACCCAGGGTCAGGTCCTGAACCCGAACCAACAGCCGGTGCAGACGAGAAAAACGGAAATCCGGGAAGCCTTTGAGTACTTATCCGGAAAATCCGCTCTTTTTCGCGTCCGCATCGCCTGAATACGACACCGATTTGCCGGATGTTGGGCAAAGTTGCAGTCTGCAGGCTTATACTGACCAGCAATTTGACTTCCGGCCAAACTTTTCAGATTCTCTGCGCCCCTTCGCCCCCCGAAATGTCCGCTGGTAGCGATTGGGGGATTTACCATATTCTTTAACGTGAGGGCGGCTCTGGCCGAACACAATGCACGATTTGCCACCGAGTCGTCTTTTTCATCCCCGCAGTTCTCCAGTGGAACACTGAGAATTTGCGGAGTTCCCTGATTCCCCGATACATCGCGCCGAGAAGTTTGGGTATGTCACAACTACCGCATGAAATTGCTCACACGTTAACACATTTTCAGCAGCCTCAACTGGTACTGGCCCTGCAGACCCTGCCGCCAGAGCAGCAGCGGCAATTGCTTGATCAGATTCAAACGGTCGATTTTCCAATGCTCCGCGGCATTTGGCAATCCGCCGTGTCGGAAACGCCCTCCGCCACCAGCGACACTGACCGGCCCGCGAGAGCCCGCGCGCCTGGCAATGTTGTTCGACAGCCCGGTTCCACCAGTGACGCCGAAGAATGGGCCAACGCTGGTCGCGTCGGGGAACAGGCCCTGCGCGCCGGAGCCGTCGCGATTATTACAGTAGCGGGCGGCCAGGGAACTCGCCTGGGGTTTGAGCACCCCAAAGGCATGTTTCCCATCGGGCCAGTGACTGATCGCACACTGTTTCAGGTCTTTGCCGAACAAATTCTGGCCCGCCGGAATCGTTATCAGGCAGCTATTCCATGGCTGATCATGACCAGCGATGCGACACATGCAGAAACCGTTACCTTTTTCCGGGCCAATCGTTTTTTTGGACTCGACGAAACATCGGTTGTATTTTTTCAGCAGGGAAATCTGCCGGCAATTGATGCCGCCACAGGTGAACTGCTGCTTGCCGGCCCCGCAGATCTGGCACTGTCTCCGGATGGTCATGGAGGACTTGTCATGGCGTTGCAGAACGCTGGACTGATCGCCCGCATGCAACACGATGGCATTCAGCACCTCTTCTATCACCAGGTGGACAATCCCACCGCGATTATCGCAGACCCCGCTCTCATTGGCTTTCATTGTCTCCGGCAGTCACAACTGACAACCTGCGTCGTCTGTAAGACCAGCCCAACAGAACGCATGGGCGTCCTCGTCGATGTCGACGGGCATACTGAGATTATTGAATACAGCGAACTGACCCCCGAGCAGGCCGCCGGTCATGATGAGTCCGGTCAGTGGATTTTCTGGGCGGGGAATACCGCCATTCATGTATTCGACGTGGCCTTTCTTCACCACCTTACCCAAAAAGGCAGTCAGCTTCCCATTCACGTGGCACGCAAGAATGTCGCGTTCTTCAATTCTGCCGGCGTGCTGGAACAGCCTTCCGATCCTGGCCGCCCCAACGCGATCAAGCTTGAACGCTTTATCTTCGATGCGCTGCCACTGGCCACCCGCACGCTGATTGTTGAGGGGGACCGGCAGCGGGAATTCAATCCGGTGAAAAACAAATCCGGGAATGATTCCGCGGCTACCTCGCAGGCAGCATTAAATCGTATCGCTCATCAATGGCTGCAGACCGCAGGCTACTCCATTCCTTCAGACAGGATTGTAGAAATCAGCCCGCTGCAGGCGCTCGATCACATGGAACTTCAGCAGCGTCTGACTGCCGGGATCCTGAACCTGAATGAGATCAGGATGAAGTAGTTTTCCGGGGCAGATTCCGCGGAAGAGGGACTCAGCGTCGCGAATGTGAACAGCATTTCTTTTTTCAAAACTGCCGGCAGTACCAGTTCGCATTGGACCCGAAACACACGCCACTTTTCCAACTGCCTGCCGAATGGAGACTCGCTGCCAACCCATCTCTTCAGGACAAGCCCCATGGTTGCGGTCTGGATTTCACTGTCCACGGAATTGGCGAAAAGAGTTTGCGGCTGATACCATCTGTCGACAGGGAAACGGTGCCTACCGGGTAGGATCGGCAGACTCCTTCTGATACGACTGATCGCGTATCTGCTTTCCCGGTGTTCCTGTCCGTATTCCCTTTCCACGGAGTCATCCCGATGCCATTTTCACGTCGCAATTTCCTGACGGCTTCTACAGCCGGATTAAGTATGTTGACTGACGTGGGCCTGATTCGGGGGCTGGCATCTGTCACGGACGAGCAGGCGAAAGCCCCTGTGGGGATTGTTCAACTGCGTCCTGAAATTGAGCCGCTGGTTCGGCTGATTGAAGAGACACCGCGTGAACGCCTGATGGAGGAAATCGCATCGCGGATCAAATCGGGATTGAGCTATCGGGAAGTCCT
>CAIQIE010000190.1 GCA_903871805.1 uncultured Planctomycetaceae bacterium | reverse complement strand
GAATCTTGCCAGATCTTCGATCGTGCAGATTCTTCCCTCGAGTGTGTCACCCATGCCAAACGGCATCGCGACTCTGCTGAGTTCGCAGGAGTTGGCGGACTTGCTGGCGTTTCTGCAGACGGATCGGCGTTGATGTCGGGCAAAGGGGGGACTTTCAGAAAAGGGGTCAGGAACCAATAGTGCGGAGCACCCTTCGGGCCATTTGGCTATTGGTTCCTGACCCCTTTTCTGAACCCACAGGGAGGGCGAAGTTCCATCTGAGCCGCAAAATCAGGTTCTCAGGAGGACGAGGTTGAATTGTTGGTGAGTTGTTGGTGGTTTTTTTGAACCACGAAAGGCACGAATCACACGAAAGGAAATCGTGGGGTTACGATTTGTGTGGCGGGGGCGAGGTTCCACGTGGGCCGGGGTGGTTGATGTGTTTTGGTTTGGAGCCACGGATGGGCAGGGATGAGCACGGATATAATGCGGCGGGAGGGCGAAGTTCCATCTGAGCCGGGGACAGGTTTGCGGCTTGGCAGGAGCCCTTGGCCGAACGTGCGGTGTTCCAACACTTGTTCAGGACAGACGTTCGATCAGGATCTGTGGATCGTTTAACCGCACGGAGACAGCGACAGCGGGTGTTTTCTGACGTGCGGTACCGCGTTCAGCCGGCTTACGCGTTTGACTGGCTGGAGGACCGGAAAGCTGAAATGATTGCGGATCCATTCGGCGGGCATGCAGCAGAATCATGGCAAACGGGATCCACCACATGACGTCGTTTGTCAGAATCGTCACGCCTGCGGACCATGGGAGTTCCCCCTGCATCGCGGTCCAGACAAAGCCGATGGGTCCGAAAATTTTCCCGAGAAAGCCAACCAGCACGATTGGCCAGTGTCGCACGGGATTCATGGCTGCGATTCCGTAGCCAACCCCATAGACGCCCACAATCATGCCGATGCATTGCCAGAGGCTGAGATAATTTGGCGTGGCAACACCCAGCATCTGAAACGGCAGTGCGGGGAAGAAAATGGCAAATGAGCCCCAGATCAGATTGTAGCCGGCTGCGGCAACCAACACCCACCACATCCACGCAGGATTTTGCTCGGATTCATTGTTCATGAAAGAATCTCCAGTCTCTGTGAAGCTCAGAACAACGCCTTAACGCAAGCCTGTCAGGCCCCTGATTGCGACAATCGGATCATAGGTAAAATCGATGGACTGGCCACCGGGTTTTCTCAGATCTGCCGGGATCGCCGTGCGGGGAATCGAGGGCGCTGGCGTGCCCGTGAATCCTTAAAGAATTTCCCAGTGCTCGACCTGTTTTCCTGCTTCTCCGGTTCTACAACAGGGGGCGACACAGGGAATTCCGTTGGGGGGAGTGAGGATTATGGGTCGAATTGCAATTCTTGGGGCCTCGGGCACGATCGGCAGTGTGCTGGCAGGACGTCTTGCCGGACAGGGGCAGAGTCTGTTGTTGCTGGGCCGATCGGCGGAAAAGCTAGCGGCAGTATCAGCCGCAACGGGTCAGCCATCACAGGTGGTGGACCTGCAGAGTTCCCAGCCGCTTGAGGATATCCTGCGAGCGGCCTCGGCGGAGGGACCGTTCACGGCGATCGTCAACTGCATTGGTTCTGTGCTGCTGAAGCCGGCGCATTCGACGACCGACGAAGAATTTCGCAGGGTTGTCGAGACAAACCTGTTCACGTCATTTGCGGCAGTTCGCGCGGGTGGAAAGTTGCTGCGGGAATCCGGGGGTTCGATTATTCTGTTTGCCTCCGCGGCAGCGGAGATCGGGATCCAGAATCACGAGGCGATCGCGGCGGCGAAGGCGGGCGTGATTGGACTCGCTCGTTCGGCAGCGGCCACTTATGCCCCGTCGAACATCCGCATTAACGTCATCAGTCCGGGGTTGATCCGGACTGAAATGACTCGTCGCATCTGGGAGAATCCGGCGGCGGCCTCGGCATCGACAGCCATGCACGCTCTGGGTCGGCTGGGAAGTCCCGAGCAGGTGGCTTCGCTGGCGGAATGGTTGCTGAGCCCGGAGAACGATTTTGTGACGGGCCAGGTGATTGGCGTCGACGGTGGGCTTGGGCACCTGCTGGCGCGTCGCTGAGTGACCTTTCGATCCTGTCTTTCAGTAGTCAGATGAGTCATGCGAGCCGCGTTGATCTATCCGCACCAGTTGTTTGAGAACCATCCGGCGCTGGAGGGTGCTCAGCGTGTGTTTCTGGTGGAAGATCCGCTGCTGTTTTCGCAGTATCGGTTTCATGCGCAGAAGCTCATTCTGCACAGGGCCTCAATGAGCGTTTACGCGGACGGTCTGCGTGCGCGCGGCTGGGACGTGGAGCGTATTGAGCTTGCGCAGTTCGGGCAGTCGGAGGCGGCAGACTTCGGGAAGTTGCTGAAGCATCGCGGGATTGCGGATGTCTGCTATGTGGACCTGAACGATGACTGGATGGGGCAGCGGCTTTCGGTAGCGCTGACGGCCGCGGGGATCACGAGGACGGTTCTGGAGGATCCTCATTTTCTGACGCCGCTTCCAGTGTTCTCTGAGTTGTCGTCGAAACGTGGTCGCTGGTTCTTCACGGATTTTTACATTGG
>CAIQIE010000189.1 GCA_903871805.1 uncultured Planctomycetaceae bacterium | reverse complement strand
GTTTCGACACTTCGCCTGTTGAACAACTCCGCCGGGTTGCCATCGCAACAAGTCCCGCCATTCCGGCCCGAATCGAGCAGTCAGTAGCAGTAGCAGTAGCAGTAGCAGTAGCAGTAGCAGTAGCAGTAGCAGTAGCACGAGCACGAGCACGAGGACGATTTTGCGCGCCGGCTGGGACGGGATTCGCGATTTTTTACCTGGTGTTTTCCCGGTGTTTTCCGTGCTCGTGCTCAGTCCGCTCTGGCGGGCGGTGCTCGTGCTCGTAATCGAAAAAGACCCTTGGCCCTTCTCGCTGCCGTTTTATTGCCGCGCAAACGAGCAGCAGCAGGAGCAGGATTTTGTGCGGGTCCCTGGTACACTGTCATTCCCTCGCGGGCGGAAACCCCGTCCGTTTGCAACGACTGCAATCTGCTCCCCCTGCTTCCGCAAAACCCCGCCCTGTCATTTCGTGTGTTTTGTGTATTTCGTGGTTAACCCCCCAGCTGCACCGCCACGACCCCAAAAAGCATCGATCCCATTATCCGTGGCATCTGTCCCATCCGTGGTGAAAACCAGTCCCACTGTCCCCAAACCGCCGTCATGGACCAAACGGGCGTCGATTCATTCATTGCCGCGGTCACTGATCCTGCCCCGCCTGCATTTGAATGACGATCTGAATGCGGTGAGATGGCTGAACGCAAAGCCTCCCACGCGTGCATTGTGCGTCCAAGGGATCCGTTCGGACCGCATCTAAAAAACGCCCGCTACCTGGGGAGAATGACCACCAGAATTTCGCAAAAAATCGGCAAAGGCGGTCGGATCGTTTTCAAGCGAAATCCTACTGGATTCCATATTCCCAGTAGAACATCCCCGACGTGAACAATTTCTGCAGCGGCCCCAGAATGCAATGTCGGCTCTACGCTGGACGGCATTTTACGGAAATCTTTATTTGTCTCTGCAGGCATCCCTGCACTTTGCCGCTCTCACGTATAGCATTCCACAACCGCCGTCGATGCATTGAATGCCGCAAACGGCCAGATTGATCCGTCCCTGATTTGACACACTCGTAGCTGAATCCTCTATGGCAAGCCAATCATTTCGCGGACAATCACGCAATTCGTTGCTTCGGTTGATTCTGGAAAAGCAGAGCGCATCCCTGTATGGGCTGGTGTTGGTGGCGCTCTGCGGCCTGCTGGGAATGACTCAGTCCATCGCCAATGAGCTGCTGGTTCCTGTGATTGTCCTGGTCGTCATGTACGAGTTTCAGAAACGGCTTGACCAAGGGGTGCCGCTGCTACAGCTAACGGCATTGATTGCGGTCTTGCAGTGGCTACTGGGGCCGCTGCTGGCCTACAACTCCGATTATGAGTTTGGGCGGTACGATATGTACGTCACTGAAGGCACCTATTTCCAGTACGCACTGCCTGCGACGGCGTTCTATGTGGCGGTGATGCTGGCGGTCGGGGCGTCTGTGAAGCAGAGGCAACTGCTGCAGAATTTGGATCGGAAGAACTTTGTTAGCATTGGAATCGCTCTGAACCTGATCTCACTGGCATCGGCTGTTGCAGCTCCCAGGTTCTCCGGCAATCTCCAATTTTTTCTGTTCCTCCTGTCGCAGCTGCGTTACGTTGGGGGACTGTACCTGCTGTTTTCTCGCCACGAACTTCGATTGCTGATGTTCGGTGCGTCGCTCAGTCCGCTGCTGATGACATCACTCAGTTCGGGCATGTTTCATGACATGATTTTGTGGTTTTCGATTATCTTTTGCTACTGGTTCGCTCAGCGGAAGTGGTTGTTTGCGGTAAAGATGCTGATCCTGTTCAGCGCGGCATTTGCGATGTTCTCGATCCAGGTGGTCAAGCAGGAATATCGCGAGAAAATGCGTAAAGGCGAGCCGGCCTCCATCGTCACTCTGTTGGGGGAATACATAACGCCAGGAGGGAAGGCATGGGAAAGTAATGCACTTTCACTGGCTGTGACTCGTTTGAACCAGGGCTGGATCGTTTCGGCTGTGATGGAGCATGTGCCTCTCGAGGAGCCATTTTGCGACGGAGAGACGTTGAAGGAGGCCTTCGTGTCGGCGCTGGTGCCGCGTATTCTGCTGCCGAACAAGGCGACCGCCGGTGGTCGTGCGAATTTTCGACGGTTTACCGGTCTGGAAATTGCAGATTCGACCTCCATGGGGATCAGTCCGCTGGGAGAAGCCTACGCGAACTTCGGCGAATTTGGTGGCACGATCGTGATGGTCTGTTACGGTGCAGCGTTTTCAGGAATGTTTTATCTGGCTCTGCTCAATGTAATTCGCCGGCCAGCCTTCTTTTTCTGGTTGCCTCTGATTTTCTATCAGTCCATGAAGGCAGAGACGGAATTTGTGGTGGTTCTGAATCAGATCACGAAGGGTGGACTGGTGGCGATCGTGATGTACTATCTGATTGACCTGAACTTTCCGGTGCGTGTTCGCCGGTTGGTCATGCCAGTACGGGGCAGTGCAGGCAATCTCTCCACGGCAACACCGGTGCGGACACTGGTTCGCAGTTGAAGCAGTTGCCGGGGGGGGCGGGAGTAAGATGATTTGGGACGCGATTAGATCGTTGTAACAATATTTTCCCTTGTGGCCTGGAACAGTCAGCTGTCGCCGGCCAACAGCCCACAGGAAAATCTCCGACTGGTGGTGCCAGCGACAGACACGTCATTCCCACGAAGTCTGGAGCAGAGTTTTTACGAACTCCGACTATGGAACCCCAGCTGCACGGGGATGGCTATCGATTTTCAACAGGCCACTAAAGTTATTGACAGTAATCCGAAGTGAACCGGTTGATCTCGCTCCACGAAAAAGTCATTCATTCATAAATTTCTGAAGTCCGTTCTTTCTGGTGGTCTACTTCAGGCCCACTCGCCGTCGCAGGTGGTTTTTCGCATCCGGTGAATTCGCTGCACGTCATCCATGAAATTGACACAGCGATCCCCTGGACAGAAGACCGAATCGTTGATTTTTGCTCGTCTTTCTTTGCTCGGCGACATCCTAATGCGTGTTTTGCAGATTCAAAGAAAGCCCCTGACGACACAATTCAGTGTTGAGGGGTATTTTCAGCGAGTTCGTGAGTCTTTTGCATCTGGCGAACGCCCCGACGTGATGTTGGTACCCTGTTACAGTCGGGGAATCATCCCGCGCCTGAGGAATTGTCTGGCCGTTTTTCGCAGTCGGGCCAGAATCTGGCACGTGACTGGAGACATTCATTATGTCTGCTGTGTTTTGCCAAAGCGGTCGACGGTATTGACAGTTCTGGACTGTCAGGTGCTGTCGCGATTAAAAGGCTGGCGGCGGGCGGTTTTAAAATACTTTTGGTACACATTGCCAGCCCGTTGTGTTTCCAGAATGACAGTGATTTCTGAAGAAACCAGGCGTGAATTGCTGAAGGAGATTGATTTTCCTGCGGATCAAATACATGTGATTCCGGTTTCTGTGTCACCGCTTTTTCAGCCATCCGTAAAACTGTTTGATGCAAAGCATGTGCGAGTCCTTCAGGTTGGGACAAAGGCGAATAAGAACGTGGACCGGCTTGTGCAGGCCCTCAGCGGACTGCCGGTGCATCTGGAGATTGTGGGGCCGGTAAATCCAGCGCTGAAGACCCTGCTGGAGGATTGCCGTGTGTCGCATACTGTCAGCGGACGACTGACGGACGAAGAGTTGGTGGAGCGTTACCGTCAGGCGGATATCATTGCCTTTGTTTCCACGCATGAGGGCTTTGGGATGCCGATCGTCGAAGCGCAGTGCGTGGAACGTGTGTGCGTCACCAGCAATTGTTCGTCGATGCCGGAAGTGGCCGGTTCGGGGGCGTGTCTGGTGGACCCCTATTCGGTAGAATCCATTCGTGAGGGCTTCGTGCGAGTAATTTCGGATGAGCAATACCGCCAGGACCTCATTGCAGAGGGTCGGTTGAATCGCCAGCGTTTCGCTGCCGAAAAAATCGCAGAACAGTTCCGGGAAGTCTACCGGCTTGTCGAGCAGGAATCGTCTGCAGGATTGTAATGCGTCCGGCGTTTCGCAGCACAGCGGTGGGCGGTGGGCAGTGGGCGGTGGGCAGTGGGCGGTGGGCAGTGAAAACCGAAAAACGAAGATTTGACAAAGCACCAGCTCCCTCTCTCCCGCTGCCTTTTTTCGTGTATTTCGTGGTTAAACACCCCACCTCGCCAAAAATCTGATCTCACAATCCGCATCATCAGTGCAGGATGTCCCATACCGCGGCATGCCTCACGGAAACACCTTGCACGCATCAGTAACACCAGCGGCTCTCAATAGTTGATGATACTACCGACCGAAACGTTTTATCCTCAGGCTTCTAAAACCAACTGCTTTTCGCACCACAGACAGGCAATCTCGTCCAGGGGTTGGCTTGCGGCTCAGTTGCGGTCTGTCAGCATGGCTCATGATTTTTTCCGTCTGGAAACTTATTTGACAATTCGCGATGGCTGACGGCCTGCTTCACGAGGCGTCACTGCAAAGTGGCGACTCGATCTTCTGCTTCTCGAAAAACTCGACGAATTCGTCGAGTTTTTTCGTTTTTGGCGTGTATGTTTGGCCATGAGTGAACGTCGGCTTCTGATTTGTGCGGATTGGTTTGCGCCCGGTGTACGGGCCGGGGGGCCGATACGTAGCCTCGTGAATCTTTCGCAGTTGCTGGCGGCCGATGTGCGGGTGCGAGTGCTGACGTCCTGTCGGGATCTGGGCGAAGCGGCACCGTACCCGGGAATTCCGCTTGACACATGGACTTCATGGCAGCCAGGCATTGAAGTGTACTACGGCACCGAGCTTTCACGGAGGGCGGAGTTTTCCCGCAGCCTGGCGACATTTCAGCCACAGGCCGTGTATCTGAACAGCATGTTTTCAACGGCTGGAACGATTTGGCCGCTTGTGCGGCTTATGACGACAGCAGCGAGGACTCGGGTTGTTCTGGCCCCGCGAGGCATGTTGAAACCAACGGCTTTGGACCGGAAAGGCTGGAAGAAAAAACCGCTTGTCAGGCTGTTGAGACTGGCGGGACTGACACGCCGAGTTGTTTTTCACGCCTCATCGCCGGAAGAGATCCAGGAGGTGGGGCATTGGTTTCCGGGAAATACGGTCGCGCATTTGCCGATGGTTCCGCAATGTCCGCTGGAACAGATTCCAGAAAGGATCGGGCCTGGAGATGTGCTGAAATTGTGTTGCGTTGGGCGAGTGCATCCCATCAAGAACGTGCATCTTGCCCTGAACGCGTTGCAGCAGCTGACCGTTCCGGCGGTGTTACGCGTGCTTGGTCCGGCAGAAGATCCTGTCTACCTGGACCAGTGTCGTCGCATTGCGGAAGCCCTTCCGAAACAGGTTCAGGTGGAATTCTGCGGAACGCAATCGGAGGCAGAGGTTCGGCGGATTCTTATTGAGTCGGATGCAATGATTCTGCCGACGCAGGGAGAGAACTTTGGGCATGCCATTTTCGAATCGCTGGCAGTCGGTACGCCGGTGATCATCAGTGATTGTACGATTTGGCGGGATTTGGCACGACAGGAAGCGGGCTGGGATCTGCCGCTGACGTCTCCGGAAGCATTTGGGCAGGTCGTTGTCCGACTTTCCGGGATGTCCCAGGCACAACGTCTGCGTTTGCGTCAGGGGGCATTGCGCCTGGCGCAGGGATTTGTGGCGGCGCACCGGTTTCGGGAAGACTATCTGAAACTGTTCTTCGATGAGTTCGGAGCCGGCGACGGTTCAGATCGCTGTGATCCAGCGGCAGTGTGAGAGACAACAGAGACCAGAGCATGAACATTATTGGAATTAACGCCTACCATGGCGATGCATCGGCGGCACTGGTTGTCGACGGGCAGTTGATTGCTGCCGTGGAGGAAGAGCGTTTTAATCGGATCAAGCACTGGGCTGGGTTTCCGGCACAGTCGATTCGCTGGTGTCTGGAAACGGCAAATCTCAAACCCTCTGACATTGATCATGTGGCCGTTTCCTTCAATCCTCGCGCCAACCTGTTGCGGAGGCTGGGATTTGTGGCCACGCACTGGCCGTCGTTTGGGGCTATTCTGGACAGGCTCCGGCGTCAGGGGAAGACCCTGGGGCTGGAGGAGCAGTTTGCAGCGGCAGTTGGTCAGAATCAAAGTGCGATCCGGGCGAAATTTCACCGCATCGAGCACCATCAGACGCACGTCGCTGCCGGATTTCTGATTTCTCCTTTTGAAGAGTCGGCTGTGCTGTCTGTGGATGGCATGGGAGACTTTACCAGCACGCTGACGGCCCACGCGCGTGGGAACGACTGGACGGAACTGCAGCGGGTCTTTTATCCGCATTCCATTGGATTTCTTTACACGGCCATCACGATGTACCTCGGTTTTCCGTACTACGGTGACGAGTACAAAGTGATGGGATTGGCGCCTTACGGTGAGCCCGAGTTCGCAGACTTTTTTCGTCGGATGATTCGTCCCAAAGGGGAAACCTTTGAGCTGAATCTGGACTATTTTACGCACCACAAGTCCGGCATAAAGATGTCCTGGAACGATGGGGCGCCCGTGATCCAGCCATTTTTCTCGGAGCGGTTACCGAGGGAACTGGGGCCTGTTCGGGATCGTCGGCAGGAAATGACATCGCGGCATGACAACATTGCAAAGTCTCTTCAGGTGGTGACAGAAGAGATCATCATGCACATGCTGAATCGGCTGCATGACAGGACGAAAAGTGCCAACATCTGCATGACGGGCGGTGTGGCGATGAATTCCGTAGCGAATGGAAAAATCACGACGCAAACGCCGTTTCGAAATGTGTATATTCCGGCCGGTGCCGCCGACAACGGAACCTCCTTTGGATCCGCCTTTTATGTCTGGAACCATCTGCTTCGCAAGCCGCGCACCTTTGTTCAGAACCATGCTTACTGGGGGTGTCAGTCGACGACAGAAGACGCGATTGCGGCAGCGGGGCTGATCGGGGTTCCGTTCGAGCGTTTGTCCGAAGAGGAGCTCGTGGATCGCACGACGGATTTGTTGATTGATGGCAAGGTGGCAGGCTGGTTTCAGGGGCCGATGGAATTTGGGGCGCGGGCACTTGGAAATCGGTCGCTGATCGCGGATCCGCGACGGACGGACATGCGGGACATCATTAATCTTCGAATCAAATTTCGGGAAAAATTCCGGCCGTTTGCCCCCAGTATTCTGGAGGAGCAGGTTGGGGAATGGTTTGAGATTGATGAGGCCACGCCGTACATGGAGAAGGTGTTTCCGATTCGAAAGGAAAAGCACAGCCTGATCCCCGCCGTGACTCATGTTGACGGCAGCGGCCGACTGCAGACGGTATCGAAACAAACAAATCCGCTTTATCACCGTCTGATCTCGCGGTTTTTTCAGAAGACTGGGGTTCCGATCCTGCTCAATACCTCGTTAAACGAGAACGAGCCCATCGTGCGAACGCCGGAAGAAGCGATCCGGTGTTTTCTGCGGACCGACATGGATGTGATTGTGATCGGCGAAATACTGATTGATCGTCACAGACCGGACTTCCCGGAGCAGTTTCGGAAGCGTCTGGAGGCAAAGCAGGACTGAAATTCCAGTCTGACCGCTGGCTTCCCGGGTGAGAGCAATGGACCCCCGTGACATTTTTTGCCCCGCCGGTCATCTCTGAGGAGACGAGATACCGTTTTTTTGCTGTGCGAATCGAGCACGAGCACGAGCACGAGCACGATTTTGCGCGCGGGTGGGAACGATATTGCCGATTTGCTGCATGCCGTTCTCCTGTTGTTTTCCGTGCTCGTGCTCAGTCCGCTCTGGCGGGCGGTGCTCGTGCTCGTAATCGAAAAAG
>CAIQIE010000188.1 GCA_903871805.1 uncultured Planctomycetaceae bacterium | reverse complement strand
TGGAATCCAGGTTCTGCAGCAACCGATCGCGAAAAATTACGTAAGCCGGCGTGTTCAATCGCTCAAGTTCATCCGGACGCAGCGACGGCAGAGTGATGGGCATTCCTGAAAATCCTGGGTAAGTCTGGGGGAGGGCAAACATGCAGAGGTGACGATGGTATGCGGTCTGCTGAAGATCGCTGAGACAGCCGCACGCACATATTGTCGCAGGGCAGCCCTGAGTTCACCATCGGTCTGTATGTTAGTCTGTCTTTCCGGAACATTCACGCTCAACATCCCCTGGAATCATTTGTCGTGCAGCGAAACAGGGATTTTCGCATTCCCGAAGCAAGTTTTGCGTTTCGCCAGATCATAGACGGATACCCACGAGTTTCTGATGTCATCCGAGGGGGCAACAAGCACACAGATATTCGTTATTATCTCAGCGGCCGTCCGTAGGATATCAGATTGTTTGGGCGGTGTGTTCGCAATCAGCGGGGCATCAAGAGCACTTGCCACTGGAGCCTCGACGTTACCTGGAACGAGGATGGATTGAAATCAGGAAATCGACTCAGAACAGAAAACATGGCATGGCTCAGAAGCTTCATTTTGTCGCTGCTGAAGCAGAATCCGGGCAAGATGAGCGTCGTCATGAAACGCAAATCCCGTGGATGGAACTGGAAGTTCCCCGTTGCAAGTCGCTGGTGTCAAAAGAACCTGGTGTGCACTGGCTGTGGCCCCGTCCCGGGATTGTCCGGAATCTGTCAGACCACTAACCATCCGGGTTTTATTTTTCGAGCGGGGTGCCTTACAAATCGGTTGCCGGCAACGGTCTGCAAAATCAGCACGGGATGCCCGTAACGCAGCAGTGGTTTCCGATATTCCTTTAAATCTTCCCAAATTGGATCTCTCATGAGTCAGAAAACCGTGCTCAGCATCGGCCAGTGCCGTCCAGACAGTGCGGCCATTGGGTACTACCTGCAATCCAATTTTTCAGCAAAAGTCGTAACGGCGGATGTTGCCGAGGAAGCACTCAGGACCATCGCTGCACAGCCCTTCGACCTGGTGCTGATCAATCGGGTCCTTGACGCAGATGGCGGCGATGGTATGGAAATCCTGAAGTCCATCCGAAAGCTGTCGGAATACGACAACCTTCCTGTGATGCTGGTGTCAAATTACGCGGAATGGCAGCAAAAGGCGGTCGCAGCCGGAGCAGTTTCGGGATTTGGCAAAGCCGAATTAAACCGCCCCGAGACGCGATCAAAGTTGGCGGCAATTCTGTCCTGACAGCGTCGAAGCAAGTCGAAAACACCGTGTTTTTTGTTTTTTCGGAATTCCGGAATGCACAAGCGGATTCTTATTGCAAACGCTCGGCGGACACCTTTCGGGAGATTTCGGGGAGGTTTGTCGGGGGCGTCACCCCAATCTTTGGCCGCGACGGCATCCAAAGCCGCGATGGACGGTCTGAACGCCACCTGTGTGACTCAGCTGATTCTGGGCAACGTACTGAGCGGCGGGCACGGAATGAATCTGGCGCGGCAGGTGGCTCTCAACTGCGGGCTTGCGGAAGAATCGACGGCCACCACGATCAACATGATGTGTGGTTCAGGACTGCATGCCGCCGTGCTGGCCGCACAGGCGATTCAATGCGGTGCCGCCAGTGCCGTACTGGCCGGTGGCGTCGAATCCATGTCGCAGTCGTCCCTGCTGATTTCCCGTCCGGGACGAGGGCAGCAGCCGGAACTGACGTCTCTGCGGGATTCCATGCAAACGGACGGACTTCGAGACTGTCACATCAACCAGCATATGGGCGATACGGCGGAACGACTGGCTCGGGAATTCGGCATTTCGCGTGGGGAGCAGGATGCGTGGGCGGTTCGTAGCCAGGTGCTGTGTGAACGAGCACTCAAGGCAGGCCGATTCCGGGACGAATTGTGTCCCGTGGGGTCTGCACTTCACGACGAACATCCTCGTCCGGAAGCGACTCTGACGGACCTGAGCGGATTGGCACCGGTTTTCGATCCGTCCGGCACCGTGACGGCAGGAAATTCCTCGGGCATCAACGACGGAGCTGCCATGCTGGTGATGGCGGATGAGGACACCGTTCGCAGAAACAACTGGCCGGTACTGTGCGAATGGGTGCAGGGGGTTTCTGTCGGCTGTGACCCACTGCGGATGGGACTGGGGCCTGTCTACGCAATTCGCCGTTTACTGGAATGCACAGGAAAGACACTTACAGACCTCGACTGCCTGGAAATCAACGAAGCCTTTGCGATTCAAACGCTGGCATGCCTGCGGGCGCTGGGCTTAAACACGCCTGCGGGAACCGAACCAGCAGACACGGTTCTGTCGGGGGATCATGCGTTGAAACTGAATCCTGATGGGGGAGCGATCGCCATCGGGCATCCGCTGGGGGCCAGTGGAGCGCGTCTGCTGACTCATGCCGCATGGCGGATCCGCAATGGACAGTCGCAGCGCGCCGTGGTCGCATTGTGTATCGGCGGCGGGATGGGAATTGCCGCGATGGTTCAGGCATGGAGTGGGCGTTAAGTGGAAGGCAGGCCGCCAGCGGTCGCCGTCCATGACGGGGCTGTCGGGCACTGTTTTCCCGGCATTTCTCAACAAACCAGCACTGCTGCTGATCCATCTTTTTGGAAATGCCGCAAATCCCTAAACTACTGCCCTGCTGACACTCTCCTGTGCCTGTCAGCAGGAATGGATCCCGTTTTCACGGCGCCGGCAATGTTTGGTGAGACTGATGACTGTTCTGATTGTGGTCTCGGACGTCAAAGACTGGCCGTTTGAGACACCTGGAACTGAGGTGGTGGATGCCCACACGTATCTGACATCTCCGATGTACGCTGCGGGATCTCCTGCGCACCGGATTATCAACCTGTGTCGTTCCTACAAGTACCAAAGTACCGGATACTACATCTCGCTGCTGGCCGAAGCGCGTGGCCACAAGCCCCTGCCGGGCGTTGTCACGCTGCAGGATCTGAAGAACCGCGCCAGTGTGCGAGTTCTGTCGGACGAGCTGGACGAACTGATCCAGCAGAATCTAAGTCCC
>CAIQIE010000187.1 GCA_903871805.1 uncultured Planctomycetaceae bacterium | reverse complement strand
GCTGCCCGTGGGCAGGCCTGATGTTCAGTTATTCTTCTTCACCGGTCGAAACGCATGAATCCAGGATAGCAACGGACTGACATAGCGTGTCTGTACCCAGAGGCGTCCCTGTCCGGAGAATCTGCAGACGAGGCCTTCACCACTGAAAAACAGCCGTTTAAATCCGCCCGCACGCAGCCCGGGCAGCGTTCCGATTTCGTAACGCAGGGTATCTTCAAAGGCGACAATATAGCCGCTGTCCACCACGTAATCTCCGACAACATCGATTTCCAGAATGGCACCATAGGAATTGAAGAAGATGTCTCCATTTCCTGAAGCCTTCAGCAGCACAAGTCCCTCGCCACTGAAGAATCCCTTTGCACCCTGCCAGCTGCCCGTGACTTCCACTCCGTCACTGTTGGCCAGATAGGCGCCGCGCTGCAGGTAGAGCGTTCCGCCGGTCAGCCGATAGTGCTGGGTATCACCGGAGTGCCCGGGGGCGAGGGTCAGTTCGGCGGCACCGCGGTCAGCCGTGAAGGTGTTGACAACCATGCTTTCGCCTCCCAGCATTCTGCCAAGAGACTTCAGCATGCCACCTTTCAACCCGGCCTTCATTGTCAGGGATGGCGACATGGAAGCCATTGCAGAGGGCTCTGCAAAGACTTTCTGCCCGGGTTTCAGCGAAAGCTGCAGAAGTGAAAAATCGGGGCGACACTGAATGTCAAACTGCAGACTCTCTGACACGGTTCTGCTCCTGCGAAAATAAAAAATGGAAGAGCGTCCCTGCGGCCTGCAGGGAATGGGGCTTGATCGTACGGTGCCCTGGAATCAACGGGGTTTCAGTTTTGGGCCCAGCAATGCACCGAGTGACGCTGCGTTATGGCTTTGACAGTACAATTTCCCCTGGCCCTGAAACCTGCACACCAATCCCTCTCCGCCAAGAAAGCTGCCAATCAGACTGCTGCTGACTTTTGTGATGCGAAACTGCAAACTATCCTCGAACGCGACGATGTGCCCGGTGTCCACTGTGTATTCCCCCTGGACATCCACTTCATAGATAGCTCCGAAACTGCTCAGGAAAAGATCGCCAGTTCCCGAACACCGGACCCAGAACATGGATTCTCCGCTGAAGATGGCAGAAGAAAACCCCTGCCACGTGGTGTCGATTTCCAGGTTTCCGTGAGATGCCAGCCATCCGGATCCCTGGACGATCAGAGTACCTCCGCGCATGCGATGATGAATGCAGTCTCCCATCATTGAGGGAGCAATCAGCAGCGTTTGATTTTCCCTCTGTGCCGTGAAGTGGTTCAGGAAAAAACTCTCACCTGAGAACATGCGTTTCAGGCCCGTGAGAATTCCGCCGCCGCCGCGACTTTTGGATGTCGTCTCGACCGTTAAGCCGGATGACATCGCAACCATGGCCCCGACCTCACAGGTCACTTCCTCGCCACGCTCCAGAGTAAACCTGACGGCTGTTGCCGCCGGCCGACATACTAATTCATGTTTCATAATGCCCCGCCCTCAGATCGCCAGTTTCCCTCAGTACCCTGCTGTAAAAGCGGAGTATGCTTCCGCTCAGCCTGTGGTTGCTACAGGTGAGAATTCACCCATGCGGCCAGACCGTTGAAGGACCGCGACTGCATGTATATGCGTCCCTGCCCCGAAACCCGAATCACGACCCCTTCCCCGCCGAAGAAGCTGCTGAAGATTCCACCGGCCAGCCCCGGTCGAATTCCCACTGTCGGCTCGTAGGCCACAAGATGGCCGCTGTCGACAATGAGCTCCCCCTGAATTTCCCGCGAAAAAATTGCTCCATAAGCCCCGAACCAGACACGGCCCTGCCCGGAGACCTTCAGGCGAAACAGACCTTCGCCAGAGATCAGACTTTTGATTCCCGCCCAGCTTACGCCCAGTTGAATGCCCGGCTCCGCCGCAATAAAGGCGCCCGGCTGAAGATACATTGTGTTGCCCCTCAACGGCATCTCGATCATATCGCCAGGCAATGGCTGCGTCAGCACCACATGTCCGGCAGTTTCCGCCAGGTATTCATTCATAAACAGCGTTTCGCCAGCGAAGATTCTCCGCAGCACAGCGTTCAGAAATCCTCCGTTCCAGCGAGTCGAAAGGGTCACGCCAGAGCTCATGCTGGCCATCGCACCTGCTTCCGCCACAAACCGGTCTCCGGGCTGCATTTCCACCAGTAGATTGGCAAATGCCGGACGATTGCGTATTTCTGTTTTCATAACCCCTCCTGACTGTTCCCGTTCGTGTCAGACTTTGATACGAACATTTGCGGTGTAATGGCGCCCATTTCACTGCTGCCCGATATCTCGCTTCGCATCGTCGAGCGAAAGCTGCAACGGTCGATACTGCGCGGCAGGCAGCGAATCCCTGAAACGACGAATTTCTGAGATCCGATCGTCATGCTGTGGGTGTGTACTGATCCAGGAGAGTATCGCCGGCAATTCCTCGTGCTCATGCTTCATAATCTCAAAAAACTCGCCCATGGCTGCCGGATCAATCCCGGCCGTGTGCAGCATTCGAGCGCCTTCGAGGTCGGCCTCCGTTTCTGCGGCCCGACTGTAGCTGGTCAAAACTGATTCCTGAGCCACCTGGGAACCAAAGGCAATCAGACCTCCTACGTCGCCAACCATGAACTGCATGGCCACAACAATTCCCAGCGACTGACTGACTTTCTGTAGTCCATGTCGCAAAGTCGCGTGGGCCATCTCATGCGCCAGCACCCCCGCAACCTGCTCGGCATTTTCCGCATGGCGAATCAGGCCGGTGTAAACGTAGATTCTGCCACCAGGCAATGCAAAGGCATTGACCTGCTCATCCTGAATGACAACCACGCGAAAGTCCATGTCGGGAATGGCGCTGTATGGCCGCAGGTGCTCGACTATGTCGCGAACAAGAACCGTGGCCGAATGCTGCTCCGCCAGAGGTATCCCCGGCGCCATCGATACCGAGGCCATCTGCCCAATCTTTTCGTCCACGCTGATCGGTAACGATCGCACGGCAACCTGGGCCGCGGCAAGTGTTCCGAAGTAGAGCCCAGCACAAACAACCGCGATCAACAGCAATGAAATACTCACCCAGAACCACTGGCGACTATTCTGGCTGCGCTGCAGACTTCTTAGTTCGCGAAAACGGTCATCCAGGGCACCGAATGACGCCGACGACAGTGCTGCAGGAAACCCCCGCTCCTCACAGAAAATCGTGAGGCTACTGTCGGTATTTCTACAAAACACCATCCTCCCGGAAGCACCACCCAACTCCAGTTGACACTCAGACAGCTTCAGCGAAAACAATTTTGAACCGTCACCCTGCGTTCTGGCAAGGAGTTCTACGGGCGTCACAATAATATCGGCTCCAGCTCGACCATTCGGAATCGAATGATGAAACACTCCGCCGGAAAATGTCTGTTCCGTCTGAAACATATCCACATCACCCGTCAGTGCCAGAATGTTTCCAACAGTTGCGAAGGCATACGCCGCCAAACTTCAGCAAACGGTTTGCAAACTCAGGTAAATCCCAAAATCCATGTGAGATATGTTCCCAAAGTCCCGCAGGATTTTCCAGTAATCACACATGTCAGATTCCCTGTCGCTGGTATCGAATTTTCCTGCCAGACGAATTACTTCCCGTTCGCTGAGCGGCCGTAGAGGTTGGCAAAGCGAGCGGGACCACGGATTATGAATGACATTGCAAGCTTGCCGACCGACACCGGCACTCGCTTTTGCAACGCTTTTCCATCCACCGTGATGACCCAATGACCATCACGCTGCTCCCATTCCAGTCGTGTCCACTGTCCCGACTGGAGCAGGCCCTTTAACTCTGGGTCGTCCATGGACAGTCGAATAAGGTTTTCCGGGTCTCCCGTGTTCAGAACCAGTTCCCGGAAGTCTGCCTCTGGCTGAATGTCCATCAAAAAGCCCGGATGATCGAAGGCGGCTTCATGCACCACCTCACTGAGTCCCTCGGGAGTTCCGCCGTCAAAACGCAGCACCCAGTCTTCACTGATCCAGTGGGATCCGGATGCCGGTGCGATCGTCCATCCGCGAAGGTCAAGGCCCGAATATAGACTGACGAAGCCGCGATTGGCCACAGCGATGTGCTCGGCGTCAATAGGGGTCTCGGGAAGTTCCTGGATCTTCAGATTGCGATAGTGCACCACGCCGCCTTCCGATTCAAGGCAGAGATATCCCTTCCGCGGACTGGCCTCGCGACCCCGTGTCACGACTTTGCCGTTGACCGCAAGCGCGATTTCTCCGTCTCGACATTCGATGCGATAATGATTCCACTGCGGCGATGGAAGTGATCGCTCTTCGACTGGGAAGGCACGATTGCCACCTCGTCCGTTCAATGGCGTCAGTTTCGCACCGTGAATGGGAAAGATGTCGCCATGTGTGGTGTGTCCCTGCGACTGGCCATAGGCATTTTCCAGAACCTGAACTTCCACGCTGCGATGAAAAGGCACGCCTCGCGCAGTGATGTCATCCGCCCAGACAAAAATGCCCGCGTTTCCGCCAGGAACCAGATGACGCCACTCCACTTCCAG
>CAIQIE010000186.1 GCA_903871805.1 uncultured Planctomycetaceae bacterium | reverse complement strand
TACCTCACGCATGATGGATTGGTGAGCCTGTTAGCAATCTGGCAGACACTCACTGCGAAAGATCTGAACCGCCCGGTGCGGACCCGCATGCCAGGTGGTGTGGGAGGGGCCTCGGAGTAATCCGGGTCCCTATCCCGATCTCTGTTCGCCATTACGTCATCGGCCAATTGGCAGTACGTCAAAAGAGGCCGTACAAGGAGAGGTTAGTTTCTCCCATTGCTGGCATTCAGATTCGAGACCTCCAAGATTCGCACTGGTAACTTTAGAAGTCTGACGGATTTGACCGTTCATAGCCGAATCCACATATTTGGCAAACTGCGCACTGAACGCACGTAGGACATCATTGCTTTGAGCGTATCGAAGTAGTTCATTTGCAAAGGCGATTGGCTGTTTACGCAGAACACGGCGTTCGACGTCATGAGCATCAAACTTCGTGTCAAGTTCATAGATTGCGTCGGCAATCATTTGTGAGTTCAAATGTTGCATTTCAGTATCCTCGCTACCACCAGTTTTGAGCTGCGCCGAGTGCTTGGATTTCGTCTAGTTCAGCGTGGGAAATTTTGTACTTGCCGGTGAGCAATTTCACCAGCCCTTTATCGCCGTTTTGTATGAATTGTTCTCGCTTTGCTCCCTGCATTCGTTCCGCTCGCTTTAGGATGTCTCCTCGTCGATCTGCCCAGTCCTTAAGGATTGTCCGCAAACGTTCGGTATCTTTGAACAATGGTGAGTCCGAGGCAGGCGGCCGGGTGCCAGGCACCTGGGGATGCAAAGTCAATAGAGGAAACTGTTTACGTGAAGACTTTCCGCAGCGTGCGGCGTGCATCAACCCGAGTTACGTGAAATCCAGATGGAGAAATCCTGAATTTTTCACGACACGAAGTGCCATGTGTGGGCAGGCCGCCGGGGGGCCCGCCGGGTGCCATGCACCTGAGGATGCAAAGTCAATAGAGGAAACTGTTTACGTAAAGACTTTCCGCAACGTGCGGCGTGCATCAACCCGAGTTACGTGGAATCCAGATGGAGACATCCTGAATTTTCCACGACACGAAGTGCCATGTGTGTGGACATGAGGCGGTCGTTACCCTGGCACGGACTGTGTGTGGAGTGCGTCGCGAATGTAGATGAGTGGTTCCGTTCCAGCGTGGTCCGTCCGAAATTGATGTTGAGCCACGCGGACGCTCAGGGTCACAACCGAGCCATCAGCATCACGTCTTCGCGCGGAGCGTTTTCATAAAAGGGGAACGGCGCGAGCCGTCCGGTGTCGGTGCCTCGCCACGAACCACGTTGCCAGCGGCTTTGTACTCCGAGTGCGATGCCAGAAGACACGGGACTCTTGCTGATCCGCGTTGTCTGCAACCCCTTCAGGGCTGGTTCACGTTTGTGGGAAGTTCCGGCGGTGGCGTTCTGCTTGCCAACTTCAAACAGCGGTCACGAGGACATGCGTTGTGGCAAGTGCCTCGCTGGCAATGCGAGGGGGATAAGTGTCGCGGGGGACTCGCTGGCAGTGGAGGTGGGTTGTGTTCGGGTGTATTGGTGAGGTTGGTGGTGTGGGGTGTTAGGGGGGCCTCGCTGGCGCTTCGGGTTAGTGTTTGCGGGAAGCTGTGGGCTGCCGGAAATGCCAGTGGTGAACGTGCTGCTTCCAGTCATCCCGATACCACTATCGCCGATTGCAGGAACTGGTTCCCAGAGGGAATACTGCATGGCGTTCGCACCAAGGTTATTTCCGGGATCTGGCATAAGAGTGCACTGGCGTACCCGTGCAGTTTCAAGGGACTGAAGGACTCGACGCTTGCGTCCGGTCACCGTCTTCGCGATATTCCGCCTCAACCTCGATCTTTCCTGCGGCGATGCGTTACGGTTCGTCCTTGACACCTCCAATATGCATGTTCTCAGCAAATGTTCAGGCCCCTTCTGAGATTTCGGCAACCTTGTCGACGGATTTTGCTGGATTCAGAACTGTAGCACTTCGGCAATTTCTGCTGATCTGTGTGCATGGGCTGGTGGTTTGAAGAGGCCTGTTTCTGCGGCATCGCAGGAAACGGCTTGTCGATCCTCGGAATGCCGGGGTAAAGTAGTGTGCGGACGATTGATCGTGCGGAAGCCTGCATGGATTTGGAAGAACCGGCCTGACCTCCGGGGATCCCGCTGGTCTCTGCTGGTTCCGATTTTCATTCCTTCGTTCAAAAACTGGTGACAGACGTGCGTGGAACGCAGCTTAAAACCAGAATGTCAGATGCGCGAATGCAGTTGCGAGGCTGGATTTCTGTGCTGCTGCTGTTTGTACTGGGGCTTTACGGGTGCCAGTCAACTCCGAAGACGACGTTTTCGATGGAACGTCCCAATCGGCATTCGTTCGCCACGGAACATTTCGTGGTTCAGAGTGATATTCGGCTGGAAGCCAATGATCCGCTGGTTCTGGCGTTGCAGACCATTCGGGAAGATCTGATTTCCGCTCTGCAGATTCCGAAGCAGCGCGAGCCGGTCAAAGTCTATCTCTTCAGCGACGAAGTTTCCTACCGTTACTACATGCAGGCAACATGGCGGGATCTGCCTCCGCGTCGTGCGTACTTTGTGGGAACATCGCGTGAACTGGCCGTGTATTCCTTTGTCAGTCCCCATGTGCTGGAAGATTTGCGTCATGAGTTTACGCATGGGATTCTTCATGCATCGCTGCAGACAGTTCCGTTGTGGCTTGATGAAGGAATTGCAGAGTATTTTGAGGTGGATGCGCAGGTTGCGGAACGCGTGAGTGAGACGCACCTGCAGGAGCTTTCCATGGCTCAGACAGAAGGATGGAATCCGGGGCTTTACCGCCTTGAGACGATCGTGGATTTTCGTGATCTGACGCAGCGGGACTATGCAGAATGCTGGGTGTGGGTGCACTTTATGCTCAACAGCACACCGGAAGCCAAAGACGTTCTGCTGAAGTACATTCAGACTCTTCAGACCACAAAGACGCCTCGACGACTGATGGACAGTTTCGAGAAAGCTGTGCCTTCCTACATGCCTGATCTGCAGTCGCACATCCAGCAGTTGCTGGGCGGCGCTGTGACGAAGGCAACGGAGTGAATCTCTGAGGAATTTCGGCCGACTGTCATGGTCTCAGGCGGACTTCCGAGCTCGTTTTCCAGAGGTCTTCGTTCGTTTGGAAGGCAGAGTTTCTGCAACTGGTATGGCATCCTGAGACTGTTCGGTGTCCTCATCACCGCTGACGTGTGATGCGGCGCCTGCGACGCCAGTTTCGGTAGTGGGCAGGATCTCTGTCGGGGCCTTGGGACGTGTTTCAACGGCTGTCGGGCTGTGCGCGTCCCGTGTGTACGCAATCTCCGTGCCGGCTGCGTTTGTGTTGAAGTCCGCAGCTGATTGTTCCAGCACCTGGTGCAGTGTGCTGGCATTCACGGAGCCATGGGAAGTGACACCTGTGGGCAGAGGAGGATTGGGATTTACGTGAATTACGAAGCGGGTGTGCAGCACCAGTGCAGAGAGCAGAAATCCCGAGGCCGTCAACGCCAGTGATGGGATCAGAGTGGCCTGGGAATTCTGCAGGCGGACAGCGAAAAGTACGCAGCCGATCGCGAGCAACACGCTGCAGGAGAGCATCGCTTGTGCCCAGCGGCACTGTCTCATGTCCGGCAGCACGATTCTCAGAATATGGGCCAGCAGTGCAGCGGCGGGAACGATCAGGAGTGTCGGTCGGGCGGCCCGCAGCGGTCCTGTGAAATTTTGCAGAGCCAGCGCCATGCCTTCGGCCGCTGCATTTGCGGAATGACTGAGGAGCAGGAAAGCACAGGCCAGCAGAAAACCGCTCAGCCATTTCCAGCCGCGATAGTTTCCGCGGAAATCAATACTACTGGCAGAGCGAACTGTTGCAATCAAAATGCAGAGCAACGCGCAGGCGAAGAGTTCCATGCCCGTCAGAGCCCACAGGGGCCCTGTTTTCAGCCAGTTGGCCACTGCGTCCGGAATCAGACGCAGCCACAGGATCATCAACAGGATCAAGGGCGAACTGCAGAGAGTCAGGGAAATAATCACATGCTTCCAGATCCGGTCGGAGAGCAGTTTGCGAACCAGTCGATCTCTGGAAAGCGTCTGAAAGGCCTGCGAGTGCCGAGAGTTCTGATGGACGTTGCCGCTGTCCGTGCCGGGCTGGAACGTTTGCTGATCATGGCCCTCCATGGAAAGCCAGCGTCTGCGGCGAGTGCGTGTGGTGGAAACTGTCATGACAATCTCCGGACGTCCTAAGAATGAACCAACCTGTGTGAATTGACCTGAAAGATCGCTCGTTTCGAACGCTGCGTTTTCGGGCAGATCGGCCGCTTCCGCCGGTTCTCTCGGTCGTCAGCGTATGTTCCATACGGAAAAAGCCGCGGTATTGACGCATCAGAGTGGCAAAGGCAGCCAATCAGATGCTCCCTGTGGGCACATCGACCGTCCTGAAGCAGCGACGCAGCGAATCCATTCCGGACGTCATAATCCGAAGAATCGTGCAGGTACTGTTCCTGGCATGTGATCGGTTCCGGTGTGATCCGCGGTCCCGTCTCTGTTTTCCGCGCCGGCGGCCGGTTACTATTTGAAGGTATCGCGGAGTTATCGTCTATAAGCGGGTCGCGTTTTCCAGGCGGATGATGTCGGCCAGCGGAATCGATGGAAGTTTCACCATGACATTTTTTCGAATCACGACTGGAAAGCATTGGCCTGCAGCGGGTGATTCGGCGCGGCTTCGATCTGTTCGGGCTGGCAGGCTTCTAAAGCTGGTGATCGCGTGCGTTGCGGCCTGTCTTTGGGGCGTGTCGTCACGCGCGGACGAACAGATTCCGCTGGAACGCGAGATCCGACCGTTGCTGATTCGGAAATGCGGTGAGTGTCATGGAGAAAAGGTTCGCCGAGGCGGTTTGCGACTGGACGCGCGCGACGGCTTTTTTCAGGGAGGTGACGGAGGACCTGTGATCACGCCCGGCAGAAGTGCTGACAGCGAACTGATTCGACGGGTGTTGGAGACCGACCCGGAAAGTCGGATGCCCCCGGACGGTCCGGCGCTCAGTGAAGCGGAAGTGCAGCTGTTGCGCAGCTGGATTGATGCGGGTGCCGAATGGCCGGAGACGGAGTACGATCGCAGGGCCGCAGCGGATCCGCGGTGGAGTCACTGGGCGTTTCAGTTGCCGAAGGAAGTCCCTGTGCCGGAGGCGGATTCGGAAGAGGCTGGCACCGCGATTGATCACTTTCTGAACGTGCGTTTGTCGGAGCAGGGCCTGTCGATGAATGCACCGGCGGACCGGAGAACTTTGATTCGCCGAGCTTCGCTGATTCTCACGGGGTTGCTGCCGACACCTGAGCAGGTGGAAGCCTTCGTTGTGGACACGCGACCCGACGCATGGGAACGTGTGTTTGAAGCCTTTCTGTCCAGTCCCCACTATGGCGAACGGTGGGCGCAGCACTGGCTGGATGCGGTGCGTTATGCGGACACTCATGGCTTTGAAGTCAATACACCGCGAGACAACGCATGGCCCTATCGGGATTATGTGATCCGTTCGCTGAATGAAGATAAGCCGTACAATCAGTTTGTGCGTGAGCAGATTGCCGGCGATGTTTTGGGGGAAGATGCGGCGACGGGATTTCTGGTGGCCTCTGCAGTGCTGCTGCCGGGGCAGATTGGGGCTGACGATGTCTCGAAACGACTGGCCCGTCAGGATGCCCTTGATGAAATCATTTCGGGAACCGGCAGCGTTCTCATGGGTTTGACGATTGCCTGTGCTCGGTGCCATGACCACAAATTTGACCCGGTGACTCAGCGTGACTACTACAATCTGCAGGCGTTTTTTGCGGGGGTGGAGTATGGTGATCGGCCGCTGCGTGACCGTAATACCGAAAATCGAATGGCGGAAGCGGCAAAGCTGGGACCGCGTATCGCGGAGTTGCAGGAGAGTCTGGGAAGCATGGAATCGCCGGCATGGACCGGGAGGACGTTGATTATTGACGAAGAGGATGCGGCGCGTGTGAAATTCCTGAAACAGCAAAATGGCCCGGGAGCGAATCCCTCGGGAACGAAGCGTGGTTATCGAGATGACGCCGGTTCAGCTGAGCAGCCGGGAAATCTGAGTGGCGGGCGATACACGTGGTGGAACAATGTTGCTGGCGAGGATGTGCTGGCGTACTCACCGGGCGTGTCCGGCGCATTTCAGCTTTGGCTTTCCTGGGGGGCACATGGAAGTGGTGTTCACACGCGAGATGCCCGCTACATTCTGGATCGGGATGGCGATCTTACGACTCGCGCAGACCAGCAGGAAATTGCGAAAGTTGACCAGTACTATCTGGCGGGGATATCTGAGGGAACCACTGAGCAGGTTCCGTTGTGGAGCGGACTGCAAAGCGTGGGTGTTGTGGATCTGGCGGAGCAGTCGGTGCTGCTTGTTCGCGGGGGCGACACCGGTACCGGCATAACAGCCGACGTGATTGTTCTGCAGGAGGTTTTGGCGGAACCGGGTGTAGACGCGGAACGAGTGGCAGATGCCGTTCCGTCGAAGCTTCGAATGCGGGCCCCGGTGAATTCGCAACTGACGACGGAGCGTTTTGCATCGGTCCGGACAAAGTTTCTTCGTTTTACCACCTTCGCCACTATCAATAACAACCAGCATCAGCCCTGTCTGGATGAACTTGAAGTGTTTGGTCCGGCGAACCGTCGGGACAATCTGGCTGCGGAATCTCGTGGGGTCAGGCTTTCATCGTCCGGCAATTACTCGGAGACTGGAATTCACCAGCTCAGGCATGTGAATGATGGGCTTTACGGCAATGACCACAGCTGGATACCAAGCCAGACAGAGGGCAGCTGGGTTCAGCTGGAATGGCCGGAGCCAGTGGAGCTGGATCGAGTGGAGTGGGCTCGCGATCGTACGGGAAAGTTCACGGATCGTCTGCCAGTGCGGTATGAAATTGCGGTGTCCTCTGACGGTCAAAACTGGACTGCTGTGGCGAAAAGTGACGATCGAACGCCGCTGGGAACGCCATGGGATCCTGTGCAGGCCATGCTGAGAAATTCTGCCGGCGCTGACACTTCCGCGATCACTCCACTGGTCACAGAACTTCAGCGGCTGCAGGAACAGAAGGCTCGGTACGAAACGCCCCAGATGGTGTTTGCGGGAGTATTCCGCGAGCCGCATGCGACCTTGCTTCTGCGTCGAGGTGATCCGGAGCAGCCGGTCGAGGAGACGTCGATTGCGGAGCCCTCTGTTTTCCGGAATACGCATCCACTGACCGCACCGGGCGGCATGGACGTTACCGGAATCAGCACACAGACGCTGACTGAGGATCAGCGGCGACGACTTGCTCTGGCGGACTGGCTGGCATCGGAGCGTAACCCGTTGACAGCTCGAGTGATGGTCAATCGTGTGTGGCAGCATCACTTTGGTTGCGGACTGGTGGACACGCCAAATGACTTTGGTCTGAATGGAAGTTCGCCGACGCATCCCGAATTGCTGGACTGGCTGACTGGAGAGTTTATTCGCAACGGCTGGTCATTGAAGTATCTGCATCGGCTGATTCTGAGAACGGCTGCGTGGCAGCAGTCCTCACTGCTGTCCGAGGAGGCCTTGAGAAAGGATCGCGACAATCGACTTTTGTGGCACTTTGGTTCGCGGCGAGCGGAAAGTGAAGTGATTCGAGATGGCATGTTGATGTTGAGTGGTGAGTTGAATTGGAAGGCGGGCGGCCCGGGATTCAGTTTCTTTAGGACGCGTGGCGGTCTTGACGGGTTTCCACCTTTGGAACAGTTCACCTCGGAAGAAATGCGGCGGATGATTTATTCGCACCGAGTCCGCATGGAGAACGTTCCGGTGTTTGGCGCCTTTGACTGCCCGGATGCTGGCCAGTCGATGCCGCGCCGAAGTCGTTCGACCACGGCGATACAGGCATTGAATCTGTTCAACAGTCCTTTTGTGATTGAGCGGGCCGAAAAATTTGCAGAGCGGGTGATTCGTGAAGTGCCGGGGAATGTGTCCGGGCAGACGGAACGTGTTTTTGAGTTGGCCATCGGGCATGTTCCGGCACCTGAACAGCTGTCGCAGGCGGTTCAGGTTGCCGAGAAGCACGGGCTTGCAGTGGTGTGTCGAGTTGTTCTGAACAGCAGTGCGTTTCTGGTGATTCCGTAATCGCCATGATATGTGTACCGCGGGCTGAAGGCAGCAGAGAACACCGACAAAGGCAGATGGGGAAACGGGAACCATGAGACAACGCGAAAACATGTTTCGGCAACCTTTAACGCACGCCGGTCGAGGGTTACTGGATCGAAGAAACTTCTTTGGTCAGACCGTGGCATCGCTCAGCAGTATTGCTCTGCTGCAGTTGCTGAGTGATCAGGGATTGATGGCAGAGGAAGTGTGGCAGCCTGCGATTGATCCCGCGCGTCCTCATGCGCCGCGGCAGGGGCATCACGCAGCGCGGGCCAAAAATGTGTTGGTCATTTTTTGTGCCGGGGCCTGCAGTCAGCTGGAGACATGGGACTACAAGCCGGAACTGATCCGGCAGGACGGAAAGCCGATGCCGGGAGGTCCTGCCGTGACGTTTCAGGGGCCGGCAGGGAATCTGGCAAAGCCGCAATACGCCTTTCGGCCCCATGGGGAAACTGGCAAGATGGTGTCGGACATGATTCCGCACCTCGCGGAAATGGTGGATGACTTTGCCTTTGTGCATACGCTGACCAGTAAAACCAACACGCACGGACCTGCGGAGAACTTTCTTTCCACGGGATTTGTTCAGGATGGTTTTCCCAGTATCGGTGCCTGGGTTACGTATGCCCTGGGAAGTGATAATCAGGAGCTGCCGGCGTTTGTTGCGATTCCGGATCCACGAGGAATCCCGCAGGCCAGTGTGAACAATTGGGGGCCGGGCTTTCTTCCGGCTGTGTATCAGGGGACCGCCTTCAATTCGGGACAACCCATACGCAATCTGCAGGCTCCGAAGTCGATTGGTCGTGAAAGTGATCAGGCCGCTCGGGATCTGCTGAAGCTGCTGAATGAAGAGCATCTGCGTCAGAATCCCGGAGATACCGAACTGGCAGCGCGCATTGCCAGTTACGAGCTGGCCGCAAAGATGCAAAGTTCGGTGCCGGAGATCAGCGAATTAGGTTCAGAGCCTGCACATATGCTGAAAATGTATGGAGCCGATGACGAGTCCGATCCGATTCGGGCGGGCTATGCGAGAAACTGTCTTCTGGCTCGAAGACTGATCGAGAAGGGGGTTCGCTTTGTGCAGTTGTTCAACGGGGCCTATGCCAGCGGTGGGCGGCTGAACTGGGACGGGCATCAGGCCTTGCGTGAGCAGTACGACATTCACGGAAGAATCATGGATCAGCCAACGGCGGCGCTGATTCGTGATCTGCGACAGCGCGGATTGCTGGAAGACACGCTGGTCGTCTGGTGTACGGAATTTGGGCGGATGCCGATGTTTCAAAAGGGGGCTGCCGGCAGAGACCACAATCCCAATGGATTCACGGCCTTCCTGACCGGGGCGGGCATACGTTCAGGAGTCAGTTTTGGAAAGACAGACGAACTGGGCTTCAAGGCCGTGGAGAACGTGTTGTCGATCCACGACCTGAACGCAACGATTCTGCATCTGCTGGGACTGGACCATGAGCGGCTGACCTTTCGGCAAAACGGAATCGCTCGCCGACTGACAGATGTTCATGGGAAGGTGATCATGGAAGTGCTGACCTGAGGCATTCCGCGTTCCTGGTCGGAAATGTCTGTCAGGCAATCACAGGGAGTGCCATGCTGCCATGATGGTCTAAGGGGCCGAACGGACAAGATGGCTGAAAAGCAGAAAACAGAGCACTCCGTGGAGAGTTATTTGCGGTTTTTTCGCAGCTGTCGGCTGGCCTGAGTCAGAATATTGCGTTCGCGCTGAGTCAGGCTGGCCTCACCCTGCTCGCTGATTTTCTTCAGGATCTGATCGACCTGGTCATCAAGGTTTGATTCTGGTTGATTAGCCGGGGCATAGATCTTCAGGTTTCCGCGTTTTCTTCTTCGAAGCCTGAAGCCACCGACGAGCTGGTCCCACCAGCGGGTGATGTGCATATCCCAGCGGAAATAGAGGAAACCAAAGAGAATACCTCCCAGATGAGCCGTGTGGGCTTTCTGGCTGACCATCCACTGGCCGGACAGCAATGGCATAACATCCAGTGCCACATAAAGCGCCAGGAGCCATCTCATTTGCAGCGGGATGATGCCCATCAGCAGCACCTCCTGCCGTGGATAATGCATGGCTGCCAGAGTCAATACTGCCAGCACGGCACCTGAAGCTCCCAGGATGTGAGCCTGAGGCATGTAGAAGCGGCAGAAAAGCAGCGAGATTAGGCCGGCCCAGATCGCACCGGCCAGATAAAACCACAGAAATTCACGTTCATTTACGACCGAAAGCACCATTCGACCGGCAAAAAAGAGTGTGAGCATATTCATGGCAATATGCATCAGGTTCATGCGATTGTGACAGAAAGCGTAGGTCAGTAATCGCCAGACCTCACCCTGCCGGAAAACGGCGGGAACACTCAGCTCCAGCCAGTCTTCGGCTACTGAAATCTGCTCGACTCCAAGAGGTGTTTCTGTCGTGCCTGTTGTTATCAGTTGCAGCAGGAACACTGCGACTGTGAACGCGATCAGTTTGCCCAGCACCGAAAGAGTGGGGATTGAGAAGCGTCGCTCAGATTGGCCGTCATCCTCACGAAGGTAATCGCGATTTTCGAGACCCATTCCGGGAGTATCCTTGAGATGGCAGAGGCAACGTGTTGAGTGGGATCCGGTGGAATCTGTAACAGGAACCTGTGGTCAGTGTGTGCCAAACTCCGCAACGTTCTGCCCCGGATCCTGAGCCATTGAAGTGTATTCAGAAAGAATACCGCTTTGGGAGCCCGTTCATCAGGATTGATCCTGCGGAGTCCATCTCGGACGTAAACCCTCAGGGTCACAAAGAAGCCAGTTTGAACACTCTCGAGTGATTATCGTTTGAAGCCGGAAAGGCACACCCATCCGGTCAGACAGGATTGCCGAGCCCGATCGGGAAAGTCTTGACAGTTTTCTTAGTGAGACTTCTGAATTTGAAACGCAGGAGCACCACTGAGAGGCGCAAGTTTAAGCGATTTGGTCGAGAACGTCGACGTGTTTTGCCGGCATGGCGTGTGACGAAAGGGGAAATCCCCCTTCTGCAACGTACCCGACAAACCGACGGATTTCCGTAAAACTCGAATTGTCGCCTGGAGAGAAATCGGGAAATTCAAGCAGTGGACAGTGGGTTTGGGAGGATTTGCGGAGGAAAAATGTCGCAAATTGACCACAATTGGCCTTTTCCCTGTGCGGGAAACGCGTGGGTTTCTGCGAAATCCGAGGAGTTCCGCTTTCGAAATCGGGAAAACGCCGATAGTATTGGAGGCTCTGGAAAACAAGTTGATGTACATGTGTGCGCGCTGCCGTCGGAGCGTTTCTTTGGAAATTCTTCATCTGGCAGAGTTTTAGTTCGTGTCCTGGATGTGATCTGACTGGTCAGATTCAGTGCGAATGATGCCCGGGCTGGTGCAGCCCCAGGTCTGGTGGACGTAGGTCCTGAGGTTTCCTGGCTGGTTGCAGTCGCGGTGGAATTCTGCGGCGGATGCGGTTCAGCGGCATTGCCTGTGCCAGAGAGCACGGGATGCGGGCACGGAGCATCCTGAAGATGTCTGGCGACTGAATTGCCTGCATAAGCGTGCATCAGTTGTGTGGCACTTTGACGAATTCCGGGGCGGTGTTACCGCGTTCACAGATTTGTTGACAGATTTTCATTTTTCCTTCTGAGGCACGTTGTTCAACCATGGACATTACCCGACTTCGCAACATTGGAATTTCGGCCCACATCGATTCCGGCAAGACGACACTGACAGAACGCATTTTGTTCTACTGCGGGCGCATTCACAAAATTCGCGAAGTGAAAGGCGGAGACGGCGGCGCGACCATGGACCACATGGACCTGGAACGCGAACGAGGGATCACCATCACCTCCGCGTCGACGCGCGTCGAGTGGGAAGACAAAGAACTTGGCACCAATCATCCAATTAATATCATTGACACTCCCGGGCACGTGGACTTTACCGTGGAAGTGGAGCGAAGTCTCCGCGTTCTTGACGGAGCCATCCTCGTGCTGTGTGCCGTAGGGGGCGTGCAAAGTCAGTCTCTGACCGTCGACCGGCAGATGCGCCGTTACGGCGTGCCCAGAATTGCTTTTATCAACAAGATGGACCGAATCGGTGCAAACCCCGAGAAGGTCATCGCGATGATGAAGGACAAATTGAAGTGCAACGCAGTTCCGCTGCAGCTTGCCATTGGTCGCGAGTCCGCGTTTCAGGGGGTCATCGACCTTGTACGCATGGAAGCGGTATACTTCGAAGGGGATAAAGGCGAAGACATCATTCGCAAGCCAATTTCCGACGAAATGAAAGAGGCTGCAGACAATGCGCGTCGCGAAATGCTGGAAGAATTGTCCCTGCACGACGATGAACTGATGGCCGCCCTGCTGGAAGAGACTGAAGTCACCATCGAACAGGTTCGTGAAGTGATTCGTAAAGCGACGCTCGCACAGCAGATCACTCCAGTTCTGATGGGAACGGCCTACAAAGACAAGGGCGTCCAGGAAGCACTTGACGCTGTTTGTCGGTACCTGCCCTGCCCGCCAAATCGTGAAAAGTATGCGATCGACAACAGCAAAGTTGGCGAAGATGGATTGCATCCCAAGGTGCTGCTCAGTGACTCCAACGATGCACCGCTGGTTTGCATGGCGTTCAAGACCGTTGTCGAAAGCTTTGGACAGCTGACCTACACTCGACTCTATCAGGGTAAGATCATCAAGGGCCAGTCCTACGTCAATGCTCGTACCGGCAAGGTTGTTCGCTTCGGACGTCTTGTCCGTATGCACTCCAATGATCGCGAAGACATCGATCTTGCCGAAGCCGGCGATATCGTGGCCCTCGTCGGTGTTGACTGCGCCTCCGGAGATACCTTCACATCCGAAGGCCTCAGCCTTTCACTCGAAAATATCTTCGTCGCCAACGCCGTGATTCGATTGTCCATCGAACCAAAGAAGCGCGACGACGCGGACAAACTCAGCAAGGCTCTGGAACGTTTTCGCCGTGAAGACCCAACGTTCCGCGTGATGACTGACGAAGAAACCGGACAGACGCTGATCGCCGGCATGGGTCAGCTGCATCTCGAAATTTATGTTGAACGTATCAAACGCGAATATAAATGCGAGTGCGTTGTCGGGGAACCTCGCGTCGCCTACCGCGAATGTCCAACCAAATCTGTCGAGTTCGATTACAAGCACAAGAAGCAGTCCGGTGGTTCTGGTCAGTATGCTCACGTGAAAGGCATCCTCGAACCACTGCCGGAGACTTCCGACGTTCCGTACGAGTTCAGCGACGAAGTGACCGGTGGACGTATTCCTCGCGAGTTTATCGCCCCGTGCGATGACGGATTCGAAGAAGGTCTCAAAAAGGGACCGCTCGGCGAATACGAAGTGGTAAACGTCAAAATGCGTCTGCAGGACGGTAGCTACCACGATGTCGACTCGTCCGAAATGGCGTTCAAGATTTGTGCGCTCGGCTGTATGCGAGAAACCCTCAAAAAGGCCGAGGTTGCTCTTCAGGAACCCTTCATGAAACTGGAAGTCGAAGTTCCTGACGAATTCCAGGGACAGATCACAGGGCACCTGTCCAGCAAGCGTGGGCTTGTGACCGGCTCCGAAGTCAATGGTGGTATCTGCGTGATCAACGCCGAAGCACCACTGTCCAGCATGTTCGACTACGCCAACGAACTTCGCTCAATGACACAGGGCAAGGGAACCTTCACCATGGAATTCCTGGCCTATCGCCAGGTTCCACGCGGGCTCCAGGCAGAAATCCTTGAGAAACGCCGCAAGGAAAAGGAAGCCAAGGCTGCAATGAAGTAATCGCTGCTGGCTGGCCTGGCTGGCTGGAACGCTACGATGATCGACGGCTACACAGAGCCCAGCCCCCCAACGGCTGGGCTCTCTTGCTGCGCAGTACGGCCAACTCTGGTTTTCCCCACCGCACCTGCCTTCTACCTGTGCCCTTCCCTTAAACAAGTTCAGGAGTTTTCTGCTATGCCGGATCAGTTTCTGAAAGACCTGTTGCTGACGCCTGGAACATCAGGAGGTGAGCAGAAAATTCAGAGTGTTGTACGCAGGTTCGTGCAGGAATTTGCGGATGAAGTGACCACGGATGTTCTTGGAAACGTGTACGCCACGGTCAATCCCTCTGGAACAAAAACAATCCTGCTGGACGCCCATTGCGACCAGATCGGCCTGATTGTCCGCCATATCGACTCCGTCGGCTTCATTCGTGTGAATCCTGTGGGTGGCTGGGACATGCAGATACTGCTCGGGCAGCGAATGCTTGTTCATACGGCGTCGGGGCCAATCCCCGGGGTGATTGCGCGGAAACCAATCCATCTGCTGGATCCGGAAGAGCGAAAAACCGTTCCAAAAATGAAGGAGTTGTGGATTGATATCGGGTCCGTCTCGGAGGCCGAAACACGTTCGATCGTGCAGATCGGAGATTTCGTGACTCCCGAACCCTGCCTGAGGGAACTGCGGAATGGCCGTATTTCCGGAGTCGCAATGGATGATCGAGCCGGCATTTGGGTGATTATGAATGCGTTAAAACAGGTGGCAGCTGCAAAGCCAGCCGTGCGTATTGTGGCGGTCTCTTCGGTTCAGGAAGAAATTGGGCTCAGAGGAGCCACGACGAGTGCCAGAAATGTAGCGCCAGAGATTTCTATCGCCGTGGATGTGACTCATGCAACCGACTGTCCGGGCATTGATCAAAACGAATTTGGTCGCATCGAGATCGGGCGCGGTCCGGTCCTTGTGCGGGGGGCGAACGCAAACCCTGTGGTGTTTGACCTGCTGATGGCTCAGGCAGCGAGCCGATCGATTCCGGTCCAGATCAATGCGCTGGGGTATCCCGCCAGCAATGATGGGGCGGCGGTTCAGCTGGCGGGGGCAGGCTGTGCGACCGGGCTCGTGACGATTCCCAATCGTTACATGCACAGCCCTGTGGAACTGGTGGCTGAATCAGATCTCTGCCAGGCAGCGGACCTGATTGCGGCATTTTGTCTTGCCGTTCATCCTGAAATGTCTTTCATACCTGCGTAAAGGTGGTTCAGACCTAATGGCTGGCTGCGGCAGGGGCAGGCATGCTGACAAAGCGTGCTGCCTGTGGTGGTATTCCTGGCAGCGTCTGGTTGCCGAAAGATCCGGGGTTTTATGGTACGGCTTGATAGAATTTACACAGGCGGTGGTGACCACGGTCAGACCAGTCTGGGAGATGGCCTCCGCGTCTCGAAACTGCATCCCCGAATTGTCGCAGGGGGATCCGTGGATGAAACCAACTGCGCGATTGGTGCGGCACTGGCGGCCGGGCCTCCCGAGTCTCTGCGAGTTCTGCTGCCGGCGCTGCAGCAGTTTCTCTTTGATCTGGGAGCGGATATCTGCGTTCCGCTTCCGACACCGGGGGAGCCAGATCTGCTGCCGCAAAGGATCAGCAGCGAGCATGTGAAGCAGCTGGAAGCGCTGATTGACAGGTTCAATGCCGAATTGGCCCCCCTGAGCAGTTTTATCCTGCCCGGCGGTTCACCATCGGCAGCAGCACTTCATGTTGCCAGAAGTATTTGCCGCCGTGCGGAACTGGATGTGTTGCGGCTGGCGGCCTGCGAACCGCTGAATCAGGAAATTCTGATCTCGCTGAATCGGCTGTCGGATTTACTGTTTGTGCTGGCTCGAATTGCCAACGATTCCGGGCGCGGTGACATTCTCTGGCAGGTAGGGTCAGCGTTGAATCGCGTTTGACGGTTTAAGACGGAGACAACGCTATCCCGGGAGTTTCTGGCTGGTGCCGCTGTTGGCAGCACGGTAAATCGCCAGAATAATCTCCACGCTGCGTCGGCCCTCGGCCCCGTCAACCTTCGGTTGTCGACCTTCAGCGATGGCTTCCACAAAGTCCTGCAGCTGTAGTTGGTGGCCGACGAAGCTGATCGCCTTCGGGTCGGCAGCACCTCCGGATGTGGCGGAGCCTCCGCCAAGACGCTGCAGAAGTTCCTGATCCTGCGGGAGTGGTTCGGCGAATTCCCATTTGGTGATTGAGTCCTGTTCGATGATGGCCGTCCCACGGCTGCCGTGAATCTCCGTTCTTTTGAGCAGGCCGGGCCAGGCCGCGGTAGTTGCTTCCATCACTCCGATCGCGCCGTTTCGAAATTTCAGACAGGCCACCCCAACGTCTTCGACTTCAATGCGTTCGTGTGCCAGCGTTCCGGTGAACCCAGTAATTTCGGCCACATCACCCATGAGCCACGTCAGCAGGTCCACATTGTGGATGGCCTGGTTCATAAAGGCGCCGCCGCCGTCCAGAGCCCATGTGCCCCGCCAGCCGCCACCGTCATAGTATTCCTGCGTTCGCCACCATTTGACATAGGTGTCACCGAGCGTCAGGCGTCCGAATCGACCGGTATCAATCGCTTCTTTCAAGGCCAGATTGGCAGGGCTGAATCTGGATGGGAAAATCGTGCAGAGCCTGACACCGGCCGTCGCGCACGCGTGAATGATTGCGTCACATCGCTCGAGTGTAATCTCCAGCGGTTTTTCCACGACGACATGCTTACCGGCCTGAGCCGCTGCGATGGCGGGGTCGCGATGGGCACCGCTGGGAGTGCAGATGGTGACGATCTGAACCTCCGGGTCACCAAGAAGCTGATCCAGTGAGCTGCAGGCGCGACAACCGTACTCCGCCGCAAAAGCTTCGGCTTTGGACATGTTCTGATTAAAGCAGGCCATAACTCTGCCTCCCGGCATTGCCTGAATGGCTTTTGCATGAAAGTGAGCAATCATGCCTGTACCGACAATACCAAAACCTGCAGTCATTGTGTGTGTTCCGATGTCAGCGAGGGAAACAGCGATGCCAGTGCGCCCTCAGTGCTTCTGATGTCCAGCCGCTCATGGCTTTGTCACCCCGACGTGATTTTTTACCGTAAGTTCCCGTGAACGCAAGTGGGTCTGCCTCTGATTCATCCGCGGTTGCAGCACGTGACTCATGCCGTACAGCGATCAGAGGATTCTCTGAGCCATCGGCACGTCAAAGTCAGCGTTTGGAAATTAGTGCAGATGAGCCGGTTCCAGAAATGTGATGCCGTAGGCCAGCAGAATTCCCGCCAGTAGAGCCGCAGTCAGTTGCAGCCGATTGTGGGCATGGAACTCCATTTCCGGCAACAGATCGCTCAGAGCAATACAGAGAAAGATCCCGGCAGAAAACGCCAGTGCTGCATCCACAATGACCTGCTGCAGGCCATCCAGTTGCTGAACACCAAGACAAAACAGGATTGCGCCAAGTGGGCACATCGCCGCAAAGCCAAGGTTGACACGAAACCTTGCCCTTGAGCTCCAGCCACCTGCAGTCATCAAGGATGTAATTGAGACCGCATCAAGGGGTTTGTGAAGCAGAATTGCCAGGAATGTTCCGAATCCAAACAGGGAAAGCAGTCCCGGGCGGGCGGATTCTGCATTGACGCTGGCGGCCAGGGCCATCCCATCCAGCAGCGTATGCAGCGAGAGGCCGATTGTGATTCCCATCCAGCTCAATTCATGTGCGTGGTGGCAGTGGGGTGGCGCTGCCGGGCCTGATGCCTCGGGGGCTTTCGATGAATGGTCACAATGTTCGTTATGAATATGGTGTTCGTCATGAATATGGGGTGCCTGTGGCATCGCTGACAGGACCGGAAGCAGGTGGCGATGATCCGCGCAGGGGTCCTCCTTCTCCGTGGAAATCTCCAGCGGACCGTGATGATGAAAATGGAAGCAGCGAATCAGCAGGAACATCGCCAGAATGCCGCACATCATCCACCATGCCGCATCATTGGGTGACTGGGTTCCATGCAACGAATGGGGCAGCAGATGAAAGACGGCAATCCCCAGCATCAAACCGCCAACGAAACTGGTGACAGTCTGAGTTGCCGTGTGGGTCAAGGCAAATACGGAGGGCAGCCACCCACCTGTCAAAGAGGCGAGAACAATCGCGCTGCAGTATCCAGCCAGAAGCAGGCCGGAGGCATAAGTCGCATGCGTGGCTGACTGCGCAACGGCCATTGCCGTCGCTTGCGGAGTGACCGACGCTGACTGGGAACCTGCGATAGCCTGACTGAAAAAGGATGATGCCAGCAGCAGACTTGGCATCGCACAGCAGGCAATCAGACAGACGTGCCTGCTTCCGGATCGGGCAACCATTGCGGGTTTCATTCAGGTTCCAATGCGCTTTGTCGAAAGGGACATCGCGATTTCGTAACGGATTCCGACGCCTGTCGGTTCACTCCTGAGACACATTTTCAGAGTGACAATGACGTTTTTTCCCGGATCACTGGCATTTTCACAACGGCCATGTGAAACGAGAGTGAAGACATCAGGGGAGTTTACGTCAAAAAACCGTCGGAATGCAGCTGTCAGCGGCTATTGTCCCCACAATTTGCCAACGAAAACTCTTCAAACGTGTCTCTGCATGGAATGCCCCACAGATGTTTGTATGCTGTACAGGCTTTCCTCTGTGATTTGAGTTCATGCGGGTTTTTGCGGCAGTCGCTTCCCTGTCAGGCGATGGTCTGTTGCTCCGTGTGTCTGTTGTGTGTCCGCTATAGAATTCAAACCAAAAACTGACCTTCCCGACGCCCATACCATCAGGCCTTCCCACCCAATGATTCCCGAAAATTTACGGCCTTCATCTAAAGACTACGTTGATCGCAGAGTGGCGTCCGAAATTGCCGCTCCACCGCGTTCTCCCGGCCAAATCCTGCGACATATCGGACCGGGCCTGATTATCGCTGCGAACATCGTGGGTTCCGGCGAATTGATCATGACCACCAAGACTGGTGCTCAGGCCGGAATTGCACTGCTCTGGCTGATTATGGTGGGATGTGTAGTCAAGGTCTTTGTGCAGTTGGAATTCGGGCGGTTTGCCATCAGCCATGGCGAAACCACGCTGACATCACTGAATCGAGTCCCCGGTCCGCGATTGTTTGGAATCAACTGGATCGTTGCCTTCTGGGTGATCATGATCTCGACGTCCACCGCGCAGTTGGGCGGAATTGCCGGTGGAGTCGGTCAGTCCCTGTCGCTGACAGTCCCGCTGACTGGAGATTACGCCGAAGCGACTCTCTGTCCATCCGAAAAGGAAATCCGTGCATGGGCGACATGGCATGCCAATGCGCCACAAGTACAGGGGACGACGGCCGACGTTTCGGATGCCTCCGCGACGCAGAAAAACGACCGAGTTATGACTCGCGTGCAGCAGGAATTGGAATTGCTGGGCGACCGTGGAAAAAAAATCATGGAGTTGGCGCTGGCGGACAAACCATTACTCAGTGAAGCCGGCATCAGTCTGGTCGATCCGCCAACCCGCGATGACAAGATCTGGACCGTTCTGCTTGGATCATTGACAGCCGTCGTTCTGTATGTCGGGCGTTATAAACTGGTGGAAGTGTTTTCGGTCGCGCTGGTTGTGGCGTTCACCTTTATTACCATTGGCAATGTGCTGGCCCTTCAACAGACCTCGTATGGGCTCTCGACGGCCGACTTTCTGCAGGGGCTGAGTTTCGGGCTGCCACCGGGGGACGCCGCCTTGATTACGGCACTGGCCACGTTTGGCATTATCGGCGTGGGAGCCACCGAACTAATCAGCTATCCGTATTGGTGCATTGAAAAAGGATACGCAAAATCGGCCGGCCCCAGGGACTCATCTGACGCCTGGTTGCAGCGCGCTCAGGGCTGGTTTGGCGTCATGAAGTGGGACGCCTTCGCCTCGATGATTGTGTATACCCTGGCGACCGCGGCATTTTACCTTATGGGAGTCTGTGTCCTGCACTCAGAGGGACGGGATCCGGAAGGGATGCGGATGGTCAGCACCCTGTCTCGCAGCTACGTGCCGATCTTTGGGGAGTACGCACGCTGGCTGTTTCTTTCCGGGGCATTTGCCGTCCTGTATTCGACCTTTCTTGTGGCCAATGCCGGCAACGCTCGCATGATTGCGGACTTTTTCGGAGTGGTCGGGTTGACGTCTTCGGACCATGAAGGAGAGACGCGGCGGCGACTGGTGCAGTGGATTTCCACCCTGCTGCCGCTGGTCTGTGTGGTTGCCTTTATCGCCTTCCCTGAACCGGTGAAACTGATCAAAATTGCCGGATTGACGCAGGCGTTGATGCTGCCCATGCTCGGGTACGCGGCAATTCACTTCCGTCGGAACGTGACCGATTCACGGATGCGTCCCGGCAGACTTTGGGATCTGGCCCTGGGGATCTCGACAGTCGCCCTGCTGATTGCGGCGACCTGGGGGGCATGGAAGGCTTCCATGGATCTCCTTCCAAAGAGCGTGCCCGCAGTCGTAGAATTGGCGGTCCCAAAGCCGACTGATGCTAATACAGGTGGCTAACCTGCGAAAAATACCGTTTCATTACGGAAAAACGGTCAGAACGTGGACTCTTTGGGGAGGGAGTGAGATTACCCGCGGAGTTTTTGTGAACCAGAGGCGATTGACGATGAGATACTAAGTGTAGGGGTTTTCCATTGCGGGATTTCACGACTCCCTCGATCACTGAGACATGAGGCAAGGATGCTCTATGACTCTCAAAGTTCGATACCGCGGAAAAATCGATGATTTACTCCTGATTCGGGACTTTGAGGACCGTGTCCTGAAGACCACCTCTGCGTTCGGCGGTCGAGTCTCACTTTGGCGAAGTTATGCGGAATCCAGCCGACATCAGCTCATTCGGGGGCTGGTCATCCATCTGTGTCCGGGACAGTCCCCGGTCAATCTGCTGCTGGATGCAGATGGTCAGCTGATTGAAATGAGGGATCTGAACAAATCCGTTGATTTCCGTCGAACATTGCCACGCTGGTGCGCCGTGCACACCGCTTTCAGCGGGGCGGATGGACATAGAGCGGTTATTGAACTGCTGACCCTGATGAAGGCCGAATGGTTCTCGCAACTGCAGGTGCTGGATCTCTCCGGATACTGGGAGCATCGTGATCCACTGCGTCTGGAATGCCATATTGCTCAACGTATCAGTGCCGATATTCTTGAGAGTCGATTGCCCCTGCCGGGAACATTGTCTTCGACAGTGGTTCCTGAAGTTTCGGACGCGGCACATCAACTCACAGAATCGTTTGCGGCAGTTGCGGGACGTGTTGCAGGCCGTCTTGCTCCCGGACAGCGAGTGGTTTCGAACCTTCTCATTGACACAGAGACTACTTTTTTTGCCTCCGTTCGTGACGCTGAAGCGGCGCTGTTGCAACAGCGTATTGAAAATGAGCAGCTTCGGCGGACTTCAGCGGAGGCCGACCTGTGTTGTGATGAAGAGGCTTTGCTGTTTTCAATGGCCAATTCTGAATCTCTTCTCAGGGAACTTCCTGAAGGCTTTCCTGCGAATGGCCGGGAACATACCAGGGCCTCGGATACTTGTTGGTCGCAGGTTGAAGATTCAGGAACCGGTGAGCCTGAATGTCTGCCGGCAGATGGTCCGGATTCTCGATCGCTGCATCCATCTGTAACCGGCGGCTCCTCCTGTGATTCCGGGCAGGATTCACAGTCTCTACTGATGCGTGAGGCTTGTACGTTTTTGTTGGAATTCCTGCGAGTATTAAAAGGTAATGCTTGTGTCGATGGTTTTCTGTCAGTCCTGCATCGCGGACTTCTGGAAATCATCGGTGGCATTGCCTGCAGCGAATCGATTGATCGTGGAAGAATGTCTGATCAACATTCCCGGGCCGAAGCGCTGGTGCAACTGAGACTGGCGGTTCGCGCCATCTGTTTTGCCGCTGGTGCCCTGCCCGGTCTGCATGCTGATGGCCAGATTAATCAGGTGACAAAGTCCCAATGGCAATCGCGTCTGCAGAACCTCTATCACCAAACGCAGGAATTGCTGACGCTGGCGTGGAATTCTGATGAGCGCGCCGCATAGGAGTTTCCACAGCAACGCCTTCGGCAAGTCATTCCGGCATCAACGTAAATATGAGGGGAAGGTGTGGTTAGTCGTCCGCAGCGTTGAGGGACGTGCGTCGCAGTTTGCGACAGGAAGATTGCCGGGCTGGCTGGAATCCGGCGTGTCGCATCACGCGATTAACGGCACTTGATGTCAGGCCGCTTGATCTTTCGCGTTTCCGGTGGGGGCCAGCCTTCAGAAAGGAGGCTGGTGCCGGGCACCCTGAACCCTGGCTCTTACTCAGCGGAGCGGTACTCATAAGCGGCCGCAGGCGACTGGAAAACGAATGACCACAATCACTCGGAACGGATGATTGAGGTGGTGCGAATCAGGATGAACTGATGTAAATAAAGCGTTTGCATGCAATCACTTACGTCTGAAGGTGCCATGCACCTGTGTGCCCCTTTGCACCTGTGTGCCCCCGAAGGGCTGGCAGAGAATAGCCGGTGGCAAGCCCCGCGCCGCCACCGAAACACATCAACAATGAGCCTCCACGCCGACCAGGTGTGGCACAAAGCAGGATCACGTGGCTTCCACGTATCCAGCAACAATGGACTTCGGCCGATCCTTGCTGCCTTTCGGGTTCGTATCGACACCGTCAGGTGCGGCCCCCTGTGGCCGGCCGGCATTTCCGAAAACGGCCAGCTCAATTTCCCGCCGGCACGGCCCCGCTCCGCTGCTGACTCCTCAACTCACTTAACCCCAGACGCTGCTGCAGCACGACGCTGCCCTGCTCGTCACAGATCTGCAAACGGACTACCGGATCAGGCTGCGACCAGTCCACGAGGATATTCCCATAGTTCGTGTCAAAAAATGTCAGGCCGCGGCGATAAGGATTGATCTCGTTCGCAAATCGAACACCCGCCTTTGTGAAATTGCCACTGGGCTGATTCAGGCTGCTGCTGGTGACTTCATACAAGGGATAGCCGGGGCCCTCAGACGACGTCCGCTCAATGGCGGCCATCTCAGCCAGATGCCGGTCGCCACTGATCAGCACGACGCCCTCAGCAGCCGTCGTTCGAATCAGTGTCAGCAGACGCTGTCGCTCCCGGGGAAAATTCTCCCACATCTCCCACCCATGCTGATTCGACAGCACCTGGAAACTGGATCCAATCACTCGCAACTCGGCCGGAACACGCAATTGCTCCTCCAGCCATTTCCACTGGGCCTCTCCCAGTATGGTCGCTTCCGCCTCTGCGTTGGGAACATATTTGCCCCGATACCCTTCCCCCGGCTCCCGAACAGCAAAACCGGTCTTCAGTGGACTGCGGAAGTACCGAGTGTCCAAAAGAATCACCTGAATACGTTTTCCCTCCGGACCGTAGACGCGTGACCAGTAAATCCCTTCCCGTTTTCGACGTACATCGTCGGCACCAACTTCAAGGAAGTCCAGAAAGACCTGCTGAGACTCACGACGCATCGCATACTCAGCCCCGGAATCATCCTGCCCATAGTCGTGGTCGTCCCACGTGGCAATCACCGGACATGTCTGCCTGAGTTTTGCAAAGCCCGGTTGCGCCTGCAGCATGCCGTACTTCTCACGCAGAATCGCCATGTCGGACGTATCGCCATAAATGTTGTCGCCAAGAAGTATGAACAGCTCCGGACGGTTCCGGATGATCGCTTCCCAGATCGGCTGAGGCTTGTCCTGTTTAATGCAGGAGCCAAAGGAAATGCGATTCAGCGGAACATCCTGACCGCTCGCCAGCCCTGTCATCCCTGAAAGACTGATGACCATCAGCATCAGGGGCACCCGCATCCGTCCTGCGAACCACCGACTACGTGGATTTGTCACTTCAACCGTCCTCTCTGAAGTTATCAGCACCCGCAGAAGTCATGTCCCACAAGGATGTTTGCAGAAAATGACTTCTCAGCAGTTCCCCACTATGAAACAATATCCGGTCATGCTGCGGTCAACCTGCCCCGACGGGCTGTCACTTCGCAGTACTCACTGCCCTCCGGATCTTCGCACTCGTTCTGAAAAATACAATGGTTAACTCATCAGGGTCGTCGCGTCTGCTGCTTGCCATCGAATCATCCTGTGATGAAACCGCAGCTGCCGTGGTACGCGAAGACGGACGTGTGCTCTCCAGTATCGTTGCGTCTCAGTATGAATTTCATGAGGAATGGGGCGGCGTCGTTCCCGAAATTGCCTCGCGCGCCCACGTGCAGCGCATCCTTCCCGTGATTCAATCGGCGCTGAAAGAGGCCAATTGCCTGCCCTCGCAACTGGCCGCTGTCGCTGTCACGACCGAGCCTGGTCTGGTGGGGTCGCTGCTGGTCGGACTGACCGCTGCAAAAACCATCGCCATGGGACTCAAGATCCCCCTGGTCACCGTTAACCACGTGGAAGCCCACATCTACGCCTGTGGCATGGGTAAACCGCAGTCCATTTATCCCTGTGTCGGTTTTGTTGTCAGTGGCGGTCACACAAATCTGTATGACTGCCGGTCCGCATCCGACTGCCGGTTGATCGGCGGCACGACCGACGATGCTGCCGGAGAAGCGTTCGACAAGGTCGCTCGCATTCTGGGACTCCCCTACCCCGGCGGACCGTCGGTACAAAAAGCCGCATTGCAGGGGGATCCCGGCAAATTTCGAATGCCCCGGCCGCTGCTGCACAGTGGACGCCTCGATTTCAGCTTCTCCGGGCTGAAGACGGCTGTCCTGTATGCCGCTCGAGGTATTCCCGGACCAGCACAACTGCAGACAACGCCCGCCGATCGTGTGGCCGATCTGGCCGCCTCTTTTCAGGCGGCAGCCGTCGAGGTGCTCGTCGAAAAATGCCGCATGGCCGTTCAGCAGCAGAATTATCACAGACTCTGCGTGGGAGGTGGCG
>CAIQIE010000185.1 GCA_903871805.1 uncultured Planctomycetaceae bacterium | reverse complement strand
GCGCTTTGATCCAGGTAGTCGTAGAGCACCTTCGCCTTGGCCTCGTTCCGCTGCTCCATGGCCGCCAATCCGCCCTGCTGACGAATCCAGCGAAACACCAGCATCATCAGGTAGATCCCGAAGGTGGGCGGAGTGTTGTACATGGATTCATTTTCAGCATGCGTGCGGTACTGCAGCATGGTGGCGAGCGATTTGTTGCCGGCTTCCACGAGGTCCTTGCGCACGATGACCAGGGTGACACCGCTGGGGCCCAGATTTTTCTGAGCACCTGCATAGATCAGCCCGTATTTGCGAATGTCGATCGGCCGGCTGAAGATGTCGCTGCTGGCGTCACACACCAGAAAGGCGTCTTTCGGCAGCGCCTGAGGCTCAGACCGAAACTGCGTGCCGAAGATGGTATTGTTGGAGGTGAAGTGGACGTACACGGGTGAGTCACTGTAGGTGGCCACGTCCGGAATGTACGAAAAATTCTGGTCCTTGCTGGAACAGGCTGAGTGCACTTTGCCCCAGGGTTTGGCTTCCTTAACAGCCTTTTCGGACCACATGCCGGTGACAAGGTAGTCGGCTGTGCGATCCGGGGTCAGGAAGTTCATGGGGACCATGGAAAACTGAAGTGACGCGCCGCCCTGCAGGAAGAGCACGGCATAGTCGTCCGGAATGCCGGCCAGTTCCCGACACAGCGCTTCAGCCTCGGCGGCGACCGCCATGAAGGGCTTACCGCGGTGCGAGTGTTCGCAGATGCCAATGCCCGTGCTGCCCAGTGACAGCAGGTTGTCTTTCGCTTCTTCAAGCACACTCTCCGGCAGTACAGCCGGGCCAGCAGAAAAATTCCAGATACGACTTGTCATGTTCGTTGCGTCTGCCTTTTTTGAAAATATCGACCACCGATTCCGCACAGCGCCAGGCTCTGGCAGCTAACACTGCGTGCCCGGGTCGCCATCGCCTGCCCGATGACAACGCTGCGGAATCGTTTGGAAACGCCAGTCTGAGCAGGGACGTCGATACATGGCCACGGGAAGTAACGGCGCGACCAGTGATCGAACGCTGCCTGACTTGCGAAGACGTCTTTCGGAAGATCAGGACGACACCCTCTGCTGCTACGGCAACAGGATAATGCATTTTCTGATGGGCAGTGTGTCCTGGTCCCGAAGAATCCTGCCGGAATTCTAGAGGGATCAGTCGTCAGGCTCAAATCAGCCGCCGCCTCCGCCCGCGGTCGGGAAATCTGTGGATTTCTGCCGCATTCTTGAATTGCCCTCCCCGGGAGGACCCTCCCGCGTTGCGAGCGACGGTAGAGCGAATGGAATGGGTGGGCAAGTTTCCATCTGAGCTGAATCGCGTGCAGTTTGGTGTTTTTTTGAACGACGGAGGACACGGAACACAGGGAAGAGGACGGCTATTTGTGCGGATCGAGGGACGGGGGTGTTTTTTTGGGGGAGGGCGAAGTTCCACCTGAGCCGGTGCGAGTGTGGTTTGGTGGTTGTATTTGAAACCACGGATGGACACCTCTGAACACAGAGGGAACGGGGATGCTATTGAACCACGGAAGACACGGAAGAGGACGGCTATTTGTGTGGATCGAGGGACGGGGGTGAGTTTGACACCACGGATAACCACGGATAACCACGGATTGAATGGGTAGTGGGGTTCGATCCGAGCCGGTCTGGTTTGCGGCCTGGCAGGAGCCGCGCTGTGGCATGGCGAAACGATGGCCATATGGGAGTTCAGGGTCGTTTTCGACTTGATGGAGCAACGTTGTTTGAGTGTCAGGTTCGGCAGTGAAAGGCTGAATGTCCGTTTCGACGGAGCGAAACGCGACTATCTGCTGGTTCAGCATCGTTTCTCCATGCCAGCCGCGCCCTACCGATATGTCCGTTTCAAATTCAGAAAAAACTCGTTTTTTTCAGGTGGGAAGGCGGGATTTCTGTTGTTCGACCGGAGTTTGCGGGTGAGATAATGTGCGGAATCTGTGTTGTTCTGTGAATCTGGTTGTAATCAGGCAGTGTGGGCGTACACAATCTGTCTGAAGCGAGCGTCCGATCGGGACCGCAGCCAAGTCCGCTGTGCGAATCGCCGATTCTGAAAGATGCCGGTCGTTCTTTCTCTGTGTTTCCGTTTCGGTACAGCCGACAGGTGAATCCAAAACCTGTTCCGGAGTGCGCTAATGAACAAATATCTGCGAGGCACGCTGTTTTTCCTGGTACTTGCCGGGTTGGGAACAGAGTTTTATTTCGCCGGACTCGTGCTGAAACGCAGATTCACGATCGAATCCGCTCTGGCTAAGGCCGTCGTTGACAGCCAGAAGGCCATTCAGGCGGAAGAAAAAGCCCGGATCGATATCACGGCCGCCAAGTCCGCCCTCGTCTCTGCCAAACTGGGCTGGGGGTTCGAGTGGGAATTCCCGGCTGGCGGGAACATCGGTTCGGTCTCTGTCGCGGGGCCTCGTTTGAACGTCAACGGCCTTGGACGCAGCAACGGACTGGTTCCCATCACCAAGCCAGGGACAACGGATCAGTTTCCGCCAATCGCGCACGTTTTCACTCTGGATGCGCAGAACCAGGTGGTCTACGTGGGCGAATTTGCCGCCCGTCTGGATCAGTTGCAGGACACGAACTGTGTGCTGGAACCGACCTGGCTGGCACTGCCTCAGGAAATCGCCAACTGGAACTTCAGTCGCGGAGCGCGGATTCGGTCGCAGATTCCTCCGGGGACGCGAAATTCCTTCTCCAGCCTGAATCAGACCATCATGCGATCCTTCCAGCAGGAAGGACTCACAGACATCCATATTCAGGACCAGACGCGTCTGAACGCGGCGGCTGAGGAAGGTCTGAATGTGCGGAAGCGCGAATTGACCGGTGATCCGGACGGCCCGGAAATTGCCGAGCACCCGGAGTATCGTTCCGGCCTTGTGGCGGCCTTGAAGAATCTGGAAGAGGATCGCAATGCTGTGCAGGCGGAAGTGGACGATCTGCGCCGCCGCCTGAAAACCGCAACAGAACTGCGTCAGGAGCAGATGAACGAAATCCGGCAGAAGGCCGGTGTCGGTTCCGCTGCTTCAGCACGCTTGTCGCAGCGGCCCGAGTAAACCACGGGCGGGATGATTCAATCAATGTGCCGCGTCGATATGCCGAGACGATGAGTGAGAGCAGTCAGTGTACGTTTCGACGGAGCGAAACGCGACAATTAGTGGACGTCAGACAGGAGTTGCCGGAGCAAAGCTGCGAATGTCGCTGACCTGTCCCTGAATGGCGGCGGCTGCGACCATCGCGGGGCTCATCAGTAACGTCCGCCCGGTAGGGCTTCCCTGACGGCCTTTGAAGTTGCGGTTACTGGAGGATGCGCAGACTTCCCGGCCTTTGAGTTTGTCGGGATTCATGGCGAGGCACATGGAGCAACCGGCTTCGCGCCATTCGAAACCAGCGGCTTCGAAGATGTGGTGGAGCCCTTCTTCCATGGCCTGCCGACGGACCAGTTGTGAACCGGGAACCACGATGGCTTTGACGTGCGGTGCGACGGTGTGTCCACGCACGACTTTTGCGGCTTCGCGGAGGTCGGAAATCCGGGAGTTGGTGCAGGAACCGATGAAGGCCACGTCGATTTTTGTGCCCTGAATTGGTTGTCCTTCGCTGAGTCCCATGAATTCGAGTGCTTCGCGGATCAGCCGCTGTTCTTCTGCCGGAACTTCGGCCAGCAATGGCAGTGGCTGACTGACACCGACGGACTGGGCAGGTGTGATTCCCCAGGTGACTGTGGGTTCGATGTCGGCGGCATCAAACACGACGACATCGTCAAATTCGGCATCTTGTGCTGAGGCGAGGCTGAGCCACCAGGTTGCGGCGCGCTCAAAGTCGTCTGCCTTGGGGGCAAACGGTCGTCCGCGGAGGTAGTCGACAGTTTTCTGATCCGGATTGATGTAGCCGCAGCGAGCACCGCCTTCGATACTCATGTTGCAGACCGTCATCCGCTCTTCCATGGACATTGCATCGAAGGTCGTTCCGGAGAATTCGTAGGCATAGCCCACGCCCCCCTGAACACCCAGTTGCTGGATGATGTAGAGGATCACGTCCTTGGCGTAGACACCCGGAGGCAGTGGTCCATTGACGACGATTTTGCGCACGCGTGGCCGGTTCAGGAACATGGTCTGCGTGGCGAGAACTTCGGCGACGTTGCTGGTGCCAATGCCGATGGCGATGCTTCCGAAGGCGCCATGAGTGCTTGTGTGGCTGTCACCGCAGACGATGGTCATGCCGGGCTGGGTCAAGCCCTGTTCGGGGCCGACAACGTGGACGATCCCCTGACGTTCGTCGGCCAGATTGAGCAGCGTGACACCGAAGTCGGCACAGTTCTTTTCGATGGCCGACATCATTTGTTCGGCGAGGTCGTCCAGGAAGGGACGTGACTGACTGGCTGTGGGAACAATGTGGTCGACGGTGGCGATTGTGCGCTGGGGAAAGGCAACTTTCAGCTGACGATCTCGCAGGATTTCGAATGCCTGGGGACTGGTCACTTCGTGAATCAGATGCAGACCAATAAACAGCTGAGTTTGTCCGCCGGAAAGAGTCCGCACGGTATGAAGATCCCAGACTTTGTTGAACAGATTGCGTTTGTCAGACATGGATCAGAAGTTCAGTCAGAAATCAGGGGCGAATTGCAAGTGCCTGCCCACTGCCCGATGGGAGACAGACAAAATCGACAGCAAACTGGGACAT
>CAIQIE010000184.1 GCA_903871805.1 uncultured Planctomycetaceae bacterium | reverse complement strand
TGTATTCAGGCGGCGGACATCTGGAAGAAACATGGGATGCCCACGAAAGCATCGAGAAGAATCATGGGCGGCACGGTGCCGAAGTTGATCAGCCCATCGCCGCGCTGCTTGCCGATCTCGAAGAACGTGGAATGCTCGAAGAAACCCTGGTGGTCTGGGGCGGTGAATTTGGCCGAATGCCCTTTAGCGAAGGCCCGAACGCTCCCGGACGCAATCACAATCCGTATGGATTTTCCATGTGGCTGGCAGGAGGCGGCGTCAAAGGGGGAACTTCCTGGGGAGAAACTGATGACTTCGGATTTGAAGCGGTTGTGGATCGCGTGCACCTGCACGATCTGCATGCCACAATTCTGCATCTGATGGGCTTCGATCATACACGGCTGACGTACTTTCATCAGGGACGTGATGAACGGCTGACAGATGTTTTTGGAAACGTGGTGACTGGTATCCTTGCCTGAAAGTTCCTGCAATACGGCAGGACTCCGCATGCACCCCAAACAGTGCGTGTCAGGAGCCTTCTGCCATGTGCTGCTATGACCCTGAAAACAACGTGGTCTGCCCGTTTCAAAAACAGGCATTCCAACGAATTACTGCTGAGGTTTCATGATGCTGGAATTCCGCACATCCTTTCGCTTCTGCACACTGTGGATCGGCATAGTTGCCTGCTCTGCCGCATTTGGTCAGGACAAAGTGCAGTTCAATCGGGATATCCGACCGATCCTCTCCGATTCCTGCTTTCAGTGTCACGGCCCCGACGAAGCCAAACGTCAGGGGGGCCTGCGACTGGACCGCTCGGAAGCCGCTTTCAAAGGCGGAGAATCTGGTCCGGCCATCGTTCCCGGAAGTCCTGACGCCAGCGAAATCCTGAAACGTATTCAGACCAGTGATCCTGACCTGAAGATGCCACCTGCGGCGTCCGGAAAAACCGTCTCGCCCGAACAGCTGGCCACTCTCAGTCAGTGGATTCGGGAAGGCGCTGAATATCAGGGACACTGGGCCTTTCTGCCTGTTCAAAGACCGTCCGTTCCGGATGCCTCTCCTGGACTCAGTCCCGTAGACGCTTTTCTGCGCCAGCGACTGCAAAGGGAGGGCCTGACGCATTCACCGGAAGCTTCCCGGGAAACACTGATTCGCCGCGTGACTCTCGATCTGACCGGGCTGCCTCCGTCAATGTCGGAAGTCGAAGACTTTCTGGCCGACCAGTCACCCAGAGCATGGGAAAAGGTCGTGGACCGTCTGCTGAATTCTCCCCGCTACGGCGAACGGATGGCACAGCAGTGGCTGGATTTCGCCCGCTATGCGGACAGCAATGGATTTCAGGTCGATTCGTCTCGCCAGATGTGGGCTTGGCGCGACTGGGTCATTGCAGCCTTCAATCGCAATCAGCCCTTCGATCAGTTTACCATCGATCAACTGGCTGGCGACATGCGGCCAGCCCCCTCCGCAGATCAGATTATCGCCACCGGCTTTAATCGCAATACCCGGCTGAATGGAGAAGGCGGGCGAATCGCTGAAGAATGGTTCGCCGAAACAGTAATTGATCGCGTCGAAACGGTCGGACTCACATGGATGGGACTGACGCTGAACTGCTGTCGCTGCCACGATCACAAGTATGATCCGATCAGCCAGAAGGAATTCTATCAGCTGTTCGCATTCTTCAATTCTGTTGACGAAAGTGGTGTCCTTGATAGTGAAGGGGGATCACCAGGTCAGGGAAACAGTGCCCCGATTCATCGTGTCGTGATGCCGGAGCATACTGCCGAAAGTGCCCGCCTGCAGGCCCTTGCTGATGCGGCAAAATCGCATCTCGCACATGTCCGTCAAACCGCTCCGGATCGACAGGTTGCATGGGAAACAGACATCGTGAAACAGCTTGCTGAAAATCCGGTTGCGTGGAGACAACTGGCGATTTCCGAAGTGCAAAGCGCCGGGGGAGCTCGATTCGAACGACAGGACGATGGCTCATGGCTGGCGTCCGGAAACAATCCCGAATTCGACGCATACACCATTGAATCCCCCATCGCCCAGGGCTCGTTTTCCGGCCTGCAACTGGAATGCCTGCCCGATGAACGGTTGCCCAACAAAAGTCTTGGACGCTACAGCAATGGCAACTTTGTCCTGACGGCCGTTCAGGCGACTATCTCAGCCCCCTCCCTGAAAGAACCGCTCACGGTATCTTTTGGTCGGGCTGCCGCGGATTACGAACAGAGTGGCTACACCGTCGCACAGATTCTTGCGGGACAGGGAAAGAACGAACCGCATCGACAGGGCTGGGCGGTCGATGGGCCAACACGCCGCGAAGTCTGCCGCGCCGTCTTTGCGCTTCCGTCCTCAATCACTGTCCCCGAACAGGCGACCATTCAGATCACTCTTCGACACGATGCGATTTCGGGCCACAATATTGGCCGTTTCCGAATCGCGGCGTCCTCACTGCCGCCCGAAAGCCTGACTCCTGCGGGAGCATCTTTTCCGGAGTCCGTTCGCATGGCTCTGCTGACTTCCCCGGAGCAGCGGACAGACACGCAGAAACAGGAAATCACAAATTACTTTCTGGCCAACGGCGACAGCGAAACACAAACAGCGTCCGCGGCGGTTGAAAACGCGGCAAAGGCCATCATCGCCTTTCAGGAATCGCTGCCCATCGTGATGGTTATGAAAGAACGCAATCAGCCCAGAGATGCGCACATCCTTGTCCGCGGACAGTATGATCGCGTCGGTGATAAAGTTGACCGCGGCGTCCCGGCAGCACTCTCCGAATTCCCCCAGTCTCTGCCCCAAAATCGGCTCGGCTTTGCTCAGTGGCTGGTCTCCCGAGACAATCCACTCACCGCCCGCGTCTGGGCCAACCGCGCCTGGGAACGATTCTTTGGTACTGGGATCGTCAAAACGACAGAGAACCTCGGATCGCAGTCCGAATGGCCCAGCCATCCGGAACTCCTCGACTGGCTGGCTTCCGAATTCATGGACCCACAAACGATCCACTCGATCGGCGAAAATCCCGTGCATGCATGGGATATCAAGGGACTGGACAAGGTGATTGTCATGAGCGCCGCCTATCGACAACGCGCTACAGTGACAAACTCTGTCGATCCGGAAAATCGACTCGTCTCTCGAGGACCGCGATTCCGACTGGCCGCCGAAGTCGTGCGCGACCAGGCACTCGCCTTCAGCGATCTGCTGGTCAGCAAAATTGGCGGCCCCGGTGTTCGGCCCTATATGCCTGAAGGTGTCTGGGACGAAACCAGTCGCTACGGTGACCTCCGCGGCTATAAGGCGGATCAGGGCGACGGATTGTACCGGCGAAGTCTGTACACCATCTGGAAACGGACAGCCGCACCACCGTCTATGCAGCTGTTCGATGCCCCCAGTCGGGAAGTCTGCACTGTCAAACGTTCCCTCACCAACACGCCCCTGCAGGCTCTGGCGTTGCTCAACGAAGTGACCTACGTCGAAGCCGCTCGAAAACTGGCCGAACGAATCCTGAGCGAAGGCGGCGACACCGACGAAGCCCGACTTGCATGGGGTTTTCGCCTTGTGACGTCCCGCAAACCCACAGCCGACGAACTGAACATCCTGATCGCCGGACTGCAGGAAGATCGCCAACGCTTTCAGGAACAACCCGAAGCCGCCACGAAACTGCTGACGACAGGATCCGCCGCCACCGTCAATACGTCACTGACTCCGGAAACACTCGCCGCATGGACTTTGACGGCCAATGTTCTGCTGAACCTTGACGAAGTCGTGGTCCGCTGACAGCCTGTTGAAAATCGATCATCGTCCCCGCGCAAGTGAGACTCCACAATCAGTATTTTCCAACAGCACGTCATTCCCACCGACGCGGGAATGACGTGCCTAGGGACTGGCACAACCTCTGCCGGTGCGTGTAAAACCAGTGCCACCCACTTTCTGTTTCACCTTGAAACAGTACGGCGCAGCCGAAGACTCCCACCCAGAAACTCTCTCCTCTCTACTTTCTACCCTCTACTTTCTATTCTCTACCCTCTACTCTCTCTTCCGCCGCAGGCTCCACAGCGAACCGCCGGACGTCACGAACAGTGTCCGGCCATCCTCCCCGCCAAACGCCACGTTGGTCGTTTCGTCGCGGGGAATTCGCACAAATTGCAGTAACTGTCCCTCCGGTGAAAACACATAGACACCGGCTGTCGGCGTGTCCGCTGTTTCATGCGGCAGGTTCGCTTTGTTCAGGCCGGCGGCCACGTACAGTCGACCTTCCGCATCCAGTTTCATTCCATCCGGTCCCCGCGTGGTCTTCCAGTCGTGGATTAGTGTCTGAGTTACCAGGTCGGGATTGCCGTCGGCCTGCAGATGAAAACGCCACAACTTGCGGGCGCCGCCCTGAACATTATTGTTGTCAGCAACAAACAGAAAGCGATCATCTGCCGTAATGGCAATGCCATTGGGACGGTCAACTTCGTGCGTGATAATCCGAGTGACCTGGCCGTCGGGGTCAATGCGGTAAACGCCCTCAATTTCGCGGCCGCGGGCGTCCTTCAGTTCCATCCCCGCCCGGTCTCCATAGCGAGGATCCGTGAAGTACAGCCGGTTTTTTGAATCCAGAGTCAGATCATTCGGTTGATTAAAACGCTTCCCGTCATACGTTTCCGCCAGCACTGTGGTGGTCCCATCCGCTTCAATACGTGACACACGCCGGCGAACCGGTTCGCAGATCACCAAACGTCCCTCGCGATCAAACATCAGACCATTGGAACCGGCATTTTTCAGAAAGACGGACGTCTGCCCGTCGGGCGTGCGCAGGTTGATATTGCCTTCCCCGCTGGTGAGCAGGCCCAGAGAAGATTTCCAGGCCGGACCTTCTCCCGCTCCGGTTTCCTGAAGCAGCACCGGCTCGGATTCAAACAGACTCGCAACATCCTTCGTTGCACGCAGTCGCAGTGTGGCCGTCACTGGAAAATGATCCGACAGTCCCTCGGTCACTGCGTCACGCAGAATGCAGGCAGAAACCACGGACGGCTCCAGTGTCTTCGACGCAAAAATATAATCAATCCGCCGGTCGGTGCCATGGTCTTCATCGCTGACCAGAGGCGTGGGAAACGTGCCTTGAAAGACGGAGCCGGCCGCCCGATCCCGCTCGATCAGGTCGGTGTAACCCTGAGCCCGAATGGCCTCGATCCCACCGTAGTCCATTCGCCCGTTGTTCAGATTGCGAGCCTCGGGGTTGCGTGCATCCAGCTGCTGAAAAAATGGTACAAGACGGTCATCCTGCTCGTAGTGATCCCGATCCGCAGGCGAAAAACCATTGAAGTCCCCGACCAAAATGATTCTGGGATTGTCTTCCGGAAGTGTGGCCACATCCCGCTTCAACAGTGCGGCTTCGTCGATCCGCCGGGCAAAATTTGAGGGATGAAAATGGATCACGTAGAACCAGATTCCCGCGATGCGACAACGCAGCAGACCATGATGAAAGCCTTCTCGCAGTCGCCGCATATCGGAAATCGGATAGCGGGATGTGATGCCCGTGGGAAAACCGTCGTCCTTCAGCAGCACAGAATAGGGATGTCCCCAGGACGCTGCATCCGCCGCCAGTTTCTGTTCGGTGTACTCATTTAGTTCCTGCAGAGAAACCACGTCCGGTGTCTGGGCAGCCAGCCACTTTTTCCAGTGGGAGTACCGGGGTTCCGGCTTCTTTGTAAAACCGTACCAGACATTGTGCGACACCACCTTCAGTGTCGCCGGTAACTCGTCGGCCTGTGTCAGGCGGGAACCGAAAACAAGGCACAGCAGAACCAGTGAGCGAGCAAACAGACTCATGAAATTCCCCGGACGTTCCTGCGGACATCAGGCACAGACAGACAACCACCAGCCGGAAGACAATGCCTGCAGGCGGACAGCATAGCCCTTGGCCAGCCTGGAAAAAGTCTGCCACCCCCAAAATCCCCTGCTCTCGTCCTCCTTCCTCCTTCATTCCCCACACTTCTCTGGTCAGATACAATGGGCGATTGTCCCGAAAACGGTGTGCGCAGATTCCCCGCCAGAAAATCGGGCCGTGCGAGGGACGATGCGTTCGGGCAGAATCACGGGGACGCGTCCAACGGACGCTCGAACAGACTTTTAAGGACTGCAGGCTGATACGTGACCATGGAACGCAGTGAAATTCTGGAGCTTTGTCGCGCGCCACTGCGCATTGGAAATCGGGACCTGAGCACACGATTTTTCCTTGCCCCGCTGGCAGGCTACACCCATCTTGCCTTTCGCACTGTTCTGCGTCGGCTGGGAGGTATGGGGCTGGCCACCACGGACCTGGTTCAGGCCAGCATGCTGTGGTCCGAAAGTCGGAAGTCTCTGGAACTGGTGGCCACCAATTCGGAAGACCGCCCGTTGTCGGTGCAGATTTTCAGTGGGCGCACGGAAGATCTCGTCAAAGCCGCCCGGTGGTTGCAGGACCGAGGATACGAGGGCATCGACATCAACATGGGCTGTCCGATGGCCAAAGTGAACGGAGCTGGCGGGGGGGCCCGTCTGATGTGCAACACGGACGGTGCTGTTCGCATGGTGGAGCAGGTAATCAGCGCGGTGCAGCTGCCGGTCACCGTCAAGATGCGGCTGGGCTGGGATTCCACGGCACTGACCGCCCCGCAGCTGGCGGCGGCCATGGAAAATGCCGGCGTGGCCGCCGTGACGATCCATGGCAGAACTCGCGCCCAGGGCTTTCAGGGATCAGTCAATCGAGACGGGATTCGTCAGGTTGTGCAGGCGGTCAAACATATGCCGGTGATTGCCAATGGGGACGTGCGGACACCGGAAGACGCCGTGTCGATGATGCAGGAAACCGGGTGTGCGGCGGTCGCGATTGGGCGCGGCGCCATGCTGGACCCCTGGATTTTTCGTCGTATTCAGCGGGTAGCGGCAGGAGAAACCGGCGACACTGATCCGACTCGGGACGAGCAAATTTCCTTTCTGGAGCAGCATTTTTGCCTGATGACAGAGCAGCACCAGGAACGCTCCTGCGTTCTGTTTCGCAAATTCGCAGCATGGTACGGAGCCCGCCTTGGGATACCGGAAGACCTTGAAGACCGCCTGCGGCGATTTGAGACGGCTGAGGAGTTTGGGGAGATTGTCGGCCGGGTTAGGGAACGCCATGGCGAACGATCCCGGACGATCCCGACCGCTTTGATGAAAGTCCCCAACGGCCCGGTCGAACACTGGTAAAATCGCTGCAGACGGCCCCCAAATTCCAGCAACCGGACAAGTCGCAGGGAACCCCCTTGCGAACCCGGAAATTTCCGCTAAACTGTCGCACCCTCGGAAAGTGAACCAAAGTTGAACAACCTGTGTCAATTTCCGGGTACGCACTCGTAGCTCAATTGGATAGAGCATCGGTCTACGGAACCGAAGGTTAATGGTTCGAGCCCATTCGAGTGCAACTTGAACAGCCGCAAGGACTTACAGACGGTCCCTGCGGCTGTTTTTTTTGCGCCCGCCGGGAGGGCGAAGTTCCATCTGAGCCGCCCAGCACTCCCGAAAGTCACCAGGACGCCGGAAAGTCACCAGCAGCTTGGCAGTCCCTGCCGCGACTCCGGTCGGTTGTGGGTCACCCGTGACACTCAACGGACTTTGTGTGCCACCGCTGTCAGGCAACCAGCTTTTCGTCCGCGATGGAAGTTACCACAGGACAGGCAGATTATCGTTTTCCTGTGTACGCGGACTCAGCAGCCGACATGCGACACGAACGCGACGCGCAGCACTCGGACGCAGAAACGACCTTCGTGTCGCAACAGATCCGGACACTCATCGGTCTTCAATAACAATCTGCGAACGCCCGCGATTCATTGGCTTGATGGAGACGCCCGCAAGCGTCACCGGGGGCAGTCCGACGCTGCGGCAGACAATCTCCGGATGTTGCGTGAAAAGTTGAATCAGCCGCAGTGCCGCATCTGAGGGATGCCGAGTTCCCTGTTCCCAGCTCTGCAGCGTCTTCGTGGACACACTCAGCAGTCCAGCAAAGACTGACTGTGACATGGCAGCCTGGTGCCGTAATGCCGCCAAAGTTGCCGCATCGATCTGCGGAGGATCCTCAGGCACCTCGACCGTTTTCAACGTCAACTCACCACGACAGTGAGCAACACTTTCCTGCAATCCTTTCTGCAGTCTTTCAAACAGCGATTTTCTGGTCGTCCCGCTCATGGTGGCTCTTTGCTCCTGCGGCCTGCCGCAAATTTTGCCTGCGTTTTCAGTTCTGTGGCCAACTGTGAAAGTAATCGTCGCTCTGCCGCCGAGAGGTTCTCCTGTTCGTCTTTGCTGGAGATGTCAAGCATGAAGAACCAGCAGGCTTCGGGAACGTACAGGTAAATCACACGACAACCACCTCTTTTGCCCTTGCCGCGACTCTCATTTGCTACGCGCAGCTTACGCAGCCCATTACAACCGGGAATCACAACCCCACGATTTGGTTGCTCCATCAGCAAACGCTGCAAGTTCGAGTAGTCTTCGTCATTCAGGTACTCGCGAATGGTGGCGGTAAATTCACTCGTTTCGACGAATTCAGCCCTCATGAACCGCCCAATTCTATCCCACTATGTGGGATGCGTCAATAAGCAGTGTGAATCGCTGCAGATAGTCCTGCGACAAGGTCCCTCGCCGATTATCGCCAGGAAGGACGACGTTGGGCAAGGGGGAGCTACCTGCTGACGGCATCAAAGACCTCTGAGGCCGATCAGAAACCACACCCGAAACAGGGGCAACGGAGCCCCGCAACTGGCTCAGGGAGCAGCCCTGAGATTCGTGGGCGATGCAACCTGGCGGTCTCTGCCGCGATCCATCGAGTCAGCCACAGCTGCCCGGGCGTTGCACCATAGCCGCACATCTGAGCCGTGCGTTTATGGTGTCGTGCCTGCTGAAGTGATTTTTTGGAGTACCGCCTGGTCAAACCACGCAGGAAGCTGACGGGCCTTAATTTCCAGAATCCGACCGTCAGTGATCTCCGCCAGCCACGTACGTTCCTGGTTGTTGCCGGAGTTGTCAAAGACGTAAGCACGGTTTGTGAATCGGATTGCTTCAGCGAGCAGGTCAATCGACCGGTGGTATCGGCTGACGATCTTGTCTTCAGGGACGGAATGACCGCCCTGTTTCACGCGATTCCGGACTCGTGAAATGTTGATCTCCGCGTCGTCAGTAGCGATGAAGTACAAATAGGTGCGATATCCCGGCAACTGGGCCTGCTTCAGAAGCTGGACCTTATCCGGGGACGACATCACAGTCTCAAGGGTTAACGAGGCTCGCTGTTTCATCAACTGCTGCCGGAGATATGCCGCCACGACAGATGCAAAATACGAATTCACTGCCACATCACTGAAGTCCAGCCGGCCATTGCTGCATCTCAGCCTGCTGGCCGCAGATTTGAATCCAGCCTCTGACAGAAATGGGGATTGCTGAAGGAAATTGAGCAATTCATTGTCTGTTCCCGGAGTGACTGTCAGGCCGAACTCGTCGACACTGAGGAATCCGTCCCGACGAATGCGGGCTTCGATTTCGTCCGGATTCAGATATACGCCCAGCAGATCCTTTGGAAGCACCGTCTTGAGCGTACTCTTGCCAGAGCCGTTGGGGCCAGCGAACATCCGCAGTCGAGGAGACACCGTGGTCATCGGATCGAGAACTTCTGACCTGGTTCAGCGGGTATCGGCGGAGAAATTTCTTTCACCAACTGCCGACTCCCGTCGGGAGAGACTTTGAAGATCGCACCGTTCTCGGACACCAGCACGTCGAGCCCAGCGGCCACCGCCTGTTGAAATGCCATCGAGAAGGCGACACCGGACGCCGCCGGAAAGCTCGACTCCAGCAGGTCGATCTGCTGTTCGTTAATCGGAGGATCGGGATTCGCCATGTGTCCACCTTCGTTGTTGAGTGCGCAATAGGAGTTCAACCGCGCGGACGAATATGATGCAGTATCCACAATGCGGCCAAAATACGCAAATCTGTGGACGAGAGAGCCCGAGGTCCGCACGGGCGTCTGCCGGTGTTCGCAGGCTCGATCTACCCGGAATCCTGGTGCCATGCACCTGTGGTTATCAATACGAACCCGAAACGCCGGCGAGGACCTGTGTTGTGTCGAGTGCCTCACTGGCGCTTCGGGGCGGTATTATTTGCTCTGAGACAAACAGTGCGGGGCACTGAGAACCGAAAAACACGGCCGGTTGCAAATGGACCTCGACACGTTCTACCAGGCGATGGTTCTGATTTCCCTGCGCATGACGCGTCGTACCCGCGCGGCGATCACCTCGCCGCTCGCCAATCCGGGATTGCCCGGACATCTCATTGCGTCGTTGCATATCCGCTTTCTGCGACGTCGGCCGGGCGAGTCTGCTCTTCAAAGGATGCCAGTTGCTGCATGGCTGAAATCGCTCGCGGGTTTGTTGGATCGAGCGACAGGGAGGCCTTCAGGGATTCTGCCGCTGTGGAGGAGTCCAGTCGCAGCAGCTGAGCAATCGCCAGATTCGACTGAGCTTCCGCTTCACTGCATCCCGCGTCCAGAAATGCCGCCAGCGATTCCTCGTCCTTGCCCCGGGCTGCCAGAACCAAACCCAGATTGTTGCAGGCTCGCTTGTCACTCGGAGAAAGACGGACGGTGTTGCGAAGGTAATACTCCGCTCGCTCCAGATCTCCTGCCAGATACAGGTGATAGCCAAAGTCCGAACACAGGGCCGGATTCTGTGCATCCGCTTCAACGGCCTTCTCAAAGGCTGCTGTTGCTGCGTCAAATTCGTTCTGTCTGATATGCAGCAGTGCCAGTCGCCAGAAGGCATTGGAATTCCGTGGATTAATTCGAACCGCTTCGTGATACATCTCTTTCGCACTGTCCACATCACCGCGCTCTTCGGCAAGACGTGAGTTCGCTGCCGCGAATTCCGAGCGGGCAACGTCCTCCTCTGAAACCCGTGCCCTATCCTTCATCACCAGTGTCAGGGGGTTTATCGAAGGACGCCTGACAGATGCTGCTCCCCCGCAGCCAGGCAAAGACACTGACAGGACCAGTGCAAAAAAGATCGGCATTCGAAGGCTCATGGATCGTTCTCCTGATATCACAGGCTGCAAACCTGTACAAAGGTTGCACGCAATTTCATCTAGTTGCTGCTACTGCCGCCGGACGACGAACTAAAACCTGAGGTGCTGAAGCCGCCTGATCCGGCTCCAAACTGGAATTGCCGCACACCATATTTTTGTACGTTATCAAGCTCCGTCCTGCGGTGAATCAAAGCTTCCTCACCATCCAGACCGGCAGCGATCGGCTGTCCGGAAACCACCTGTGCGGGGTTGAGGTGCGCGGATGCCGCGATGGCGACGACGTTCTGATATCTGGACTCGTCAATTTCTGTGCCTGTCGATTCCACGGTAATCGTTTGCCCATTGATAACCGCTGTGCGAGCCAGCTGCTGGACTCGCCGAATACCACGCGGGTTCAGTCGTGCGGTGCCGGTGACAAAGTCGTAGTCATAGATCGTCATGCGCGCTGCTTCGCCACGAAGGACCTGCGGCCTGATCAATTCCGTAGAGATCGCGCCGAAGCCCGCTTCTTCAAAGTACTCAGGATATCCCCAGTATTGTTCCTGTTTGCGCCATTTGTATCTGGACCATACAGACCCTTTCTTCGCAGCACAGGCGCTGCACTGACAGTTGTTCACGGCTGCAGTGTGGTATGTCGGTGTCTGAGAAAGACTCCGGACTTCCACAGCGGTTTCACCTACGACCGTTTCGCTGGCATGAGTTTCGATGGGGGGGGCTACTGTATCCGCTGGCAGGCCGCCGTTGCTAACGGGGTCCTGCAGCGGCGTCGCAGCGGAAGCGGTCGAGGGCAGCAGGACAGTCAACAGACAGGACAAAGGCAACGTCAGATGCTTGGAAAGGTTCATGTCAGAATTCTCTTCAGAGGACCTGGAATCCGTACAGACGCTTGAAAGTTTTGATTGTCAGCGGGAATACCCGGATGGTCCGGAAAGATATTTTCTGTGGAGCTTCATTTTTCCCACCAGATTCTCAGGATCATCCCAGTTCGTTGTGGAACGAAAGTCTGCTCCGGTGCGTCCTTCTATGCGCCCAAGAAGAAAGAACTCCAGATCATTTGGCTCCTGAATCTCCTCGCCGGGCAACAGGCCTGTTTCACATTCCTCGACAGGCTCCACCATGTACGGAGTGACCATCACGATCAGTTCTTTTTCGGTTCGTTCTCCGGAGTTGTTGCTGAAGAATGGTCCCAGCACCGGCAGGTCACCGAATCCGGGGATTCGCTGCGTTTCGTTATTCATCGTCAGCTGCAGCAGCCCGGCCATCGCCAGTGTCTGCCCAGGCATCATTTCCATCGTCGTCGTGGACCTGCGGGTATTCAGCCCCGGAACCGGTGTCCCTCCAACGACCAGCACTGTGCCCAGGCTCCGATCAATTGTGCTGAACTCGGGTGTGACGGTCAGCCGGATACGGTCACCGTCAAGAATGTTAGGCAGGAAACCGAGCTTCACGCCAAATTCCTTCCATTGCACCGTAACCGTATTTATCCCGGATCCACCGCCCTGTGGGACAGGCACTGGAAATTCACCACCGGCAAGAAACGTGGCTTCGTGCCCGCTGTAGGAAACCAGTGTCGGTTCCGCAAGAATCTTCAGTACTGAGTTTTTTCTCATCGCGTCAATCATGTATGCCAGCGAACCGCTGCCATCCACGATCACTCCACCGACTTTTGAAGAAGCGCTCCCTAAAAAGGGAGAGCCTGGAATTGACCCTCCGGTGCTGGCACCCAAAGTTGCCTGCCCATCGGTAAACAGAAAACTGGCGCCCAGACGCCGCAGGGCCGTCCGATTCAGTTCGGCAATTTGCACCTTCAACATGACCTGCTGCGATCCCGGGACCGTCAGCAGATTGATAATCTGTCCCTCCACCGCACCGGCGGAGACCTGAAGGTCTGGTTCCAGCGCCCGCACACTGTCAGCGTTCGCTGCCGCTTCCCCGCCGGGGGCTGCGGCGGCATTTTGAGGGGCTATGCCGCCCGACGTTCCGGACGATACCCCACGCGTTTGTGCACCCTGAACGGACTTCAGCCAAGCTTCTGTTATCTGATGGATCGATGCGGCCTGAGCCGCTGTCCGTGCCTGTCCCCGCAGAATAATATGGTCCGCGATCTGAGTGACCGTTACGGAGGAATCCGGAAAAACGGCTTCCAGTCGGGCACGCAGCGTGCGGAGATCGGCGACCACATGAAGCTCTATCGAACGGCTCAGTCCATCCGCCGTTGTCAGTGACAGGTCCGTTGTGCCAATCCGCAGACCGGTCAGGCGAATTCTTGTCAGGCCAATGACTTCGAAGTCAACGATGGAAGGATCACCAACCGCGATTATCGCACCATCACGTTCCTCCGTCGCCAGTCGCTGATTCAGCGACAGCAGCCGCCCCTGACCAAGGATAACCTCCATCCCGCCATCCGTCCCGTAGACGGACTCGACCAGGTCTCCGGGAGGCTGCGGCAATTCTGGTATCAGTTCCGTAGCCTGATCCGGATATGCCCCATTCGGGACGTCCGCTGGCAGGCTGTTTATCTGCTGGGAAAACGCAACATTCTCCGAAATTCCTGTCATGACACAGAATGCCAGGCAGGCCACTAACTTGCTCCGACGCTTCATTGCGTAACCCACAAAGGTCATACCGCTGCCCCATCTCGGGCGGATATCTGGTCGAACATAAAGGCTCACGCTTTTCGCTCCCTCGAAAGACACCGCGCAACGTGCGCGGGAGTGACAACAAGGCTTCCGAAAAAGTATTCACGAAAACCGCTGCCCGATATGTTTTCGACCAGCTTATGTCTGCACATCACGATCTCTGCGTATCCCATATTCGGTAGAGCAGTGCTACCCGGAGGAATTACCCGCGGTCGTCTGGTTGTGAACGGAAGGCAGGTTACGCGGTGTACAGCAGGACTTCAGCGCCTGGGAATTTCCTGAAGAAACAGCTGGCTGAGGCGCTTGCCAGCCTGTGCGACGCACGCAAGCCTCATCAAGGCGGCACAGACATGCGGGTTTTGCGATTCTTTTGAGATCCTGAAATGATCACGAGCTTCGCCAGGCGGGCCCTTCCGGATTCTGAATCCACAATCTGTGGGTGCGGTCCAACCCTGAAATCGCTGCCGCGATGTCCGTGCAAGGTCTGGAATCCGGAATAGGTTGTTTTACCTGCGGAGAAAAAAATGGCAAAAAGGACTGTCCCTACTATTCTCTGGCGGTGTTCATACCGTGATACGGTGAGGGCGTCTCTTCGCCTATTCTACCAGCCGCACCGGATAAATTCGGGTTGACAGGGGAAGACGATCACGAACAGTAATCGTCGCATTCCCACTGTTGGACATACTGCCGACAACAATCGAAAAATTGTAGGTGCCGTTTCCGCTGACCTGAAGTTGAGCCCACTTCGCATAGATCCGCCCTGATACGCCACCTGGGTATGCTGCACCATCGTTGATGTTAACATTCTGCGTGTTAACCCGTCTTTGATAGAACACCATGTCCTGAAAAACGGAAGGCTTGGGGTCAGGATAAGTCAGTGCGTTCACGTTAATCGGAGACATGTTGACAAGTGACCCATTCAGCTTAATTCCACCGAATTTTGTCTTCTGTCCGACGGGGGCTGTCTGGCTGGATGTCCCAAGATCGGCCTGATCTTCACCGCCGGTGACGGGATCCCATGTTGATCCCGTGTTGTAGAACATCACCCCGTTTGCCGTAACCGTTCCACCGGTAATCGACATAATATTTCCGCCACCACTCTTATTCTGAAGCACGTAAATTCCCTGCTGAAAAACCACCTTGCCGCCAGTGATCGTGATATTGTTGTAGATCCCCGGATTCAGGGTTGTGATCCCGGTTGTTGAATCATAGGCATTCGGTGCTACAAGATTTTTGGTGGTCCCTGTCGAAACAGAGACACTGCCCAGTTGCCGGTTGATAACCCCATTGGTGGTCGTCGGGATAGGTAAGGGAGTGCTGGGGGCGTCATGAAATGGGTCGTTGGCCATGTCGTTTGTGCCCGCGTGCAGCTCACCGACTGCAGGTGCCATGTAATTCATGTCGTCATCAACCCCACCAGAAACAATAACATTGGAGGCCTTCAGCGTTGAACCGCTGCCGCCCATCATGACCGAAGCCTGTCCGGATTGAATCTGGCCCACGGTCGCTCCATATTCGTTTTCCCCTTTGCGATTCGTGTAGACAACAACGGCGGCATCCACCAACAACTGGGCGTTCGAGCCGGACACATTGAGTCCAGGGTTGGCAGCAGGATCCAGAATAATGACGCCGGCGTCCAGTTGGATGCTGCGGTAGCCAGCGACAGCGCGCGCTGTAACACTGTAATGTGAAGTCGGCGTACCGAGAACCTGGATGAACGTGGTGTCCAGTGGATGACTCACCAGAACCTCGACGAATGTCGCGTTTCCGGCAAACGGCCCTGAAATCGGGGGATGATGAACGACCACCTGGCCTCCGGAACTCTTTGCACTGTCCTTGGGAAGGGAGTTCAGTCCAAATGCGACGGTTTCACCCCACGACTGCAAAGAATTGTGCGAGGCCCCATTTTTCAAGGCCAGGGCGACACTGCGTGCCGTGGCGTCGGCAACATTCTGTGCGCGTTCATGGCTTGCCAGCAGAAGGCCACCGTCAACAGTCAGTCCTACCATTCCAATCAACAGCGGAAGCAGCAGTGCCACAAGAATCAGCACGTAGCCCATGCGACAGTCATTGACTGCGTTGCAGACTATATATTTCTTCATCGCAGCACCTGCATTTTAGTTGGAAATGACCATGCATGAATCACTACTGACGGTCAGCGGCGACAATCGCAGAAAGGAAACAAGGCGTGGGCTGTCTATGGAAACACGGACCGTCACCTGGTTGCCCGGGGAAGTCAGGTACAGACCGGTTCCGATTTTCTGCCATGTCACGGTCACCTGAACGTTGTTTGGGTCAATCGCTGCCGCTCGCAGAATCGGATCGATTCTGTTGTGAATGGCGGCTACGGCCAGACTTGAGGTCCACGGTCCATTCTCTCGGGCGTCTGCGCCATGCACAACGGCCATACGTGCCCCAATCCTGGCCGCCTCGTGACAAATCCCAGCCCGCTGCACTGCAAAGCCGATATCAATCGTGGCGAAGATAATCAGCAGCAGCAGTGGAAGCGTCAGCGCCGCTTCCACCAGCGTCGCCCCTGAGCGGTTTGATGTTTTCTTTATCAGTTGACTAGTGGCAGTTTTCAAAGGAACGCCCCTTCTATGTCGCATGCTGATCTCGCGTTCTGTCTCCATCCTGTCGAGAAACAGAAGAGAGTCAATGGCCAATCTCCCGGTCGGATGAGTCCCCGGCAAACTCCTGCTTGTTATGCCAGCCCTGCGTACTTCATTTGCGCCGAGGCGGAAAACCAGTGAATTTACACAACCCCGACCATGTATCCCCGCCCACGCGGCGATGAACATCGATTTGCCGTAAACTGCCACGCAGTCCTGCCATGTTGGATCAGGCAGGATGTGCGTAGAGGTATTCTTTGTATTATTCACGTGTGCTATAAATGTTGGTCCGCAAATTGTGTTCCGGAATTAGGGTGTCTGCGACAGCACAACTTTGCGAGTCATGGTCCATGTGTGAGGCAGGCCTGGCCAGGGAATAAGCGTTTGAAAGGAAGTTTGGGCCTGTGCGCTAACCAGTCCACTGGCAAGAACGGACGTGTCGACTGTGATTTCTGTGGTGGTCAGTGGAGGATTGAGAAGTGTGGATTCGGTGATAGCGCGTTGCTGGATGGCAGCAATCCAGCCAGCCCCCCCCCCAAATTGTCCCGGAGCGTTCAGGCTGGCAAAGGTGGCAGCCTCACTCGCGGCGTTGGACAGGCAAATATATCGCAGAGCAAACCGCCCCACGTCAATGCATCCCAGCAACAGCAGCAGCAACAGTGGCAAAGAAACCGCAAGCTCGACAGCGGCAGCGCCGCTTCTGGGGGGGCACTGTGAATATTGCACGACTCGCATGGGCAGCCTCTGTGTCATTTCAATAGCGACCGGGAGGACGAAAAACCAGCCACGTGGTCATCATCACAGCAGATGCCACAGAAAAAATTAGAATTCCCTGCTGCAAGGCTGGCCGGTTCCGGGAGAAGGTTCGTAACCACCCAGCGAGTGAATATCCCGAGTCCGCAGGTAGTCGCTCGATAATGCCGCGATTGATCTCTGGTGCCAGCACCACTGCAAACATCGCCAGAAACAGCAGCACTAACACTGCCGTTTTGAGCCAGCGCCGCGGCGACTCCGGAGCGGTGGCCCAGGTCTTCTGGATCGCAGTGCAGCGATCCGTCAAGTCTTTCAGCAGCTTTTTGTCAGCACTGGCCAACGCATCGACACTGAGCCATGGTGCCGAAAGTTCTTTCATCCCATTCAGAACATGGGCCTCGATCGTCATCTCCTCCAGTGATCTTTCGATGTGCGTCTGAAGGCTGGAATACAGGGCACGATACCGCTCCTGGCTGTATTCGCTCTTTTGAACCGCATGACAGGCAAAACGATTGACAACCGTTGCCCACTCATTCCATGACGCACGCAGCAATTTGTCCGTTTCTAGTTCCGTCTGAGTCAGCGACATGCCGGTTATCCTTTCTGAATTAGTTCCCCAAGGATTCGCTGAATCTGCAGCATCGACGGCACAAGGACAACCATTAGCATCGCTGGAAAAATGAAAAGGATGGTCGGGAACAGCATTTTTACCGCGGACTTACGAGCGGCCTCTTCGGCACGCTGCATCCGCTCGACTCTCAGCGTCTCCGCATGCAGTCGAATTGACTTCGCAACACTTGAACCGAACCGCTCTGCTTCCCGAACGATGGTGGCAAGATAACGCAGTTCAGAAATTTCAAAACGCGCACTTAACTGGGCCAGTGCTTCCGGTGCGGACATCCCCAGTTCCATAGACCGGCTGACAACCCAGAGTTCAGAAGACAGCAATGGGTGGGCCAGTCGAAGCTCATGCCCCACTCGCTGAATTCCTGCATCCAGACTCATTCCTGCATCCGCGCAGACAACAATCATGTCCAGCGCGTCCGGAAGTGTTCGGCGGATCTCAACCTGACGATTTGCTTCCCGCCATTTCAGCCAGTAATTGGGAAACAGAAAACCGGAAATCCCCGCTGCAAGTATGAGTAGTAACGAGTTTTTCCCGGACAGCATTCCTGCCATCCAGAATGCCAGGACGACCAGAGACGGGATCACCATCAGCAACATTTTGCATCCCAGAAAAATCAGCGGTGCTTGTTCCCGATAGAAGCCCGCTCGGATTAATTGTGTCCGCAGTTTGTCCTGATCCTCTACACTGCTCGGAATCAGGGGGACACCCATCCGAGGTATCATGTCGTCAACCAGCCGACCAACCATTTCGGTCCTCGTGCCGACGGTGTTTTCGGCCGGGGCCAGTTCTTCAAGCCGAACGGCGAGCCGGCTTCGGAAGCCGGTCATGACGACGCCAATCAGTCCGGCGATGCAAGTGGCAGTCACAAACGCTGCGATCAGAAGAACAATATCCATTTGGCTGGGGCCCCTGTTTTTCGAGTCAACGCCGGACCGTAAGCCGGACTGCATGCCTTGTCAGAAGTCAAAATTGATAATCCTGCGAATCCAGACAGCGCCAATCAGCTCGGAGACGAAGCCCGCAGCAATCAGCCGCGGATATTCCAGCAGAATGGACATGTACTCCGGATTAATCAGATACATCAGGCCAAAAAGTACAAACGGCAGCAAAAGCAGAACCGCCGCCTGAAATCGCCCCTCCGCGGTCAGTGTCTGCACCTCACCACGAATTCGAAACCGTTCCCGAATGACCTTCGAAAGGTTCTCCAGTATTGTGGCAAGATTGCCTCCGGCCTCACGCTGCACTGTCGTCGCGACAACAAACATCCGGATCTCCAGAATTCCCGTGCGACGTGCAAGTTGAATCATCGCCGTTTCCGCCGGCAAACCCAGATTCTGCTGCTCAGTGCAGTACGCAAACTCTTTCGCAATCGGATCACTGAATTCGCTGGAAACCAGTTGCATCGCCTGCGTGGATGTCTGCCCCGCCAGCATCACGCGACTCATCATCGAGTAGGCATCGGGAAGCTGTGACCTCAATTTCTCCAGGCGTCCGGCTCGCGTGTACATCACTCGCAGAATCGGCAGCAGAAAGCCCATCACGGCTAGAATCAGCGGGATCAGAATAATCTGCGTCAGGAACAGTGCGGGAAGAGCCAGAATCAAAGCGAGCCCTACAGATTGCAGCAGGACCACGTGCGGTTTAATGGGAAGCCCCGACTGCTCCACCATCAATTGAAATTGCCGCCACCACCCCATTCTGTCTTCATTGTCACCGAGAGGATCCAGCTTTGCCGCATTCAGATTTTTAAAAAGCACGCTCTGATTGGCTGAACTGGCGACAGTTTCTGAAATCCGTTTTCGGATGCGTGTGGCATCGCTTTGCTGAATGTCACGCGTCAGCGCAACCACAGCGCCAACGGCCAGCAGTACGGCAAAGAATGCCAGAATCGAAATCCATGTTGCAGTCATTGGTCAGCCCCTGTCTCACAGCCCCGGGGCTGGTTGGTGTCGGTCATCATTCGCGCCTCAAACATGTTCGGTGAAAAGTTGATCCCATAAGCCTCCAGCCGACTCAGGCAATGAGGCCGAACTCCAGTGGAGCAAAAGTACCCCAGCGCCTTTCGTTTAGAATCAATCCCCGTCTGGCGGAATGTGAAAATGTCGTGCATCGAAAGGACGTCTCCTTCCATGCCTGTGATCTCCGAAATAGAAATCACTTTTCGAAGTCCACCCGATAGTCGAGCAACCTGAATCACGAGGTGAATAGCGGAGGCGATCTGTCGCCGCACAACCCAGATCGGCATTTCGTAGCCGGCCATCCCCACCATCACCTCCAGGCGACTCGTTGCATCTCGCGCACTATTGGCGTGGACTGTTGTCAGACTGCCCTCATGACCGGTATTCATTGCCTGCAGCATGTCAATCGCCTCACCGCCACGACACTCGCCCACAATAATTCGATCCGGTCGCATACGCAGCGCATTACGAACCAGATCTCGCTGGGTGATCTGGCCCTGGCCTTCAATGTTCGGTGGGCGTGTTTCCATTCGAACCACATGTCGTTGTTGAAGTTTCAACTCCGCAGAGTCCTCGATCGTTGCCACTCGCTCTGATGCCGGGATTGCCCCGGAAAGCACATTCAGCAGCGTGGTCTTTCCAGACCCTGTCCCGCCGGAAATCAACAGGCTCAGTCGCGACTCAATACAGGCCGTCAGAAATGTCAACATGTCTCGCGTCAGGGAATTGTTGGCAAGAAGTCCTTCCGCCGTCAGGGGTTTTGTGCCAAATCGTCTGATCGACAGAAGCGGACCGTCGAGTGCCAGCGGTGGAATGATCGCATTCACACGACTTCCATCCGGAAGTCTGGCATCCACCATCGGACTCGATTCGTCAACACGACGACCTATACGACCGACAATTCGCTGAATGATCTGCAGCAAATGGGCATTACTGTCAAAAGCCAGACCTTCCACGTGTTCCAACAGTCCACGACGCTCCACATAAACATCAGAGGCACCATTCACTAGAATGTCTGAAATTTCGGGGTCCGACATCAGCGATTGAAGCGGCCCAAGGCCAAATGTCTCATCCATCACCTCGCTGATCAGCGCCTCACGATTGGCCTGACTGAGTAATTCATTGGACTGTTTGCAAAGTTGTTCGGTCGCAGCCCGCACTTCCTTCCGAAGTTCCTCGTCCTTCATTGTGCTGAGTGCTGAAAAGTCCATAGCGGAAATCAACTGCCGATGAAGTTTCGCCTTGATCCTGCGAAATTCATCCGCATTGTCCGCCGCTGTACCAATACTCGGTTTAGCCCAAACCACAAACCGTTCCCCTTATCAGATAGTTTTCAAAAGTGTCGCTGTGAATTTTTCGATTTCCTGCGCGATAGGTGAACGGGGAAATCCTGTCATGAAGGGGATTCCTGTGTTCGCGGATCGAATCACTACCTTGCGGTCCTCAGGCAATACCAGGTCAATCGGCAGGTTGAGAGCAGATTCCACCTGCCGCTGAGACAACTGCTCCGGCTGCCCCGCCCGATTGGCGATCAGTCGCACCGCGGACTTCTGAACACCATGTGTCCAGAAGTACTCCAGCACCCGGCTGACATTTCGCAGTGAACAGAAATCCAGCTCAAAGACGATCAGAATCACATTCGCCAGTTCCAGAGCTGCAATCTGCTCGCTGTGAAGAGACGGCTGAATATCGATCACCACATAGGGATAAACGGTTCTTGCCATCGATACCGCTGCCGTTACGGTCTTGACCGTAACAGTTGACATTTCTTCAAAACGCAGTGGTGCTGATAAAAGTGCGACACTATTTTCTGCGAGTGTCAGTGTCTGAGTAAAAACCATTTCGTCGATGCCACTGATATTTCTTGCGAGATCCGCGATACTGTGTTTGGGCTTCACGTCCAGCAATGCAGACAGGTCGCCTGTTGAAAGGTTCAGGTCGATGAGGGCACACTGGACTCCGGTGGCCACAATGGCTGTCGAAAGATTCGCACAAATCGTGGCTGAACCCCCACCTGCTGACGGCGACAGGACCGCAATGACCTTCCCTTTTGCCTCACCGCGGGATCGCCGCAGCATTGCTTCAACTTCCTTCTCCAGATCCTCCTCATCCAGGTACTCATCCACACCACAGTTATGAAGCAAGTGCAGAATCTGGCGAGGATCAGGGGGCCCAATGACCACCAGCTTCGACTTCACCTGACTCTTCAACTCCTTCAGATTCTCGGCAAAATCCTGCTGCTGTGGCTGCACTGCGATTAATACGTCTGGACGACCTGCCCCCAGAAGCTTCCGCACCTCCTGAGTATCTGTCATAGCAATGTTGCGACAGTCCCACGACCACTTCTGAAGGACGGACTCAATTCGTGCCGCAACGGCATTGTCTGGGCTGATCACCACCGCTCGCATTGTGTCCCAACCCTTCCGCCATTCCACTATCGAAGTCTGCAACACATGACCAGCACAGATCACTCTGATGCCGCATCTGTGAACTTAGTGCCTCCTTCCATTCAGCTTGCCCCGCCAGACTTCCCTGCCTGTAGCATAAACAAAAAAAGCTGCTACTTCTTCGGCCCCCTGGAATCCCCCGAGGCCATGCTATCGCCAGTTCGGACCAGCACCAGTCCGCCGTGAATTCCCCGCAGGGTTCGAATTCTCAACTCCGGCTTTACTACTCCACGAGCGGTTTTGGTGGCAGTGGCTTCTTTCAGCAGCCTGTTGGTGCTGTCCAGACTCTTCTGAAGCTCACGCACTTTTTGATCCATTTTCTGATCCAGCTTTTGCTGCAGGCTGGCCAGCAATTCCTGCTTCTCCTTTTCTCGATCTGTCGGACCGGTATCCGGAAGTTCCCCACGCAAACGCAGATCTGCAACCGTGATTGGCGTATTCGTGGCCGGCAACTGGTCCGTTGGATTTCGCAATGCCAGTTCCAGTGTCCCGCCATTCTGTGCCAGACTCAGCTTTGCAGCCTGCTCCGGCGTCACAAGTAGAGTCACAGATTTCATTTGTGTGATAAGTGAAGGGGTGTCCTGATTAGCATCCATTGACTGATCCACCGCCAGAATTGGCACACTCTGCAGCAGGTTGATGGTCATTGTTCCCGGTGACTGAAATGACGAAGCACCAACAGTCAGAAGTACATCCACCTGATTACCAGGCAACACGAATCCTGCAACGCCCGAGGCAATGGTCGGGGTGCGAATCGTGAACGCCCGCATGCCCGGCGGTATAAGACTGGCCAATCCCACAACGGCCCCCTCAGGAGCCAGAAAACTCTGAAAGACAGGCTGCCCCGAAATCAGCGGGGTAAGAGCCACGCGGCCAATGGTGTTTTGTCGATCCAGAACCGCGTCAGCTGGAACGCGACTTTTCGGCCAGCGAGTGACAGTCAGGTCCGCCTCCTGGATGCGATTTCCCCGGGCGACATCGGCCGCCATAGTTACAACCGTCACCATGGACTCCCCGGGCTGCGGCTCCCATCGCAGGGCCAGCCTGCGAACACCAACCGCGGCCGCGATTCCTGCGGCTAATGCCAGTCCAGCCAGAACGATCGTCTGCCGTCGCATGATACGCCCGCACTTCCGAAATAATGCCAAAGAAATCTACTGTCTGTATAGACACGACAGTCGTCTAATTCCATTTATAAACGATAAAAAAACGCGCTGCGGCGGCCACCGCAATCAACAGAGCGAACGGAATCAGATTCCGCTTCGGCTGGCGTTCTGTAAGTCTTCGATTTCCCCACGCCTCACTGTCCAGCTCAGTACCAAGGTTCGCCATGCGGTACTTCATAACCAGCAATTCCGTCACCGTGCTATAAAACGATCCATGGTTTACCAGGGCCAATAAAAATCCGCAGACACCTGCAAGCAGGCCTGCAATGATGAAGATCCATAAGATGTCGGGCAGCAAGGTCCATGCTCCAACGCCGGCAAGCAATTTCACGTCGCCGCCTCCAAGACCACCCATAAGAAACGGAATAATCAGGAACCCCGTTGCCACAAGAATAGCCGCTGCACTATTCAGAAACCCAGGCAGGCCATCCTGAGCTCCATGAAATACCGTGCCCGTAACAATTAGTGGCAGCGTCACAAAATTGTGCACTTTCCGATATGAAATATCTGTGACGACGGCAATCAACACGAGGCAAGTCGCGAATGCTGGCGCTAACTCCGGAAGCTGGATCATTTCACATCTCCCTGGGCCGGTACCGAAACACGATTTCGCTTCTTCGATTCACCGCAAAACACATGACACCCACTGCTGCCTTGCTGGCACGCCATAAAAAACGTCCCCGAATTAACGTCAGATTGGACAGACTGCTGCCCAAAATGCATCATAGAACAGCACCTGCTACTGTGATGTTTACTACAAAATAAAAGTGACAGTCACTCTATGTATTCGGAGTGACTGTCACGCCTTTGCCTTCGAAACCCCTATCCTTCAGGATTTTCTTCCGAAGCATTCAAATCGGCATCTGATCCGCGGATGCCAGATGACATTTACAGACCTTCCGCCTCAATGATGCTTTTTTCAGACGATAAATTAAGCGTACGACGTCGAACTGCTCACTAACTCATTACGGTAATGCAGTGTCAATCTTGGTGAATGCAGTTTGAACACTTGTACCAAGTGTCGTTATGACACCAACGCAAATAACAGCAATGAGTCCAACAAGCAGCCCATACTCAACCAATGCAGCACCTTCCTGGTCCACATACAACGTTTGCATAATCTTTTTGAAGCGATTCATCTTTCAAATTCCTTTACGTAACTACAAATGCTCCGAAATGATTCCTCCTGGAATCAACCCGAGGCAGAACCCCGTCTCGGCTTCAACGTCGGCATCGACATCACAGTCGATACACCAACGCTGTTCTAATCTTCTGCAGCAGACGCCGTGCCAAATCACATGGGCATGTTTCCTGAGTCTTTATTTGCGGATTTTGATTCAATCCCGCCTCCTGAGCCCCTCCCATTGTGCGATTCCGTCCCGCGGCCCCCGCCCAGGTGCGCGAAACAGTGACTCAAACCAAACCCCTCTTCTCGTTCCCCCTCCCGGGGTCACAGCACTGTGTCGGTAACGTCAAACGAATCGGGTTTTTAGTCAAGGCGACCGTTTCTCAACGACGCATCAGGGTAACCGTGCCTCACAACCGGTTTAGGCAGTCCTTTCATTCTGTGTTGGTTTGAGTTTTCCTCAATCGAGCAGTGGAATGAAACATGGGGCGTCGTGTAGCTCCTGGGAAGCATTTTGAGTGGAGCGAGCGGATTCGGCGGCGTCGAGAATCCGGACTGACGGTGACTGAATTCTGTGAGTGGGAAAGCGTGTCAATTGCGTCGTTCTACAACTGGCAGAAGAAGCTGCAAGGTGCAAAATCCCCGAGGCAATCGGTGGAGTTGGTGACGCCTGAAGGCAGGTCACCGCTATCGCTGCAGAGTGCGTCGTTCCTTCCTGTTCACGTCCTGCAGGCCGGGGCCACGGCCTCAACTGCAACAGGCATTGAGATCCAACTCACGAACGGTGTTCGCGACTTCGTTCCGATCTCGGATTTTGAATCGGTCAAGTACGCGATCAAAGTCGCGAGTGGCCTCTCGGCTGTGAATGACGGTGTGATGAATCAGGATAGCCCAAGTGCGGAGGACGCGACATGCTGTGGTGTCCGACGCCTCTTCCGGTTTACCTTTGTGCGCAGCCCGTGGATTTCCGCGAGAACTTTGATGGAATCACCGGTGTGATTGCATCGTTGTTTGAAATCATTGTGCTCGATGGACATCTCTTCGTGGTCATTAACAAACGGCGTGATCGCACTAAGGCGATGTGGTGGGATCGAGATGGGCTCGTGCTGATTTACAAGCGACTTGAAAAAAGGTACCTTCGAAATACCGCGCGACAGCGATCAGTCAACGCACATCAGGTGGATGCCACCCAGCTCTCGATGCTGCTCCGCGGTGTCGCGCTGGCTGCACCAAACCAACAACGGAAGAGATTTCTGATCAGTCACTGAGTGACCACCCAGATCGCAATCTGACTCACGCTGAAGTCGGCAGAGTTTTTTGCCGACTTCTTGTCTTTTCGAAAATGCTTCGAACGTTTTTGTGATTGCGACGTACTAAGAACATGCAAGATGCATCACAACATTCCGACGGATCTGGAGGCCTGCCAGACACTCATTGAACAGCAGGCCCGCGCACTGCTCGACATGCAGAAGTCGACGGAAGAGCAGTCGCAAAGGATAGTGAAACTGGAACTTCGGATCGACAAGCTCATCAAGCAGGTCTACGGACAAAAAAGTAGACCGCAGCGTCGATGATCCGAATCAGCTGATGCTGAACTTCGGCGATGACGAACAGTCGAAAGATGCGATCGCCAACGCAGTGATTGAAGCGAAATAGATCGTTCCGGAATTTACGGTCCAGCTTAAGGCGAGCAAAGAGAAAAAGCCACGCAACGAACAGCTTCCCGCCCATCTGGAACATTGTGAAGTCACAGCAAAATCTTCAGAAGCCGACACGCATGGCGGTGAACACGACGAACGAGCCATCATCGGCTACGACAAAACCGAGACGCTCGAATTCGAACGACCAAAGCGCCGTGTGCGAGTCACCCTGTATCCGAAGTGTGCGTGTGCCAGTCACGAGCAATGTGGCAGCGCACAGCCGGAACGAGCGACGGGGCTCATGGAGAGCAGACGCTACGGGGCCAGCGTCGCCGCAGAGATAATCTCGGCAAAG
>CAIQIE010000183.1 GCA_903871805.1 uncultured Planctomycetaceae bacterium | reverse complement strand
GGTTGTGCCTTGTAGCGAGACTCCCAGAAGTGCCCCCGCACTTTGTCTTCCCGGTTCGCTTCCTTCGCAATCGGCTCACACAGACATTTCATAAACCAGGATAGATTCGACAGCCGGCGACGCTTTTCCTTCATCCCATTGGGGCTGTTGTTAATCTTTGCCAACTCTTCTTCGGTGGGTTCCGCAGGCGATTTGTCTTTGTTTTTTCGCTTCGGAAACAGATTCCACCACCGTCGAGCCACATCTTCATCCGACCAGGGCGTGACCACATCCGGCCGGGTTCTGACCACCACATGCACGTGATTGCTCATCACCGCAAAACCCAGAATATCCACGGCAAAGATGCCCGCCAAAAATTCCAGTCGCTGGCGAATCCATTCCCTGCGATGCGAGTAGTCTTTCTTCGACTGCTGATCCTTTCCGCACAAATGCGTCCTGCGGACACAGCGATTGATGACATGGAAAACCTGAATTTCCCCATCCGCAATGATCTCTCGCCGATTGACCCGTGGCATGCCCGTCGCTCCGCAAAATGCCGGTAGAAGACCCTGCCCATAACAATAAAAAGACTCATTGAATCTGTCAAGGTGCATGGCACCTGCGTTCTGGAGCTTTCTGGGGATGGAAATCCAGAGGGGGCGTTTAGAGCCAGACGAGGGACAGCGGTACGGAAACCAGTCGTGGCTGATCACCTTCGCGAAAGTGCAGCAGGATCAGTCCCTGAAAGATGCCCTCGGCCGGAAGTTCGCGGAGGCCGATTTCTGTGACGTAATCTGCCTCGATTTCGTCCCCTGCTGACGGTGTCTTTGCTGTGGCGGCGACCAGTTGTGGTGGCCATGCGGTCGTGCGTTCCAATGTCCATGCGGCGGGGACTTTCACGCGGATGTCTGTTCCGGCGGACGACAGAACCTGAGTTCTCTGAACGACAACACGGCCCATTTCGGGGGTCACATGTACGGACTTCCGTTCGGATTTTTCAGGGCGTCCGGTAACCACCGGAATCTGGATGGCGGGATAGTCCGCGTCGTCGGTCATGATCGTGATCAGTCCGCGATGTTGTCCTGGAGGCACGTCTGCGGTGAAGCGGACGTCCAGACGTGTTTGGCTTAGTTCATCGCCGGCCGACTGGCTGGCCAGTTTGGCCTGAATGAATTCTGGTGCGGCCGTGATGTCGAGGATCTGCAGGGGCTTTTGTGCCTTTCCCTGTCGGAAGTCTGAGATGGTTACGGAATACTCCGTGGTCGGAGAGGATTCTCCGATGACCATAAGAACGCGAGGTTCAATCAGCAGTTTCTTTTCCGGCAGTCGGAGTTTCCATGTCAGTGTCACCTCGCGGGGTTTGGGATCTTCGTACTGCACCGTCAGCAGGTATTCCCGTAAGCCGGCGGGTTCATTGGCTGTGCGGATGGGTAGCGTGATTCTGCCGGTTTCCCCCGGAGGAATTTCGCGTGACGAGATTGTCGGGGAAAGACAGCCGCAACTGGGCTTGAGTTCGGTGATACGAACAACGGACTGTCCCTGATTGCGAAAATAGAATTCTTCGCTGATCACGGGTTTTGATTCGGCGGTCAGATGGCTGCTGTCGGCGAGATAGCTTTCGAAGACGAGAGCCGGGCGATCACCAGTGACCTTCAATGCTGGCTCAGTGTTCCGGGTTCGCAGACTGAGTGCCGATGCGATGCAGGGGAGCAGCAGCAGGGCCAAAAGAATTCGCGAAACCATCGACGAGGCCGGTGTCAGTTCGCCTGAAGCGTGTGCTGAGGTTGCGTCCGCCATATCGTGTTTCTACCTTTTTGTTTTCGTCACAACCGCCGAGGGCCATCAGACTGTGACGCCGTCACCCTTCCGGGAATTTCACAGCGGAACGCCTTTGCGACCTTTGGTGCGACCCTGGTCAGTCAAAAAATTCTGGTCTGGCTGTAGTGTCGCCGGAAGAAGATCATCTGAGAACAGCAGAATTCCGGACTGCAACGAAATTCCAGTTCGAATCTGTGGGAGGCCGCAGAATCTCAGTCGTTATGAGGGTGTTTGCTTCGATGAGAGGATGAAGAATTGCAGCGAGCGGAAGGGACGAGTGCGGAACGGGCTGTTTCGTGGTGATTTTTTCGCGGACTGCGGAGGGATACACTGCAATTTGGTGGAAAAAGGTGGTGGCGGTTGGCGAGTCAGCGAGTTTGGTCGCTGGTTTGCTGAAGGGTCGCGATTTCAGGAGTTGGGAGTGTGACGTTGGTCATGGATTTCGGAATTTTCTGAGAGGTTGACGATTTGCAACAGGCTGTTTTGTTGTGGATGGCCCGGAGGAAGCGAAAGACCTCCTGCGGAAATATATTTTTTGATTTACGTGGTGTGTGATAGTATAGTCTACCACGGGTATGTTGGTTTTTGAGTAGGGGAAGGCGGAGGCCATGGGACAGGAACAGTCACGCATGAGCGCGGAAGATGTTTACCGAGCATTTCCGATTCTTAGGTTTCCACAGGCTCTGGGGGCCGGGCTTCGGCCTGGCGTTCTGCTGCTTGCAGCGGCTTTTCTGGTGGTGCTGACCCCGCTTATTGGGGCGATGATCTCTTCCGGGGTCAGTTTCGTTGAGTTTTACCGGCTGGAGAAGCCGGAGGAGAGTGATTTGTTCGCGCCGATTCCCGGGGATTCGCGGCAGTTACTTCCAGGTGGCGGACTACCGCAAACTTTTTGGTTTGCTGTTTGCTGTGGAGTCAGCCAGATTCCGCGTCTGAATGGTGACGCGGCGATTTATGGTTTTATCGCGACCCTTGTGTTTTCGGTGTTCCAGGTGGCCAGTGCCAGAATTCTGGGCGTGTATTTCTGTCGAGGACAGTCGTGTTCGGTGTTTAAGGCTGTGCGGGAATCTGGTTTGCAATGGAGTTCAGTCGTCTCAGGTTTGGTGCTGACCGTGGTGTTGATGGGGGCAACGGTGCTGGTCGCCCGCTTCCTTGTGCCGCTGCTGGGTCCTTTGAAATCATGGGAAGTGGTCAGCAGTTCGCTGGAATACACAGTCGACGGAATCGCTTTGCTGATACTCAGCGTGCTTTTGGTGGCCTATCTGCTGGGGCTGGCCGGGATTGGGATTGATGGGATTTCGGGGACGGAAGCAATCAGCCGGGGACTTTCCTATTGTCTATCCAACCCGATCAGAATTCTGTTATATGCGTTCGCTCTGATGTTTGTGACTCGTATCGCTGCGTTGCTGACCGGTGCCTTTCTATTGGTCGCCTACAAAGCGTTTAGTGATCCCACACAGTACCTGGCAAAGTGGAATAGTGCCCCATTTTTTCCGGTGGAAGTGATTCGCATGAGTTTGTTTTCCTGCGGCATCTCGTGGATGTACCTGCAGTTGCGTGAGCAGACTGATGGTGCTGAGATCAATGAAATGCGTGCTGGTGCTGGAAATCGCATGCCGCGCGTCTGAGCATTCCTGCGGATACTGGCGATGAGTGTTTGCGCACCGCTTGAGTGTTGCGCGGCTTGGTGTTGTTTCCCCGCTGCGCGTTGGGGGATTCACCTGCGGTGACCAGGAGCCCCTCATGAGACTCGGGGATCTTCCTCCGGATTTTCGAAGGAAAACGGTCTGCCGCCATTCAGGCCATGGTTCTCACGAGACCTGAATGATGGAGAATTCCGGAGAGGTACATTCGCTATCTTTTCGAAACAGGGTGCATTTGCTACCATGCCGGATTAGCCCCGTTTCGCAGCCTGCAGGCAGGTTTTCGTCCGACCGTTTTACAGCCTGTCGTCGCAGTTCCATGGAGTGAAAAGACGTGCAACAGCCTCTTTCCTGTGGTTTCTTAATTCTGCGAGGTCAGCCGGTTGATTCTTTTCTGCTGATGCGTCATCCCCGTCGCTGGGACCTGCCTAAAGGCCATCTGGATGAGGGAGAAACAGAAATTCAGTGCGCGTTGCGGGAGTTGCACGAAGAAACCGGGATTCCGGCCGATGCGGTAGAGATTGATCCGGATTTTCAGTACGAAAACCGCTACATGGTCAATCAAAAACGTTATGGTGGAAAAGGGTTGATCGAGAAACGGCTGCTGATTTTCCTTGGGCGACTGACGCGGCCAATTGACATTGTGGTTACCGAGCATGACGACTACCGCTGGTTTGATTGGAATCCTCCGCATCATGTTCAGGAATGGACCATTGACCCGCTGCTGCATGCCGTGCATAAGCACCTGAAAGCCCGGGGCGAATGACGGGTGATGGCGGGGTCTTCGTGACTCGCGTCTGCAAATGCTCTGTTCAAACAGCGATGATAGACCTGGTTTTGGCGTACTGTTTTCCGACTCCCTGACGGCCGCTGCTCGTGTGGTGGAGTGCGTTGCTGGGTTCCTGCCTGCGCGGGATTGATGGCGCGGGGGCAAAAAAAAATCCCGGAAGCAGCGAATCCCAGGGGGGCGGAGGACTCTAGCTGCTTCCGGGGGCGATTGGTTTCAGATTCGATCTTGCTTGCAGGTCAGACTCGAACCGTGATGAAGGGAACAGTAAGACGATCTCAAAAATGGGTCAATATGTGTTCATGGAGATTTCTACCCAGTTTTGCCCATCTGGATTTTTTTTAAACTCTTTCGGGGGAAGGGTTTGCGAGATTCCTGGAGTTTTCAGAAACCCGGTTGTAAAAAAAATCAGAACAATTTTTTCGCTGGATGCCTGATTCTTACGCTCTCTGCAGGCGGTTTTTGATCAAACGGCCCGCAATCCATCGGTAGATTGGTTGAACGAAGACGGCAACGGGGCTCCCCAGCCATACAGCCGAAAACCGGTGTTCTTGTGTGCAGTTTCCCTGGGTACTGCGAAATTCTGCGTTTCTGCGGACGTAGTGCTGTTCTAAACAGGTCGCAACAAAGTCCAAAAGCCGCCGCTCCCGGAGTCAGGAGCGGTGGGCAATAGGCTGTTTTTTTGGGGGCTATTTCTGTCTGGCCTTAAACTCGGTCGATAGTTGCACGTCTTCCTGAGCGAGCTGGACAGTTTTGGTTTCCCGTGTTTCCTGGGGAGTACCGGCATTTTGTAAAACCTCCACGATGGCCGTTCCCGAGGCGATTCGTCCGACGACAAAGCGAATCGAAAACTCATAGCGTCCCGGCACTGCGATGGGCTGCACAAACTGTTCTATGCGGGTTTCGGGTGGTTTTCCCGGCTTCTGTTCAACGCCTCCATCTTCGCGAACCAGCCTTCCGAGCGAGGAAGTTTTTCGGCGGCGGTAGCTGCATTCTTCCTGATTTGGATCGGTGACGATGAGATCGATATCAGCATTTCCAACCCATTTGACGGTGATCTGCAGGTCGATCCGTTGAGCAGAGGCCAGTTGAGTTCGGACTGATTCTGCCGCGGGTGATTGCCCTGTGCGATCCAGTTCGGCTGCGATTTCTTTCAGCACCTTGACGGCTTCGTCGTGATGTCGTCCGTAGTTTTCATTCCACACGTACTGAAGAACTCCGCACCGGGCCCAGACGCGGGCTTCGCGATCTTTTGATTTGTCAGCGACGCTGCGGGCCAGCAGCCAGAGTTCCTGCGAATCGGGGTTGAGCTGAGCTGCGTCACGAAGCAAAGTGATGGCCGAGTCCCATGCTTCAAATCGCGACAGTAGTGCGGCAGTCAGCAGCATTTGCGGGACATCGGCAATTCCGAAGTCCAGTCTGGATTGCAGGACCCGACCGATGTCTTCAGCCGGTCGGCCAGCAAGTTGCATTTCCAGTGCCAGCAGGTCGTAGAGCCATGTGGCGGCGCGTCCATTGCGTATAGCCGATTCAAGGCAGCCAATCGCCTCGTCGTACTTTCGGTCTTCATGCAGAATCTGAATTATTGCGGCCAGTTGTGAATCAGAGATCCGGAAATCGCTGAACAGCCTATCCCAGCGATCGGCGGCTGTCCCCTGCCCTGCCTGAAATTTTTCGAGGGCCTGGCGAGCAGAAAGTGCGCGGTCAGTCGAATTGTTTTCGTCGCCGGTTTGTTCCGGTGGTTGCGCAGTCAGGCAGCAGTGGGTGAATTGGCGAAAGTCCGCAAAAAAAGACAGTCCAGGAGATCGACGATCTTCCGGACTGTCTTCGTGAATGGAACTAATTGGGGTTGTCGAAGCGGGAGCGACTACTTCCCGGATTTTTTTTTGAGTGATGGTTTCAGCTGGATGCCACCAGAGGCAGGGGCCTTTTTCGGTGCATCAACATCGGATGGAACGGAGAACATACCGCCGCCGCCGCCCATGCCGCCCATACCGCCGCCGCCCATGCCGCCCATTCCCCCGCCCATGCCACCCATACCGCCGCCCATTCCCCCACCCATACCACCGCCGCCCATGCCGCCCATACCGCCGCCCATGCCTCCACCCATTCCGGGCTGAGTAATCACGACGAGGTCTGCGACGTCATAGATACGCGTGACGAGATTCTCTTCGGATTCCGCGGTGGCAACAGTTGTGACCATCATGACTTCGTTTTTGATCATTACGGTCAGTTCATTGTCCTTCACTTTGGCGAAGATCAGTTCAAGAGCATTACGCAGAGTGATGCCGGCGAAGTCGACATTGCTCACCTGTGTATTGGCAAGGAACTCCGGATCCTGGCCGATCTCCGGATCAGATTCATCCAGAATGATCCGCATGGTGTACGGACCTTCGGCACTGTACGCATCGGCAATGAATCTCAGGATTTCGCCGAGCGATTCTTCGTTCGGGTACTGCAGAGGACGAGGGAGCGGGTCGTCGAGTTTCTTTTCCAGCCATTCTTCGACCGGCTTTACGGAACGCAGAGAAAGCGACTTGTACTTTTCCTTGCGTTTGATGGACAGAGCACGCCAGACATCTGCCGGCGGATACTGCACAGGAGGTTCGTCCGGAAATGGGACGTGCGAAAGTTCCACCTGGTACAGGGTTTCAAGGAATCGGTCGTTTCTCAGTGTGACCAGGTCATAGGCTTTCTGCAGTTGGCCAGCGGCTTCTGACATCACCATTGCTGCGGTCGCAGTTCCATTGCCTGGCTCATCACGCAGTGCTTCACGGGAAACCGCTTCAGCGTCTTCGAAGGCATTGACGTCACCACGACGAGCTCGATCAATCAGCCCTCGAACCTGATCAATCAAAGTTCTGAGACGCTGCTCTTCCAGGTTGATCTCTGCCAGACGTTCTCGCTGAGCTTCCTGATTCGCCCGGGATTCGGAAAGCTGCTGCTGACGAATTTCATTTGTCTGTTTTGCAGCATCCACACGGCTGTAGGTTGCAACGAGACGGCGTTCCAGTTCCTGTCGCTTCTCCGGGGCAATCTCTTTGGAGGACCGCACAGATTCGAGGATATCCTTCAGCAGAGTCATTGCATATTCAGGTTGTTCTGAGGCGACGCGATCGGCTTCGGCGATGGCGGCATTGACATTCTGAACCATCTGCTGCGTCAGAATCTCATTGCGAACCTCTGTGCGACTCAGGGCATTCCCTTCGTCAACTGAAGGTGGACCAAGACGATCAGAACCAGGAGCACTTTCGTCCTGCAGTGCAGTCACCATAGACGTGAGACGCACGTCGGACGCATCCAGGGCGCGAGCCTGACGAACAATTTCAAGTGCCTTTTGTTTCTGACCCTGCTGCGTCAGAACTTCAGCCACTTCAATGGAATCGGAAATCAGTGTTTGCAAATCAGTGGAAGCAACTGACAGGCCTTCCAGTCCGAGATAAGGAGCATTCAGTCCCTGAGACTGTTCTGCCTTCTGAAACAGAGCAGAGACCTCTGACCCACCCTGCTGAACGTCTGCTGGATTGATCGTCCAGGTTTGAGCTTTACCCTGCACGGTCGCGGTCACGGTGATCGCACCGGAAGCGGATCCTGCGCCAAAGACCAGCGTGTGTCGATCAGCACGAAGGGCCACGACGTCCGGAGCGGCCAGCGTCAATCCCGTGGTGGTGATTTTCAGATCACGAACCAGTACCGGGGCATGCTGAATTTCGGCAGCGATGGTCTTCGCAACGCTGGTCACGTCGTCAGTGCTGAGAAGTTGCAGAGACCCGCCGGTCTGGTTTGCCAGAATTCCCGCGAGCTGTGCATCAACGCGAGGGCCAAGCAGCATCGCATGGAACGATGCCTGACGGGCCTGAAGATCGTTCACAACGGCATCAAGATCAGCACCTGACAGCATGTCTCCAGCACTCATTCCGTCGCCAATGTAGGCTACAGAAATTGCGGCTCCGGCGGTTGTTGGCAGCGTTTCGCGGATGGCGGACGCCAGATCCGTCGCCCCCATTGGCGTTGTCTGCTTCAGCTTTTGGATGGCAGCTGTCAGGTCTGCAGAACCGGCAGCAACAAAACCTTCGGTCAGCGAGCGTACTGTCGAGTCTGCCGCAACCAGTTGGACTTCGTGACCTGCTGGAATTGCCCGAAGCAGTTCCTGAAGCGTCGCCAGTGTCCGCATGCGATAAATGCCAGTCTGGCTGGCAGAGGTATCTACCAGCAGAAGATGTCGTTTGACCGACACCGGAGCAAAGGCAGAGCGAAGAGCCAGAGCGAAATGCTTCTGTTCTCCGACCGTACGAACCATCACGGCATCCGGTGCTTTCGAGTCGGTTCGGTCGATTGCCATCGCAGAACCGCAGAACGCGGAGATACCAAGCCCTAAAGAGCACAACGAACCAGCCAACTGCCGCATGTGAATTCCCCTGAAGGTTCTGCCTTTGCAGACCGCCCAAACGCCAGACGCGAAGAACGCCAGCGCACTCGTGGAAGAGTCTACAGTCGTGTTCGGATTCCGTGGAAAGAAATTCCCTTCAAAAACCGGCAGAAGACGCAGGCTGAAGGAAAATTCGCAAGAAAGGTCGTTCGATACGGCGAACCCCGCAAACTCTCCCAGTTTCTGAGAGGGTCCGTTTAATCCGAAACTTCGGAGTCGCCGTTCCCGAAGCTTCTGACCGTTGTTACCTCTGCAATTTCAATAATCTTCCAGGCCGACCGTTCAGCCTGCAGTTTGCTGTGCGGTCATTCCCCTGTCGAGACAGCAGGCCTGGAGTGTGATTGAGAGATTTGATGCCATCAGGAAGTACCCGTAGAGCCCCCTGAAAAGCATTCTGCCAGAAACCGTGTCGTTTGTGCAGTGACGAGCTACTCTCAGCTCGCCAGGGATACAGACGACTCTTTTAATTACTTTCTTCAATGGAAACGGGAGTCCTCGCGTTATCTCCGGTCAAATTGCGTCAACTTTGCTGATTTTGCCGCCGATATCAGGGATGTGACGGCAACGGGGGGCCGCGAAGAGGAGATTCAAGGGCCGGATGCCGCGAGGGGGTTGAAATGGCGCGGCATGCCGGCCTGTTTCTGTGGATCGCCGTTTGGCTGGCGGTCGCTCGGTTTTGCGAACTGCTGCTTCCGCTGCAGAGCGAGGTGGTTGTGCCATCGCACGCGTCGCCACTTCACGATCATGTGGATCGGCATGTTCGTGCGGATGAGCCCGATGATCTGATGCGAACCGCCTCACTCCCTGGTGCAGTCGATTCGGCCGTCAGAATGCTTCAGCCTTCGTCCCTGCCGAGAGGGAGGCAGACCAATTTTGGCGGTACCAGCCGCCTGGATGGCACCATCCGGGAGGATGGGCGTATCCAGCATTGGAAGCAGACAGGCCAGCATCGCGAGCGGCGAGGTGCAGCAGCCGGAAATTCTCGTGGCCGGATGCCGGAGTTCAGGAAAGTTCTGGTGGCTCCGCATGCATTGGTGGTGGTACTTTCACTGGATCTGTCAGGCGCGGCGCACCGTTTTCAATATCGTTCTGTGCAGCAGCATGGCCGACAGTCTTCGCGGGGCGAAAGCCAGGATCTGAAAATTGTGGGGCTGCCCGGCAAAGGAGCGGAATTTTGCGAACTGGCCGTGACTCGCGACTCTGCGACTGCACGCGACGAAAGTTTCCTGCTTCATGTCTGGGGGCAGCACCCTGCGGACGCTTCGTTCGGGAGTGCTGATTCCTCTGCGGATCGATGGACTGAGCAGGTGATCAGACCGGTTTCGATTGCAGACTCTTTTCGTTCGGGTGCGATCCATTTCGCGGGGAAATTGCCGAGATCTGGCGATGGTGCGTTGGTGAATGGCGGGCAAGGGTGGGAGGCAAACGCATGGCGACGATCGGTGCGATGTTTTCGGATGCCGCGATTTTCTGCCGGGCAGTCAAGGGAAGAGTTGTGCGAGGGGCAGGAGTTTCTGCGTACCGAAGGCGTCTCGATCTTTCTGGACTCAAGCCTGCCGGAAGCGGAATTCGACGCAGAGGAAATCCGGAGGGCAGGCTCCCGAATTGCGGCGCTATGCGAAGGAGGTCTTCGTCGATCGGTGGAGCTTCTGGTTGGACCAATTCGGGATGTGGATGGAGACGGGCAGTTATCCGTGGTCTTAACGCGACTGGAGCCGGATCAGAGTTCAGGCAGCATTCCTGTGCGGGGATGTGTTCGGGAATCGGATTTTCTCGATGCCTCCTCGGGTCCCCCCGGGGACATTATCTATCTGGATATCGCGGTGCCTGAGGTGGCGGAGCTGGCAGGTTTGCTGGCTCATGAAATGACGCATGCAGCGATGTACTCCAGATTACTGGATCGTCGGGAAAAGGGCCTGTCACAACTGAGTCTGCCGGGATGGTTTCATGAAGCGATTGCGCATTGGACTGAGCATCAGCTGGCAGGTCGGGGGACGGTCTTTGCAGAACGGCTGCGGATGTATCAGAGAAATCCAGCGGCTGCTCCGGTGTGCACCAATCCATTGTGGCTGTCGTATTCAGCCAGTCGCGGGGGGCCTCGAATTGCCGGGTCTCGATTTCTGGAAGTAATGCTGCAGCCTGATGTCTCACTGGCTGGAATCATGTCTGAGTCCCGGAACGTTGACGAGATCCTTGAGCGTTGTCTGGGGACTTCGTTGAGCGAGGCATTGGTGTCATGGAGTCGCTATGAAGCGGCTCGGCTGGTCAGGGAGGCACCCGAGCGAATTCCTTTTTTGAGATCCGGCGAGTCAGACACGCCGCGAATTTATGGTACTGCATTTCTGGTTCTGCAGTGTGGGTCACAGCCGCTGGAGCTGGAAATTGGCTGCGAAGATACTTCCGACTGGAACTTGACCGTGATTGAACCATAATGGCCAGTTCGTCGTGCTGCCAACCTGATTTGGCAACGGGGTGGGACTTTTGGCTGCGGGTGATGGTTTCAGGTCAGAGAACGCGGCTGAGCGCAGGCGCGGGGAAGCGATGTTGTGCCCCGTCTCTGATTCCGGATCGCGAGGGCCGGTAACCTTTCCGTAATTCGCAAATGCCGGTTATCTCTCGGGCTGGCTCACTGACCAGGATTCTGTCGTTATATGACATCATTCGCATTTCATCTGGACGCCGTGGATCCTCTGACGGCAGGTCGAGCGGGGCGATTGCAGACACCGCATGGAACCCTGGAGACTCCGGCGTTCATGCCGGTTGGGACCCTGGGGACCGTCAAAGGGCTGCTTCCGGCTCAGTTACGCGACGCCGGGGCTCAGATGGTCCTTGCGAACACCTACCACCTTGCATTGCGACCGGGCGAAAAGATTGTGGCCGAGCATGGCGGGCTGCATCGTTTTATGGACTGGGACGGTCCGATTCTGACGGACAGCGGGGGCTTTCAGGTCTTCAGTTTGGCGGATCTCCGCAAACTGGACGACGATCGGATTGTGTTTCGGTCGCATATTGATGGGAATTTGCTGGAGCTGACGCCAGAGCGCGCGGTTCAGATTCAGGAAGATCTGGGCGCTGACTGTATCATGTGTCTGGATGAATGTCCGCCTTCGGGAGAAACCCCGGAAAAGGTTCGCAAAGCGGTCGATCGCACCACGCGTTGGGCGGAGCGTTGCCGAGCTGCTCAGACCAGAACAGACCAGGCTCTGTTTGGAATCGTGCAGGGAGGTGTGCATCCGGACCTTCGACGACGCTCTGCGGAAGGCCTGCTGGCGATTGGTTTTCCCGGATACGCGGTGGGGGGGTTAAGTGTTGGTGAGCCACCGGACGTCATGTATTCGACGCTCGACTGTACGGTTCCGATTCTGCCCGCGGAAAAGCCGCGGTATTTGATGGGCGTCGGGCGTCCGGAGGACATTCTGGAGGCTGTTTGTCGGGGGATCGACATGTTTGACTGTGTGATGCCGACTCGCAATGGCCGCAACGCTATGGCCTTCACCAGTTCCGGTCCAGTTCGAATGAGGAATGCCGTGCACCAGAGGGACCTTTCCTCGCTGGATCCGGAATGTCCGTGCATCGCCTGCACTCGGTACACCCGCTCGTACCTGCGTCATCTTTTTGTGGCTAAAGAAATGCTGGGGCCAATCCTGCTGTCGCTGCACAATATTACCTACTATCAGACCCTGGTGCGGCAGATTCGTCGCGCGGTGATCGAAGGGCGGCTGGCTGAGTTTCGAGTGAATCAGCTTGCCCGCTGGGCCGGGGCTCCGTAACATATGGGTTTTCGCAGCCTGCGGATGCTGGGCCGTAAGTGCATAAAGGCCCGTCAAAGCGGTGTCGGTCCATGGTGGACATCATCGTTTTGTGAAGAGGTTTGCTGAGTCGCACAGTTTAGGGGAATCTTCGTGGCGTCAATTTCCATTCTTGCCGGTCTGCTCGGACTGGTTCTGGAACTTTCATTAAGTGGTCTTCAGCAGGCATCCGAGGCAGCTCCGGGGGCTGCAGCGACGGCACCTGCGGCTGAAACGTCGGCAATTCCGCCCGCGGCAGCAGCTGGCAGCGAGACGGCAGCACCAGCGGCAGATACCAGTGCTGGCGATAAAGCCGACAGTAAAGCGAAGACTGGCGGTGGAACAAAGGGCGGGGCAAAGCCGAATGGCGAGGAAGCTCCGGGGTACACACAGTTTCTGCCCCTGATTTTTATCGCATTGATGTTTTACCTGATTTTGCTTCGGCCTCAGCAGCGTGAACAGAAGCGACGTCAGGCAACTCTGAACGCACTGAAAAAGAATGATAAGGTCGTGACCACCGGCGGGGTCATCGGAGTGATTGCAGATTTGTCGGCGGACGGACGTTTTGTTACGTTAAAAGTTGATGATTCGACACGAATTCGGTTCCTCCGTAGTGCACTCCACGGTTTATTGGACGAGAAAACGGAAACCACAGGTACCTGAAGGCCGTTTTGGGCGCCGGTTCGTGCGTTCGCAGGGTATACCAAAGTCCGGCTGCACTTCGCGGCCTGTTTTTCTGGCCCTGTCGCAGGATTACGCTGCTCGTTTTTTCTTCCGGCTGTTCAAAAGCCACTGTTTTGTGGATTTTTGGGTTTGGTTTAGTTGTTGTGAGATGCGGTGGGCAGGTCGAATTACGGGGAGCGTCGGGATGCCAGACTGGCAGGATGACGGAGCTTTCCTGTTCCTTCACCGCTTCCACCGGCGCTCAAAACACGGAAATTTCCCGGATTGTGGATAGTGCAGGCTCCTGGAATTGTCTTGAAGTCAGGCATTCCGGTACATATACGCATCGTTTTCTGATCACATTCTCGTATTGAACGCTGCGATCGCCTTTCGATCGTGCGATTTCACTCAGGAACCCACTGATGTCATTGTTGCTGCAAGGGCTGTTGATTTTGCTGCTTCAGGCTCCGGAAGCCGGGAAGGAAGTTACAGAGTCTGCGACAAAAGCCGGTGAAACTGCTTCAGAAGCGTTTTCAAAGGAACTCGCGGAATCTGCTGCAAAAGAAGCCGTTTCCGAAGACGTTATTCAGAACGCTCAGGAAGTCGTGGCTCTGCCGTCGGCAGGAGTCAGCGAGTTTGTTTACCTGCTGGTCGTGGTTGCACTCATGGTGCTTCCGTTCGTGGTGGGGAATTTTCTTGCAAAGTGGCTGCGAGTTCCTGAATGGAGTTCTCGTATTGGCTTTGTGCTTTTCACGCTTGTTTTGGGGATGTCGCCATTCCTGACATCTTTGCTGGAAAGTCGTCCATTTTCAGAGCGATTCCGGCTGGGCATTGACCTCGCGGGTGGAACCAACATGGTGTTCCAGGTTCGGGGTGAAGGTAAAAACGTAACATCAGAAGTTATGGATCAGATGGTTGGAGCGGTTAGTCGCCGGGTCAATCAGTCTGGAACAGAAGAAGTGACAGTGCGTGCTGTGGGTACGGACCGCATCGAGGTGATTATTCCCGGCGAAGATCCTCAGGCCGTGGACGACATCAAGCGTCGTATTACGCGTCTGGGAAGTCTTGAGTTTTTCATTGTTGCTAATCGTTCGGATTCCGACATGATTCGTGCGGCCCGCGACATGGATCTCAGTCAGAAAGACGTGATCATTGACGGAGAGGTCCGTGCGCGATGGGTTCGGGCTGCGGAAAAGAATGGCCTCCCGAAACTGCTGACCGACGCTGACCTGATCAGCCGTCCGATTAAGGCGGAACGCGAGGTTGATGGGAAGTTTGAAAGCTACGATACGCAGGAGTACCTGCTGCTGGTGGATAGCGAAGAAGAACTGGTAACTGGCAAGTACTTGAAGTCTGCTTCCCGGGACTTTGATCAGCAGAGTGGTGAGCTTGTTGTGAGCTTCCAGTTTGATCAGACTGGGGCCTACCTGTTTGGTCAGCTGACTGGCCGCAATGTGCCTCGTGAAGGAGTCCCTGATCGACGGCTGGCGATTGTGCTGGACCGCACGGTCGACAGTGCTCCATTTATTCGTGAGCAGATTACCAATCGAGGCCAGATCTCGGGTGGTTCTGGTGGATTCAGCGCCGAAGAGGCGAACGAACTGGTGTCTGTGCTGAATGCCGGAGCCCTGGAAGTTCCCATTGATCCGAAGCCGCTCAGTGAAGCCACAGTGGATCCGACATTGGGAGCTGACGTCCGCAATAAAGGTGTCTCGGCCACAGCCATCAGCGGTCTGGCGGTGGTGGTGTTCATGATAGTGTATTATCGGTTTGCCGGTTTGATCGCTGTGATTTCTCTGGCACTGAACCTGATCATGACCGTGGGTGCCATGGTAGCTATCAACGCGACCTTTACGCTGCCCGGAATCGCGGGCATCGTACTGACCATCGGTATGGCAGTGGACGCTAACGTTTTGATTTACGAACGTATGCGTGAAGAACTTGGCAAGGGGTCCAGCGTTCGAGTCGCCATTCAGAATGGCTTTGACAAAGCCTTCATCACCATTTTTGACTCCAATGTCACTACCCTGCTGACATCTGTTGTTCTGTTTTACTTTGGTACCGATCAAATCAAAGGGTTCGCAGTCACGCTGTTCATCGGTCTGGCCATCAGCATGTTTACAGCCCTGTATGTGGGTCGGCTTTTGTTTGACTTGTCTGAACGCTGCGGCTGGATGCGCAGGATCAGCATGATGCAGGCCATCGGAGAAACCAATCTCGATTTCATGAAGTACCGTAATCTGCTGTTTACTGTGTCGGGAGTGATTATCGCTGTTGGTCTGGGAGCCTTCTTCGTTCGTGGAGAAAAGAACTACGATATCGACTTTACGGGTGGTACGATGGTGTCCTTCCAGACCACCGAACCGCAGAAAACAGACGACGTTGCTACGGCTCTCAAGACAGAATTTGGTGAAGATTTTGCTCTGGAACGTCTGACAATTGGCGGAGAAACCACAGAAGGTGTTGGCCGGTATTTCCGTCTTCGTTCCACGGAACGTGACAGCCATGACAAGACCGCCAGCCCCGAAGCCGAAGCAGATGTTCAAAGTGCGGAGGATCGTGTCCGTGAAAAGGTGAACAAGGCTTTTGCAGGCAATCAAAGCATTAAGCTCCGCATGGTGGCGCTGGAGCCCAGTGCTGTGCGACCTGTGGAAATTGACTCGAATGATGCTTCTGTCGCCGCCGTTACAAAACTCAGATTCAAGGGTGGTTCCGAAGCGGACCTGGCATTCAGCGAGGAATTGACAATTGGAACAGCGACAGACCTGATCGCAGAAAAACTCGGCGAAGTACGCTCCATAGAAGCAAGCGAAGTGTTTGGTCTGGAGGGAACTGAGGGTTCCGGAACTGACACCGGTGAACGGTCCGTGAAGAAGTATCGCAAGTTTGTTGTTCGCACCGTTGCAGATGTCAAGGCAGAAGAGCTGACAGCGGCACTGACTGCTGCTCAGAAGTCTCTGTCAGAAACTCCTCTGTTCGACGAAGTCAACACGTTTGCGTCGGCTGTCGCCCAGGAGACCCGGGTTAACGCGACGATCGCTGTTCTGCTCAGTATTTTTGGAATTTCGGCCTATATTTGGTTCCGATTCCAGAACGCTGTCTTCGGGATGGCTGCCGTGGTATCTCTGGTTCACGACGTACTTGTGACCCTTGGATCACTGGCGGTCGCCAGCTGGTTTGCCGGGAGTGCAATTGGCAACATCCTGTTGATTGATGACTACCGCATTAATTTGTCAATGATCGCTGCGTTTCTTACTCTTGTAGGGTATTCGCTGAATGACACGATCGTCGTGTTTGACCGTATTCGCGAAGTCCGAGGTAAGAACCCGCTGGTGACCAACGAAATTGTCAATACTTCGTTGAATCAGACGCTCGGCCGAACCCTTATGACCGGTGTCACAGTCTTCATCGTGGTTCTGATTCTTTACATCTTTGGTGGTTCCGGGGTGCATGGATTTGCATGGTGTCTCCTGATCGGTTCGATCGCGGGTACCTACAGTTCGATTTACATCGCCAGCCCATTCCTTGTTTGGTTTCTGAATCGAAAGACAGACGCCAAAGCCTGAGGGGCTCCGGTCTGTTTTTAGCTGCTGTCCCATAGCAGTATGTGTGTGTTTCTTAACAAAGCCCGCATCATTTTGATGCGGGCGTCTTCCATTGTGGTCCCGCGACTGCGGTCGCTGAGGAGCTTTGTTCGGAATGATTGACGAATCGCCTCTGCACTGGACGACGGTTGATGCATCGGAACTTTACGAGGTACCGCGTTGGGGAAATGGATATTTTTCCGTTAACCCCAATGGGAACCTGATGGTTCACCCCGATCGCAATCAAACGCGAGGAATTGATTTGAAAGAACTGGTGGAACGACTGCAGATGCGCGGTCTGGATGTTCCGGTTCTGCTGCGATTTAATGGGATCATTCGTGACCGACTGTATGTGCTGCACAAAGCATTTTCAGACGCAATCAAAGAACACAGCTATCGTGGCAACTATGCGTGTGTTTATCCGATTAAGGTCAATCAGCAGCGCGAAGTCGTAGAGAAGGTGGTTGAGTACGGCAGGGAGTTTGGTTTCGGGCTGGAGGCTGGCAGTAAGCCAGAACTTTTGGCCGTGGTCGCCATGACCGAAGCAGAGACTCCGATTATCTGTAACGGATTCAAGGATGCGGAATTCATCGAGATGGCACTTCTGGCACAGAAGATTGGCCGTCACGTGATCCCCGTTGTCGAAAAGTACACGGAATTGGAATTGATCCTGAAGTACGCTGAAAAGCTGAACGTACGACCGCAGATCGGTATCCGCGTCAAGCTGGCTGCTCGTGGAGCTGGACGGTGGCAGTCGTCCGGTGGTTATCGATCCAAATTTGGACTGCGTGCCAACGAAATCCTTCAGGCACTCGACGAACTCAAACGTCGGGGCATGGAAGACTGCTTCACGTTGCTGCACTTCCACCTGGGAAGTCAGATTACCAACATCCGACAGGTCAAGGCCGCTCTGAACGAAGCCGCACGAGTCTACACAGAACTGGTGAAGCGCGGTGCCGGACTGAAGTATATGGACGTCGGTGGCGGTCTGGGTGTGGACTATGACGGTTCGCAGACCAATTTCGAATCCAGCATGAATTACACGCTGGAAGAATATGCTCGAGACGTCGTGTACACTCTGCAGACCGTATGTGATGAAGCTGGCGTGGAACATCCGCATATTATCTCCGAAAGTGGTCGCGCAATCTCAGCGTTCCACAGTGTCCTGGTCTTCGGAGTGCTTGGCGTCTCGCAGCAGGGGACTGAAGATACTTCCGATGCCGCACTGGCACCCCCCGACGACTCAGAGCAGGTTCTGCACGATCTGTATCAGAACTATCGCGGCCTGACGCAGAGGAATGCCCTCGAAACGTTCCATGATGCACAGACGTCTGTGGACACGGTCATGACGCTGTTCAATACAGGCTACCTGTCGCTTGAACATCGCTGCCAGGCAGAAAACATCTACTTTGCCACCTGCTACAGGATCTGGCAGATGACAGGCACAATGGACTTTGTGCCAGAAGAACTGGAACGCCTCGACAAACTGCTGTCCGATAACTACTTCTGCAATTTTTCGCTCTTCCAGTCCTGTCCGGACTCCTGGGCGATCAAGCAGTTATTCCCGGTGATGCCGATACATCAGCTGGATAACCGACCCACGCGCCATGCAGTGCTCAGCGATATTACCTGCGATTCAGACGGTAAGATCGATACGTTCATTGACCGCCGCGACGTCCGCAGAACCCTGATGCTGCATGAATTCGATGGCGCACCCTATTATTTGGGCGTCTTCCTGATTGGTGCCTATCAGGAAATCCTCGGAGACCTGCACAATCTGTTTGGTGACACCAACGCTGTTCACGTGGACATGTCCGAAAGCGGCGACGTGATCCTTGACACCATTATCAAAGGGGAAACCGTCAGCGAAGTGCTGGATTACGTCCAGTTCCGCGGACGCGACCTGATCAATAGACTGCAGGTGGCTGTGGAAATCGCCGTTCGCGAAAATCGGATCGACCACACGCAGGCCGGCCAGTTCGTGAAATTCTACGAAGAAGCACTCAACGGTTACACCTATCTGGAAGAACCAGACGGCGAGTAATCTCTGCTGACAACCGGGGCCTGTGACGGGCACTCACACTTCAAACGCCATACAGATTCGGTTTTACGAGTCTGCATGGCGTTTTTTATGCCCTGCCGGTACGCCCGCTCGATTCTCCGGCCTTCCAGTGCTCCCGCAAAGCGAAAACGCTCCCTGCAACTTTCGGCCTGTTTCCCGGTCGTCGCGCGAACAGTGACTGGAGCCATCTACAGTGCTGCTGCCGTCAGTGAAAATGTTTCCGGATCGAATATGTACAACATGCGGTCCGGGAATGCTTTGCGCAGGTCCTGAAGGCCCGCAGGCTCCTCGGGATATCGGCAGGTCAATACGGCCCCCTGATAGTCAGGCGGATTGACAATGTAACTCAGTTGCGGGTCCGAGTGTCGTTCGTCCACCAGAATCAGGCAGGGATGCTTTACCGCAGGCGATTCGGTCAGCCGACGGAACAACTCATAACGCACCCGCGAAAAACTCTGTTCACCAATTGCCTGCGTTACTCGGGATGTTCCCCACAGAGATTCGGCATCCAGCCAGTTCGGTGTCAGCACAGCAGCCAGAAATAGACTGATCCAGCTAAACGCCACTGGCCGGCGAATCGACCGGGTCAGCACGTCCATTGTATTTTGCAGGCCTCCGGCAGCCAGAATCAGCAGCAGAGGACACGTTTCGAAGACATAATGCCAGTGCAGAATCCCATCATACCAGTATGGAATATGGGCCACATGCAGGCTCACAATTGTCGCCGCCACAAGCCTGAGTCCCGTTGTGCCGCTTCCCGCGGAGACACAGAAACACAGCCCCGACGGGATCAGAAACAGCAGCCCCACCAGCCCCATGCTCCAGACGGAACTGGCAAGCAGTCGATTACCGACGTTGTGGATAGCGAGTCCAGGCGTCAGATTTTCTGCCCAATGATCATACTTCTTCAGCACAGATGACGGTGGCGATGACGCTGTTCCATTCTCAAATCCATACCGATGTCGCGGTGTCCACGTATCCGTGTAGTACTGATAGGCAGACACATTCCAATGCCCTGTCATCCGCTGGTTCATCCAGCCCAGAACGCCAAAGCCCATCAGCAGTGGTACCCCCATGGCAAGGACGGACAGCAGGGTTCGCCGACGAGCTTCTCGATTCAGCCCCACTGTGATGTGGCAGAGGAACCAGATGCCATACGGAAAGCCAAAACCGGCAGCGGTCATCGGACGACCCAGCATAGCCAGCGTCAGCGCGGTTCCAGCCAGACAGGCCATCCGTAACCGTCCCTGCTCCATGAACTTTAAAAAGGCCAGCAGAAAAATCGACAAGGCCAGCAACGTGGGGTGGTGCGCCAGCAGCAGATTGCTGAAAATGGCCAGTCCGGGACTCAGGGCAATCAGCAAACCTCCGGCATCCGCAATTCCCGGGCGGTAAAGCCTTCGCAGACTGCGGTGAAAAAATCCACAGGCGAGGGCTCCCGCCAGCCAATGTCCGACAATCGGAATGCCTGCCGCCGTAAAGCCCGCCATCCACAGCCCCGTCCATGGAAAATACCGGCTGGCTGTCACGGGCCTGTTCAGCACATGGATCTGATGAAACACATCTCCGGCCACGGTCATCTCCGGCCATGCGGCCCGGCCAGCAAGAAACGTTCTGGCCTGAACAAGGTAGCTGTATTCATCGTGATATGCCGGTGGCAGTTTAAAGAAACGAATCTGTTCCTCGGGGCCGGTAATCGTCGTGAGGGATGGAACCGGAACTGGAACCGGAACCGGACGAAGCCCGATCACACAACTCATCAGCATCGAAATCAGACTCAACCCAATCGTCATCGGATAGCCTGAAAAGGAACCGATCAGATTACGCCATCGCCCTGGTCGGTCGGCCTGTCGCTTTCGGGGAAACAGCAGCAACGACAGCGGTAGCCCTGCCAGAACCAGCATTGGCAACGTTGTATCCGCGTTCCAGGCAGAGAACCATGCCAGAACCCCAGCCGGTGTGTCAGCAAGCTGCAGCACCCGGCTACCTTCAAACCAGAGACAGAACCCTGTTGCGATCAACCATGAAATCAGCAGAACGGAACGGGCCGCCGGACAAAGGCTGCTGTCAGTGACTTTGGGTGCCCGCATGTCTTATTCTACCGTGCAAGTCTGATGGGAACTTCTGAAGCTGCACACTGGTCAACGTACCTGTCAGCGAGTTGGGGAAACACTAACCCGAAGCGGCAGCCAGAACCCTGCTGATAATCGCCGTCGTTTGCCAAGCCGATTTTGCGGCTGGCGTTTCAGGTTCATCTCAAGGCAGACTGCGCAACGTCAGGAACTGGATCCCGGAACGACGCCCGAACCCCATTGTACTTCCCGCCCCAATTTCACTCCAACGCGTCACTTCGCAGGCGGTTTTCCCCCAAACAGGCCTGACCCGTCGCTGCGTGCCGGACTCTCTGCAAAAGCCGGCAAACCTCCCGATTTTCCGGAATGGATATCACAGGATCGCAAGCGGATTTCTGCGCGGCTCCAGGGTGCCGCGAGTGACTCCGACGCGATTCATGGCATGCAGCGACTGCCAGACATTCGGGCCCGTCTCCCGACCTTCCAGAAGTGCGCGGTAAAGTTCCACAAGTCGATGAATCTCTTCCGGCGTTTCACGCAACAATTCAATGCGAAACCGTGTCACACCGACCTGTCGCAGGTCAGGGACAATTTCCGCGGAACTCTGAGCCACTGCGTTGAACAATGTGTTACGGCATCCCACATCGGCAATCAGCGGATGCTCCATCCCGGTCCGATCCCGCAGCTCTACCTGATGAACGTCACACGGACGACCGCAGTTGGTCTTATTCGTTCCCGGAGAAAGCATCGCGCAGAAAACACAATGTTCCATATGAAACATCGGCATATGCTGATGAAGGACAATCTCGGGCCAGTGCGATGGCATGGCCGAAACCAGGTCCAGCAACTGTTCACGATTCAGGTCATAAGATGGCGTGATCCACTGCAGACCACGGGACATCAGAAAATCGGCCGTCAGTTCATTGGTGATATTCAGCGAATAATCCCCGGCGATGGAGACTCCCTGCTCACGGAAAAAATCCAGGCCACTCAGGTTCCGCACCAGAACTCCATCCGGTTCCGCTTTCAACAGCACACGGAACAGTCCCATTTCTTCCGGCTTCTGAATCCTTGGAGGTGCCAGAAGCATCGGAATCCGCGCTTCACGGGCAATCAACACGGCCTCTCGGTATTCCCGCAGATCCGGAAAGTCAGCGATCAGTCCATCAATGCCGGTTTTGACCGCCGTTCGTACCTGGTCCAGAGTCCGACACATCAGTGTCAGGCGCGTACCAGTCGCAGGTTGCATGGTGTTCGCTGTCAACCGCCTTTCCCGAAGTCGCTGGACGGCGCCGTCTTTGGCGATGTGACGATCTGGTCGCGGCAGTGATTCGTTCAGCTGCGCCAGCATCTCGCGCCGCAGACGCCCAAGAACACTCAGCGGAACCATCGGCTGACCGTCAATCGTGACCTGCAGCTCCTGCAGTTCAAACACCGAGCCCCCAAGGCGACTTAACTGCTCTCGGAGAATTTCTTCCGAAACCGGATGCCGCATGGCCGGGGCCAGTACTGCATCCGACTGAATATCACAGGCACACCCATTGGTGGCCGTACCACGAATTCGCAGAAACTGCCCAGCCTGTGCTTCCACGGTCAGGGATAAGCCTACACGGCGAATTGGGTCGGCATTTTCAAAGCTTCTGCGCAGGCGTTGATTCAATCGAGGATCATCGGTTTTCCAGACCCGCTGACCTATATAAACCCGCGATAACTCGATTGCAGAACGCTCAAAGGACAGCTGGACGACTCCGGTGTCCACAGCCTCTGTCAAGGCCTGCCCCGACTGACGAACATGATACACTCGACCGCCCTGCTCTGTCCCGTTCAGTCGGTCGCCATCGAACACAACGCCGTCACCCGCCTGTACGCAGTATTCAATCTGAACGTCCACTGAATCCCACAGGATTCGCGTGACGGTTCCCAGCAACACGCCCCGCTTCGCAGAACTGGTCGCGGGAACCAGCATCTTATGGTCGCATCCCTGCAGCCACCCTGGCGAAAATCCCCGCGAGAAGGATTGCTCCATCTGCTGAATCTGACGCGGACTGAAGTCCACCGGCTGTCCCTGCACCGCCGCATCAATTGCCTCTCGGTAATGACTGGTAATGTTTGCCACATATTCGGGTGTCTTCAGACGCCCTTCAATTTTGAACGAAGAAACTCCAGCCGCAAGCAATTCCGGTATCAATGGAAAGGCCGCCAGATCCTGAGGACTTAACAGATACTTCTGGTCACCAAAATTACGATCTTCCCCGTCACAGACAATCTCGTAAGGTAGCCGACATGCCTGCGCACACTGCCCGCGATTTGCACTGCGACCGCCCAGCGATTCACTGGTCAGACACTGACCGGAATACGCCACGCACAAGGCGCCGTGAACGAATGTTTCCAGCTCGATGTCCGTCTTCTGGTGAATCAGACGGATTTCCTCAATCGATAACTCGCGCGGTAACACGACGCGCTGAATCCCCAGCCCCCGCGCTGCCTCAATGCACTCGGCACTGGTCAGCGTCATCTGCGTTGATGCGTGGATCGCAAGGTCCGGCGTGATCTCTCGAATCAGACGAGCTACGCCGAGGTCCTGCACAAGCACGGCGTCAACACCACACGCCGTCAGCACTCGCAGGATCGATTCCAGTTCAGGCAGCTCCGCTGTAAACGCCAGCGTATTGAGAGTGACATAACCACGCACGGCACGACGATGCAGATACCCAATCGCTTCTTCCAGACTTTCCAGAGCAAAATTGCCGGCACGCGCTCGCGCGTTAAAGCCACTCTCAAGTCCAAAATAGACGGCATCGGCGCCGTTTTCCACCGCCGCATGCAGACACGTCATGTCGCCTGCCGGTGATAACAACTCCGGCCTTCGCCTCAGGACCGCCCCTGATGATGCGACGTAATCTGCTCCTCGCTGATCCATTGTCCTGATGCCTCAATCGGACAAGGTCCGAATCACCTGGGTCTTTTATTGCACGGATACTGACAGTGTTGCATTTTTCAACACTGCCGCATTCTGCGTCAGGTCCTCGATATTTTCCAACGCATTTCGCGGCAGAATGCTAAGGTTCCAAAAGGTTTACCAGTGGAACGCCGTTTGCTTTCTCTGGTGGAGCGAGACGTGAGTCAGTGGCCCGCCTCACGCTCTCTCAAACGTCAGGGGCGGTTCGTTTGTCGAACCGCCCCTGCTCTGTTTTTTCGTCCGAGACGCCAGACACTCACGTTCCTGCCTGCTGACAGTCCCAGGCAAATGCGACGCACGTTTTTTAGACCCAGCCCTACGCCCTTCGTAACTCAGGGCAGAATCAGGAACAGACCGATCACCGCGGCTGTTTCCATAATCGTCGCCTCTGTGTTGAACGGGATCTGGTAGTGCTTCTTCGGTGCAACTTCCCCCGGCCGATAGTAGCCAAGAGCATACTGTCGGGAATGCACTGGATGCAGCACCATCTGATACGGCAAACCCACCAGCTGGCCGGCAAATCGACCAGTTGAGGCAAATGGCTGAATCAACGGATGATATGTATGACCATATCGCTCCAGTGCCGGGTCCTCAAAGTACAACGGATAGTGGTAGAAGTTGGTCGGCGCCCATTGAAGTACGGTCGGACTTGGCTGTCGGGCAATGTATTCGCCCTTGTCCAGACGCGACTCAAAGTCCTGGGGCAACTGATCCGCTTCAATTTCCCGCAGGGCATAACTCAGAGAAGGCTTGATTGTTCGAATATCAGTCTTAAGTCGACTGCTGGAGGTGCTGGTTTCGGAAACCTGCTCCTGCACTGTCGCCGAGACCTTCTGAATGGGTTCGGAATACATCGCCAGCGGCCGTGTTTCGAACACATCCTGAGCCGGCTCCGGCGGCTGTTCGTAGGTATGCTTCTTCCATGCCGCCGACACCGACCGCATCAGAGGCTTCGATTCTGAAGACCTCGGCGGCGGAGATTTTTTCCGGGCAGTCTCGCGCGACCAGAACTGCCCGGCAGGCTCAAATGAAGCTCTGTCGTGCACTTCGTCGAAATATTCGTCCAGCTGCTTTTGATAACGTTGCCCAAGACTCCGTGAGCCATCGTCTGCCAAAACTACCGGAACAAAAACGCTCATGGCAACCAGACACAATTGTGTCATCAGTCGCCCTGAAACGGCCCGTTCAGTCTTTCGGCGCGTGTTCAACAGAGTAATTTGGGGATTCCTGAGTAATCGCGATATCATGTGGATGGTTCTCCCTAACCGAAGCCGCAGAAATCTCGATGAACCGAGCATTCTTACGCAGTTCACTGACGGTCCCGACCCCGACATAACCCATGCCGGAACGCAGACCGCCCGTTAACTGATACATCAGCGGCTGCAGGGCTCCTTTGTATGGAACGCGACCTTCCACGCCCTCGGGAACCAGTTTTGTCTGGTCCGTCGATGTGGCATGTCCCTGCCGGTAACGTTCACTGCTGCCTTTAATCATCGCCCCCAGCGACCCCATTCCCCGGTATCGCTTGAAGCTTCTTCCCTGGAAGAGAATCATCTCTCCCGGACTTTCGTCCACTCCCGCCAGCAGTCCGCCAATCATTACTGATGACGCTCCCGCCGCTAAAGCTTTCGTCATGTCCCCGCTGAATCGAATTCCTCCATCAGCGATAATCGGAATATCGGTTCCAGACAGGGCCTTCGCTGCATTCGAAATTGCCGACAATTGCGGAACACCGATTCCTGAGATGATTCGGGTGGTACAAATTGAACCTGGACCGATTCCGACCTTCACGGCATCCGCGCCCGCGTCCGCTAATGCCTTCGCACCAGCCTCCGTGGCCACATTTCCCGCAATAACATCGATTTTCAGTCGCTGCTTAATCTCCCGAACTGTCTCAATCACATTCCTGGAGTGCCCATGTGCACTATCTACCACCAGGACGTCAACACCTTTTTCCACCAGTTGCGTGGCTCGATCCAGATCAAAAACGCCCACCGCTGCACCAACACGCAAACGACCGCGTGAGTCCTTGGAGGCCCGCGGAAATTGCAGGTTTTTGTCAATGTCCCGGATCGTTATCAGTCCTTTTAACTGAAAATTCTCATCCACCAGCAACAGCTTTTCTACTTTGTTTTCCAGCAGAATCCGCTCAGCCCGCTCCAGACTGGTGTCCTCCGGAGCTGTGACCAGATTGTCCTTCGTCATCACCTCAGAAACAGGGCGTTCCCGCGATTCCAGAAATCGCAGGTCTCTACGGGTCAGAATCCCTACCAGCCGACCGTTCACGGTGATCGGAACGCCGCCGATGTTGCGCTCGTCCATCAGCCGCGCTGCTTCACCAGCCGGCGTCTCCGGAGGAAGCGTGACCGGGTCCACAATGACCCCATGCTCGCTTCGCTTCACCCGATCCACCTGCATCGCCTGCTGCTCGATACTCATGTTCTTGTGAATGATCCCGATGCCACCAAGCTGCGCCATCGCAATCGCCATGTCGCTTTCCGTAACGGTGTCCATCGGACTACTCACAATCGGCACGTTCAGCGTGATATTGCGAGTCACCTGGGAACTGATGTCCACTTCCGATGGCATTAGTTCGCTGTAGCCCGGTTCCAGCAGCACGTCATCAAATGTCAGCCCCCGATATGCGATTCGATCATGCATCTTCTTACCCTCCAGCCTGCCAGTTCCCGATACTCTCTGAATCTGCCTGAATCCGTTGTTCTACGTTCCCTGATTGGTGCTGCCCCTCGGCTTCTTCGCTGAGTACGCCGGCCGGGGTCAGTGCTTTGGCCCGGGACAGTAACCAGTCTCCGGGCCAGCGACGCTCAAAATTTCCGGGGCTTAAAATGTTTCATTTTCGTCCACTTCCTCCGAGACGTCGACGTCGTCCGGTTCCTCTGGATTTCCCTCACCGCTGATCCCTCCAGCCAGCTCTGCACTGCGAACCGCTTTACAGACATGATTTGCCAACTGAATTAATGCCGCCACGTCCATTAACTCGGCCCGATCATCCGGCTTCTGACCAATGTCTGATAGCAGCTGGTCCACCGCCTGCTTTCCCAGTTGCCTGCGATACATCCCGATCAACACACTCCGCAAATGCTTGCGTCGCTGCGAAAACATACGCCGCAGAAAGTCCTGAAAGAACCGACGGTCCTGAATCCGCGAGGCCGCTTCCGGGTCCCGCCAGATACTGATGATCGCTGAATCCACTTTGGGCCGCGGCCAGAAAACGTTGGGACCCAGCCTGCGAAGAATTCGAACCGTTGCCTGAGACTGGATCCAGACAGATAATGCCGCATATTTACTGGAAGCCGCCTCGGCCGCCATCTTCTCGGCCAGCTCCCATTGGATCGTGCACACCATCCGCTCCCATGGCAGATCTGATGCCAGAAGGTTCGACATGACCGGTGTCCCCACACTGTAGGGCAGGTTTGACACCAGTTTCAGTCGACCACCTGGCAATGAAGCCACCTTTTGCCAGATCAGATCCGTGATTTCGGGAGCTAGTGTATTCTTATTCTTCAGGATGTCCTGATTCACCAGCGTGACGTTGGAAAAGCCCTCGACCGCTTCGGCCGCCAGAGTCGACATGTTGCGGTCAATATCGACGGAAATCACGTGCCCCGCGTCCTGAGCAAGAAACGCCGTCATTCCACCCGTTCCCGTACCAACTTCCAGGGCGACATCGCGAGGCCCCAGGTCGGCGTGCCGAACTACAAACTCAATCAAATTCACATCAATCAGAAAGTTCTGCCCCAGGTCTCCGCGCGGGTTAATGCCGTGCTGCCGAAACAGCGACATCAGATAAGAACGAGTCTGACGCTGGACGTCCTTCATTGCGGGGCGGGGCTTTCCGTAAGAGTCGTTGTTGCAAAGGATGCCGCTTGTGAGGAATTCGATGTCGCAGGACCCGCAGAGTGCAGAGCAGCAAGCCGCCCCTGCAGAAGATGATCCACGTACTTGCCAAGAATATCGTTTTCGATGTTCACGCGACTTGCCGGCTGCACCTGGCCAAGTGTCGTCATTGAAAGCGTATGCGGGATTAAGGCGACGGAAAAACGATCGGACTGCACATTCACGACCGTCAGGCTGACGCCGTCCACCGCCACAGATCCTTTGGGAACCAGCAATCGCAACTGCTGTTCCGCCGGTTGAAACCACATGTCAATCCAGTCGCCATTCCGTTCGACTGACAGGACCTGCGCCGTGCCGTCCACATGACCCTGCACAAAGTGGCCCCCCAGTCGCGATTCAGCACGCAGCGAACGCTCCAGATTCACACGCGTCCCTTCGCGGAAATCTCCCAGCGTGGTTTTGGACAACGTCTCCAGTCCCGCTTCGAAATCCAGCGAGTTCTCCTGGATCGCTACCACGGTTAGGCAGCAGCCACAAATGGAAATGCTGTCACCAATAGCAATGGAGGAAGCGGCAAAGCAAGCCGAATCCGGTTCAATCGTCAGGCGCAATCCCACTGGCAAATGGGAGACCTTGATGACAGTGCCCTGTCCTTCGACGAGACCCGTAAACATAAGCGACTTCAGTGCAACGAAAATAGAACGGTTTTCAGAGAAAGACCATCGCAGAAACTGAAAGACGCTTGAGGAACAGTTCTGCGAATCGTTGCGAACACAGACTAACAGATTTGGAGGACAATGCACGCGCCGAAGGAAACTTTCCAATGTTGTACAAACCCACAGAAGCACCGAAAAGTCCCCGGCAAATTCTACCATTGGGTAAATATCCCTGGTTTCACTGCGACAAGTACCGTGAAAAGCCGCAAAAACACGGCGTTGGCTCTGTGCGGAAACTTGTCCCTGGAAATGTCCGCAGGAACTCGCCTAACCTGATTGCCTCAACCCGGGTGACCTG
>CAIQIE010000182.1 GCA_903871805.1 uncultured Planctomycetaceae bacterium | reverse complement strand
AGCAGTGCCAACTGCAGGGATGCCTCCAGCCATGCTGGCTGCCCGGATCGAGCTTGTTTTCGGACTTTGTTCCAGAAGTCTTTGACGACTCTGGGCGCAACCGTGCGGAAAGATCTGCGTTCTGTTGTTTCGGCGGCGGCGACAATCTCCGCGATTTGGCCGAGTTGGTCGTTGGTGAGCGAATTGGTCATCAGTCTGTTGAGGGACGTTTCGGCATCCTGGAACTGTCCGGAAATCAGAGCCAGCTGCAGGGTCAGTTTCAGACTGGAAATCTGAACTGCAGGATTCCCGGATTCGTCGTACGGTGATTTTCGAAGTTTCATGATCAGCGAGGCCAGTTGTTGACCTCCCGGCGTCCCGAGATCATCAAGGTGATCCTGAAGAAGTTGAGACACCAGTTGCTGGCTGTCGGCTGGTTGTTTCTGCAGAAAGTCGAGCAATGATTGTCTGTCAGAGTCCGGGTAAAGGAGTTTTAGAGAGGCCATGATTCCGGCGGCATGTGCAGCCAGCAGGGCTCGCCTGGCCAAAACCGGAAAACTGTCTGGATCGGAAGCCGCAGGTTGTGCTGTAGCCGCGGAGTCATCCACGGTAGGTGGAGCGGTTACGACTGAAGTCCGATTGAGCAGCAGGGGGAATTGAGAGTGAATGGATTCCCAGACGTCACTTTTGGGTGAGTCCGGCACTGTGATCAGCGTTTCGCACAGAAGGAACAATCGCAGAGTCTGCAATTCGGGGGAAGATTGTTCCTGCTGACCGGCACTCAGGCAGGCCTCGGCACGATTGCGGAATTCGCGAAACAGGGCTGACCGTTCCGAGAGATCGTCTGGTGAGGGAGAGTGATCCCGGAGAGATTGCCGAAGGCGATCTTCCAGGAGCAGGTCGGCAAGCAGACACAACTTTTGCACTTCAGCTAGTGACAGATCCGGACGCTGACCTGTGGGCGTCTCTGTGTCAGCAGGCAATGGCTTATGCAGATTCAGCCGCATGAGAATATCCCGTGCCGCTTTGAGGGGTTCTGACGTTCGATGATAGCGGGCACGGTATTCCAGAACGCTGACTGCTGTGGGCTGGTCCGGGAATTTTTCCAGATGCTGGTTCATCGCCTCTATGTAAGCCATTCCGGTCGTCTGTGACTCTGATGAGGAATTCCAGATCTGTCCAAGACAGAAGATTCTAAGAAGATCTGCGCTGGCTTCGCGTTCTTTGTTCTGAAGTTCTCTGAACAGTTCCATCGCGCGGGTCAGGTCGGTAACAGCACCTGACCAGTCTGACTGGCGTGCTGCAAGATCGCCGGATTGAAGCAGTGCAAAGGCGGTCAGAGAGGAGTCAGACTTTCCGCGATCTGCGAGTGCCAGAAGTGCATTTCTGGCAGACTTTAAATCGCCAGCTGCGATCTGGAGTGAAACTTCCTCGAGGGCTGTCGCACCGAGAGGACCCACCTTCATTACCAGTTCAAATCTTTGAAAGCAGGCTTGAGCCCGCTGCAGCCAGACACCGCGTGCCTGCGTCAGGATGCGTTCATGCAGTTGCCGAAACTCGGATGCGGAGCTGAGCAGGGACTGTTGGCGTTCTGCGGCAGAATCCTGTAGCTCCAGAAGCAGTTCACACAGCTGAAGCAGGGATTCCAGTCGCAGAACCTGAATTTTCAGGGACTGCTGCCCTGCGAACTCTGCATCACCGACCGTCAGCCGGATTGCGTCGGATGGTTTTCGCTGCAACAGGAGCGATGTCATTTGCAGGGCTGTTGCATCAAGTCGTTCAGAAGCACTTCGTATCTCGCCCGCAAGGCTGCGTTGTCGGAGGTCAAATGCTGTGAAATCCTTTTGATCCAGTTTGATCTGAGCCATCAGCAGCCGCGCGCGGAATCGATCATTTTCTCCGGCGCTTTTGAGAAGTTGTTCGGCCTGGTCACTGACTTTTTGCAGCAGGTCTTTTTGCGAAGGTCCGCTGGTGAGTCTGGATTCGGACAGCGTCAGTTCTGCCACGGCAAATCGAATTCGCAGGCGTGTTGTTCGCACGACATCCGTATCCAGATCTCGTCGGATCAGATCGAGGGTTTTCAGCAGGGCTTCTCCGAGTTCGCGACCCTGCTGACAGGCCTCCAGAGCAAAACGAACAGAGGGGGTGCGTTGTGTCTCTGCTGTGGGTGCCGTTGGGGAATACCAGAGTGTTCGTTGATGCACAGACATGGAATCACATTCCATCTGAGCGGCTGCGTTAAGAAGTTCAATCTGGCGAATCCGGAGCCAGAGGTCGTATTCCGGTGAAGGTGTATGAGTGCGAAGGAACTCGGTCAACTGCAGTGCCGACTGGCTGATTCGCTCAGTTCGCTGCGGGCCTGAAAGTTGCCATGCATGGTCCTGATCGCAGTCAGTCGCGAGGATTTCCCAATGCGTTTTGAGATCTGTGTTTTGTGCCAGCGACTGCTGGCTTCGACAGTATTGTTCGGCAAGTTCATTGAGCCCGCGTAGGCGCAACTGCAGTACGAATTCCTCCTGTCCGTCCTTTGGCTGATCGTCGCGTGGCGCTGCAGCCCGGACACTGCCGGTCATCACGGCTGGCAGCAGCAACAGGATCAGGAAGGCGTCTTTCATAGGCGGCAGTGTATCGCATACCGGCAAAAGTTCCCAAAGAAATGCCGGATTACCCCGGGGATGTTTTGGTGAGGCAACTGGAAGTTGCACGGGTGACAGGGTGAAAAGGCATGTTTGCTGCGTGGCCAGGAAACAGAGGAGAAATAGTCAAATCAGCTGATGGGCAGCAGGCTGGCGAAATTTTTGGCTTGCGCGGAATTCTGAGGCCTTTTTTATTGGCCGAAGCCTGCTGCAGCGGATATTGATTGAAAAAATGCTGTTAGCTCTTTTTTCCCGACTCGTCTGATCCCGGAAGGGGTGAAAAGTCAGATGCTGTCGGTGGCGGTTTCAGGCGTTTTCAGGAATTCGGAAAAAACTGAATGACCGATTCTGGCCCGGAACAACCGGGCAATCCCACTCAAGGGCCTCAGGTTGAGCAATTCTATCGGGAGCATTCCCGGGAATTGTGGGCTCTTTTCTATTCGATGTGTAACGATCCTGAACGTGCATATGACGCAGTTCAGGAGGCGTTTGTACGTCTTTATGTTTATCGTGGAGAGCCGGTTCGGGATCTCAGGGCGTGGTTGCTTCGGGTGGGGCAGAATTGGTTACGGGATCTGGCCAGGAAGAAAAGCAATTCGTGTCATTTGCTTCCCGGTATGGATGATCAAACTGGTCAAGGTGTTTCACCTGAAGAACGAATGGCTCTGGCGGAACGACAGGCTCAGATTCGAGGTGCCCTTCAGGAGCTGAATGACGATGACCGTAAGGTTCTGGTCATGAAGTATTCCATGGATTGGTCTGCTGCTCAGATTGCCACGGTGATGGACTGCAGTGCAGCAGCGATTGATATGAGGTTATCCCGGGCTCGCCGTCGTTTGGCGGAGATACTCACGGAACGAGGATTTCAGAATGACTAATCAAAGCAACTCGGATTTTCCTGAGACCACAGCGTTTTCCGATTCGCAGATGGACGGGCTGCTCAGGAATTTCTTTCGCCTGGAAACCCCGACATCATGGAAACTGCCCGAACCACGACAGGGCAGTCAGGGCAAGTCTGCTCTGCATGCAGCGTCCGCATCGATGACAATTCTGGCCTCGCAAGGCGTCGGAAGTTCGGCAAGCCAGAGTGGGCGACGGGGGGTGGTGATGACCGGAACGCTCACGGTTCTGGCTCTGTCCCTGGTGCTGATAGTCTCCGGGCAGTCGCAAAATTCCGCATCCTCTGCTTTGAATGCGACACACCAGCAGGACAAAGCGACCTCCGCACCGTCGATGATGCTGGTCTCTCCACATGGAAATTCGGGCAGTGCCGAAAAGCCTGTCAGCGATGATGGCTTGTTGCTGAAGGAAGCGGACCAGATCCAGCTGAATCCAATGAACTGATGCGTTGAAATTCCTCCGGCGGGCAGGGTTTCCGGTGGAACGCCGGAAGGGCAGGGGGTTCCGCAGGGGACGGGCAACAGCATCTGACAGGAAGGCTGTTTTCCAGGTCACTGAATTCGCGGGCGAACAATCAATTCCTGGTGCAACTGCAGGAAGGATTCAATAAGTTTGCCCGGGCTTGACGGCTGATGAAGATGCAGGGAAAGAAGTCCATCCGAGACTGTCAGCGTCGCGCCAAGCCCTTTAATCTGTAAAGTGCACCATGTGGCCTTGCGATCATAATCCAGCACAACGCCAGCCGGTTTTCGCTCTTCGATCTGATCAATGATTTCGGTCGTGTCCACAGACTCTGATGGCAGAAACTCCACTGTGTCGAAGAATCCGTGGAACGCCTGAGAAACGCCGGGTGTGGAGAGCTTTGATGGGTCCCGGAAGTCTGAAAGCTGCCATCGCCACTGCACCTCTGAAGGATCGTCATCAGCCAGTGATGCGGTGATTCGGTATTCGAACCAGGGAGTTGCAATTGTGGCAATACCGGATTCCGGATCCGAAACAAGCAGTTCTGTTCGGCGGCAGTTCAGCTGTTTGCGGAAATCCGCGAAGCGCTGTTCAAGATCTTCAGACAGGTCGTCCGCCGCGATGCGCGCAATAAACGCCGCCGTATGGTCGTTGTATTCCGTTGGTAACTGATGGGACTTGCGGAAGCCTTTCAGGTCACGCACGCGAGCGCGTCGTGTTCTGACAAGCATTAGGCTGGAAAGGAACTGATCAGGAGACGTAGACATGTTCGTCAGTATAGAAAAAAATGACCCGACTTTTTCGAATAATGACCGCCTGTCCATCGGCGGATTTCAGGAAATGCGTCGTTAGTCAAACTGAACACGGACCGGAAAATCGTTTTCGGAAGCAGATTTCCGCTGCTTAGGATACCCTGTGCGGTCTCGGAAACACTTCTTAATCTGAAGTTTTCAATCGTCCTGCAGTTTTTTGGAATATGCCAGGGGTACTATGAGTTTCCAGCCGCAACAGGTTGTGTCAGCCATTCGATTTCTTCGACGAACTGATCCGATCATGGCAGGCGTGATAAAAAGAACGGGTCCGTTTGGGCTGAAGGTGAAGAAAAGCGGTTATCCGGTCGTGGTGCAGTCTATCTTGTCCCAGCAGATTTCCACGGTGGCTGCACAGACGATCCATCGTCGCCTTCAGGAATTGCTTCCAGGAAAAAAGATCCGTCCACAGATGCTTCAGACATTGACTGACCAGCAGTTCAGGTCGGTTGGCGTTTCTCCGCAAAAACTCGCCAGCCTGCGTGATCTGACGCAGAAGACGCTGGACGGAACTCTCAGTTTTCGACGGATATCACGAGCCATGGACGAAGAGGCCATTGCAGAGTTGATTCAGGTGCGGGGAATTGGTCGCTGGACGGCTCAGATGTACCTCATGTTCTCACTCGGACGCCCCGACATTTTTGCGCCGGATGATCTGGGGCTGAGAAGAGCCATCGAAAAACTGTATGACCTGCCGGATTCCCCGAAGCGGCAGCATTTTGAAGACCTGTCAGAAATGTGGCGCCCCTGGCGAAGTGTGGCCTCATGGTATCTCTGGCGAAGTCTGGAATGGTCGGATGACCAGAAGGAATCGTAAGGGCTCAACGCTCCCGAAACTCCGGCAGCGGATACTCTGGCAGAGGAACCGTCTGAGCCAGTGCGGCCAGTTCCTGTAGACGATGCCAGCCACGGGTGACGAGGTCTGTTCGTTCCCGCACAAATTCCTGATCCAGCAATCTGCGATCAAAATCACCCTCCAGAATTACAGGGCTGAATTCTGCGGTGTCGATAAACTGCGAGTTGACCGGATTGCATCGCAGATGTCGCTCCGGGGCAGCCAGAAGATGCCGCGATGGCAACTCGCCAATCACAAATCGCAGGTAAAGATCGCTTTCACGAATCGATTCCACTTCATCACCGCAGACGTCACACAGATAACCCTGATCACAACGTGCCATTTCAAGTTTGTCCCACCAGCAACAATGTCTTCCATGCGAATCCGATTAGTCCAGTAGTATAGTCTTTCTCGAAAGGCCTGCCCATTGTCCAGACTTACTCTGCAAGTCCTCCGCAGACCGCGGACAGCAGTTCCTGCCATTTCAGAAAATGAACAACCCTGCATGTTTCACCATGCAGGGTCGTATTCATAGCTGAAGTTCCGGCGGTCACCGGAGATCATTGTCGTCTCTCAGCGGAGAGCACTCGGATAGGAACGAGACGCTGCTCGCCGACCAGAGTTGTTCATCCCGGTCCGAATTACCGGCGTGTTTCCCTGATAGGCGTTCTGAATGATGGCGGCCTGGGCTGGGGATTGGTATTCATGATCACCCATGATGTCACCAGCAAAACGCGGGGCTGGTGCGCCATAATTCGGTGCTCCCGGATACGCGGCAGCGTTGGACCAGCCTGTCTGAACCGGAACATTCTGAACAGTCATCTGCGGCTGTCCCCAGACCACGGCAGGCTGATTCCATGCCATTTGTGGTGTTACGCTCATCGGCATCTGCGGAACAGGCTGCATCGCCATCGCAGGACTGACGGATTGCCATGGCTGAGCCATCGGGTAGGAGTTCTGCCTTGTCTGGTACCCTGCTGTTGGCCGGAACGCTGTGGAAACGGTTCCCCTCGAAGGAACGGGGCCGCGATACGGGGCTGACGGAGTGATCATGCCTGTGCTGTACTGAGGCGACCATGTCTGGGCGATCGCGGGCGTCTGGTACATGGGCTGCCAGTTTCCAGCCTGACCGGAGTTGCTCCAGGAACCAGCGTAGTTTCCGTACTGTGCAAATTGTTGATTGAAGCCGGGCTGATACTGGCCAGCGTTCCATGCTGTGGCCGGTGTCCACGCGGCACCGTTGTTCCACTGAGTTGCCGGAGTCCACGCGGTGTGCGGGCGAGAGTAACCGCCTGGAGCTCCACTGTAGCTGTTCGACCAGCCATTGTTCCATGTCGACGCTGCAACTGTGTAACCGGCAGTACCATAAGACATCGTATTCTGTGGCAGAAAGGCTCCTGCTGGTGGCACCGACATCGGCATCGCTGACGGATCGGAAATCGAGCCACCGCCGCACCCGCAGTCACTCTGCATTTCTCCACCCTGAATCATCGGCTGGCCTGCAGATCCATGAAACGATGTACCGCACGAATCACAGCCACAATCGCCCCATGACGAAGATGGCATTGCCGGACCGGGCATCATCCACTGAGTCTGAGGAACCATGGTGGTGACAGGGCGAGGTACCCAGACCATTTGCCAGTTACCCCTGTCCACTGTCATTGGCTGCAGTGTGGCTACCGGCATGGGCGCTGGCGCCCACGGCGTGGCACATGGGTCGCAGCCCGGATCCCAGTTGGGTGTGTAAACCGGGCCAGCAGACATAGGAACAGGCATAGCCATGGGCGCTGGCATCGGTGCTGGCTGAGCAAACGCCGGGCCAGCCACAGGATAACCGCGGCGCATCTGGGGATGGAAATTCCTGTACCAGTTGCCCGGGTAATGTCCCAGCGTTCCCTGCTGGTTTCGCAGGTATCCGTAGCCCAGCCAGTCATCGATCAGACGATAGCTGGATTCTCGACTTCCGCAGGAGTAACCGCAATAATGATCGCATCCAAACAGCCAGCGAAATGGGCTCAACAGGCCGCAGGCAGATGCGGACTGCATGGGCGTTGAAACCATCAGCGCCACAAGCAGAAAGACTCTGATACGGGAGCTCATAGGACGTTTCCTCGAACCAACAAGAGAGACAGAACTGTGGGATGGCTGCCTGACAGAGATGCCATGCGAAAGCCATCCGGTGAGATGAGTCGAGAACTTACGTTCTGCTGCTCGATGAGAAAATTCGAACTTGACTCAAGTTTGCCCTGAGCCGCGATTTTGACAGCCGGGAAAAATGAGGATCGGCCGGATTCGCCGTTCAGAGTGCAAGAACGGCAATGAGCGTAATGATCGCAGCAACGGCGAGTGCCGCGAGAATCGGCAGAATCTGCTTCCACACGGCAGGACCCGCCGGAGTTTCCCTGGTTGCCTGCTGATTGTGGACCGCAGTCCCCTGCTCAAACAGCTCCCTCACAATGGAAGGCCTGGAGGTTGTCACTGAATCCCGCTGATCAACCAGTGGCATCGTATCTTCTTCAGACCCAATCAGAATTTCCCCGAGTCGTCCCTGAAATTCCCGGGCTGTCACAGGGATCTGGCCCGGAGCATGGCTCAGACAACGGGCAAGAAGTCGCTCAAGCAGACCGCGTGACGAGTTTGGGTTGGCTGCTGAAGCGGACTCGGATTCCTCGACAGACGCCTTTGTCAGCAGTTGAGACAGAAGCTCAGCAAGGTCCTTCAGGTCGTGTTCAACCTGTTCTCGAGATGCCAGTGCGCTGATCGTGATTAGCGCCGGACCGCTGTCAGACGCCGGCGTCGTTCTTTTCACGCCCCGCAGCCATCGCTCGACCCCAAATCCCGTCAGCAGAACCTGCAGGTTGTCCGAAAGCAGAACGGTTTCCAAATGCAGACGACCATGCGACAGGCCCAGGTTATGTGCCTGTTGAAGTGCTGAACAGATTTGCCAGCCAATTTCGATGATGTCGTCCGCAGAAAACCTGCGGCCATCGGCCAGTTGCTGACTGAGCGATGAATAGTCAGTTGTCGCCGTCCAGAAAAAAAGCGTCCCGTCCGACTCGCCCGTCCCCAAAAATCGAATGATGGACTGATGCTGCAGCATCAGCAGCATCGCACGATCCATTTTCAGGGCCCTGCGGAATTCCGTACTGCGGGAAATCTCGGATGAAAACACGGTCAGGCGAATTGGTGCGCCGGATGTGTCCGTCGCTGCCAAAACCTGCCAATCGCTTGTGCCATCCAGAGTTTGTGTGATCTGAAAGTCGCTGAGTTCAGGTTCGGACACGCGCAGGGCCTCCCTCAGAAATAGTTCTGAAATAACTCTGCAGAACAGATCAGGCCGATTTTCGGTGGCACAAACGAATGCCGCATGATCTTTGCACAAGGCCAAAGATCATGCGGGGGGCGTCACTGAAGTTTGATTGCGGGGGGAGGTTCAGTGGAGGCGTCAGGAAAAGTCAGATGGATTTCCAAACAGTCCACGTCCACCGGCCTTTGTTCCCGTACCGCCTCGAAGGTTCTGATTCCGAGGCTTCCTGGGTTCCTCCGGAACAGATGGAGCTTCTTCAGCTTTTTCCGGCCTTGCAGTTTCCGGGCGTTTTTCCAGGGCTTTTACCGATAGTGACACTCGCTTGCGCTTCGAATCCACTTCGACAACCTGAAAATCACGGCTTTCACCGACCTTCAGGATTTCACCAACACTGCCGACACGTCGCCATGCCAGTTCGCTGATGTGTACCATTCCTTCCAGGCCGGCTTCCAGTTCCACAAAGGCACCAAATTCGGCAATCCGAGTGACAGTTCCGGTGACTGTTCGGCCCTGAGCATAACGCTCTGCAGCACTAGCCCACGGATTCTGAGCAAGCTGTTTCATGCCCAGGCTGATGCGCTTCTTTTCAGGGTCCAGTTTCAGGACCTTTACATCAACCTGCTGTCCTTCTGCAAGGACATCTTTCGGGTGGTTGATGCGCGACCAGCTGATTTCGCCAATGTGCAGGAATCCGTCCACAGGTCCGATATTTACAAAGGCGCCGTAATCTTTCAGCGTCTTAACGGTACCCGTGTAGTCCTGGCCAACTTCAACCTTCGTCCAGAATTCACCTTCACCCTCGGAACGCTCAGCCTGCAGCAGCGCACGACGGCTTACGACCAGATTGCGCTTCTTTGGGTTCACTTCTGTGATTTGAACGGTCATTTTCTGACCGACATACTGCTCCATGTTGCCGGCAAATCCCAGTTCAACCTGACTGGCCGGCATAAAGGCCCGCAGATTGCTGACGGTCACCTGCAGACCACCCTTGTTGACTGCCGTGACAATGCAATCGACAACCTGACCAACAGCAAGTGATTCCCAATTGCCACCAGCACGATGGCGAGCACGCGGGATTCTTCCACGGATGAGACCATCCGCATCTTCGGCATCAACAATTACATCCAGCTGATCACCCACAGCTGGCTGCTTGCCTTCGGGGAACTGAGTCAGCTGCAGCACCACGTTCTGCCGCAGTCCGGCGTCAAGGAACACTTCGCCACCATGAATAGCCTGAACCGTGCCTTTGACTTTGGAACCCGCAGCAATCTCTTTCGCCGCCGCTACACCCTCTGCCGCAGGCTCTTCATTGCTGATTGTTACCGGGACCGACGTGTCGCCCGACATGGCCGCGGAGATTTCATCCTCCAGAGAGGAATCCAAATCGTCTGCAGCAGGAATCTCAATCGCTCCGCTGCGACGCTCTTTGCCGACACCAGAGGTTTCTTTCGGCTGCGGCATCGAATCCGTAGCGGCGGCCATCTTCTCGCGAATTCGAGCACCTGCGGAATCGGCATCGCCGACCGCCTGCAGGACTTCTTCTGGAACCTCAATGCCTTCTTCAGGAACAGGGGAAGGCGACGGTGTCGCAGCTGCCTCTGAAACAGGTGTCGGCACAGCCGCAGTATCAGCGGGTGTCTCGGAGATGGAAGACTCTGGTTGCACTGGATCCGTTGTCATCTCTTTAGTCCTGTCAGAGCTGCTTCTGTTTCATAGAAAAAGAATCAGCGTTCTGGAATCCCCGAGAGCGTTCGTCTGACTTCGAACTCAGGGGGTTGATCACTCGTGAGTTACTGATTGCAGAAACTCTGGTCAGCCTTCAACTGGAATACTGATTACCGTAATCATCGCTGACTACAGCAAGGCCCGCATCATCCCGTTTTACGAGACCACAGGAACGCGTTCCTGATGCGATTTCTGAAAACTTCTGCAATTTCAGCGGAAGAGCATAGCCAAACGAACTGGCGTTCGCCAAGTCTCCGGGCAGCCTGTCAACAGTTTTCAAGCACTCTTTTTTTCAAAAAGTTGATTTAGGACGGGTGAAGAGACCCTCCATGCGACCGTGTTCGTGTGCGGGAACCTGCCGTTCATCTCCTGAAAATCACAGATTCACGGGGAGCGACTGATGGAAAATGCTGGGAAAATGCGATTTCACAAAGATTTGGTGGGTCTGTATGAAGACTTTTTTAAGTAGTCACGGAGGGAATCCGTCGAAAAGTTTTTAGACTGGTGAGATTTCCACCATTTTTTGAATCACAAATTGATCTACAATGCGAAGTATCGCTGTGCAAACCAGGTCAAACTTCAAATTTGGTCAGCCTCAGGCCTTTTCTGGCGTCTGTTGCAGACTGTGGATTCACTTCGATTAGTTGCGGCCCGCACAGGCAGGCCAATAAAAATGTCCGGCACTTCCACTTCGCATCGCCAGATTCCTCCAACGCGTCGAGGTCAGTTCGCTCTCCAAGTCTCGTCCGCCTGCATTGCTGGTTGTGCTTTCGCTTCAGGAAAAGTCGGAAGCAGTGGCTCACCTGCAGGGGCTAATTTTGGTCAGTATCTTTTTTGCCGCCCCTGAAGGTCGCTCTAAAGTTGCCGACTCTGGTTCTTTCCTTTAACGGTTCTTCTTTTGCTCGTGTTCCTGTGTTCTGGAGTCACCATGTCTTTGAGTCTGCAACTTGCTTTCAGGTCCGGTTTTGTTCTTTTCGGGGTTGTCACTGCGATACTCTGCTTGCCCTCAGTAAATGCCCAGGAGCAAAAACTGATGGCAGATGGTTTTTCTGAGTTTGATACCGACAAAGATGGAAAGTTGTCGAAGGCTGAAGTCGACTATGATGAGATCTTCACGGCGGCCGATGCTGATCAAAATAGTTTCCTCACAAGCGACGAAGTCCGCGAAGCACTGAGCTCAGGAAAAATTTCCAGAGAAGCCGTTCGACAGGTTGTCGCAAATCGCATCCGGAAAATGGTCGCAGTGCCGCCAGTCACCCCGGATCCCACAAAGACAGCTCGCATTCTAAGGCCGTCAGATCATGGCGTCGGACGGTATGTTGAAGACCTGTCTTTCAAAGATCTGAAAGGGACGGCGCACAGTCTGTCCAACGCTGGTGATGCAAGGTTCACGGTGATTGCGATGACCAGCACCAGCTGTCCGCTCAGCCGTAAGTATCTGCCAACTCTGGCGGAGCTGACTCGCCTGTATGACGGCAAGCCCGTTCGTTTTATTCTGATCAACTGCATCGCTTCAGATGCGGCCGCTGATATGGCAAAGGCCGCCGAAACCCTGGCCCCGAATGCGGTGTATGTGGCGGACCATGACGAATCCTTTGTACAGCATCTGCAGGCACTAACAACCACGGATGTGCTGGTTCTCGATGCCGCGAGAACGGTTGTCTATCATGGAGCTGTGGATGATCAGTACGGCATCGGATATGCGTTGGAACAGCCCCGGCGCACACTGCTTCGTGATGCTCTTGACAGTGTCCTTGCCGGGAACCGCCCGGAGATCGTCGCAACGACGGCGCCTGGTTGTGCCCTGGAACCATCGCAGCCAATCGCCGGTTCGAAAAATATCACGTGGCACAATCGCATTTCCCGCATTGTGCAGCAGAACTGCGCGGAATGTCATCGATCTGAAGGTGTCGGTCCGTTTCCGCTGTTCAGTCGTGACGAGGTCGTGGCTCATGCGGCAATGATTCGTCAGGTGGTGGATAACGGCAGCATGCCTCCCTGGTTCGCTGCGAAAAACGGTGCCGCACATTCCACCTGGGGCAATGATCGCTCATTGTCCGACGCCGACCGACAGGACCTGCTCACGTGGCTGGCGAGCGATCGGCCGGAAGGTGATCCGAAAGACGCGCCGCTGCCTGTTACACACACGTCAGCATGGGCGTCCGGGGAGCCGGATGCCATGGTGCAGATCCCGAAGCCCATCAGTGTTCGCGCCACAGGCGCGATGGCCTATCAGTATGTTCGAGTAGAATGGAACGGAACTGAAGACAAATGGGTGCGTGGCTATGAGATCATGCCGACCGATCGAAGCGTTGTCCACCATGTGCTGGTGACGGTGCAGGAGCGTGGTGCGGATTCCAAACGTGGCGAAGAGGGAATCGGTGGCTACTGGGCGGCCTATGTTCCCGGCAATTCCGGCCAGATGTATCCCGAAGGGTTCGCTCGACGACTTCCCGCTGGCGCAACCATCCGATTTCAAATCCACTACACACCCAACGGAACGGCCACAGAAGATCAGGTAAAACTGGGTCTGTACTTTGCGGACAAAGAACCAAAATACGTTGTCAGCACAATTCCCCTCGCCAAGGTGAATATCAAAATTCCCGCACAGGATGGAAATCATACAGAAACTCTGACACGTCCGGTTCAGTCCGATATCCCCGTGATGGCGTATATGGCCCACATGCATGTGCGAGGCAAGGCATTCCGTTTCGATCTGAATCTTCCGGACGGAACAAAAGAAACGCTCCTTGATATCCCCCGCTACGATTTCAACTGGCAGCTGCGATACGACTACGCTGAACCCCGAGTCCTGCCGAAGGGAAGCACAGTGACGGTCACTGCCGTGTATGACAATAGTTCAGCAAACCCCGCAAATCCTGACCCGAATCAGGTTGTGACCTGGGGAGAACAGACTTTTGAAGAAATGATGATTGGATACGTAGAGACCTATTCAGCTCCGGGGGCAGCTTCACCCGGACAGCGTGTCGGCGGTGGGCCAGGACAGGGTGAACTGTTTTTCTCTCTGCTGGACTCCGATCGCAGTGGGAAACTCGCCCGCGAAGAGTTTCAGAAAGTCGCTGAGCGATTCCCCCGACTGAAAGGCCGGGAAGAACATCTGGAAACGACGTTTAACGAGTCCGACGGTGATCAGGATCAGCAATTGACAGTTGATGAATTCCTTAAAGTGCTCGACAGAATTCGCAGACGTTGATCCGTTAAGGATCAGACTCCGGGCTGACGGAAATACTCCAGTCACAGAAGTTGGCCCCTGTCGTGTTCTGCGAGGTGCAGATGACAGGAGAATCTCCGATGCTGAGTTTGCGGTATGTGTGCTGGCTGGTTACTGTTGGCGCGATGCTTCTGGCGTCGCTGGGCAGTGATACAGCGGCAGATGGCAGCCAGATTCGTCAGTGGACCGTGGATGGTGTGCGGCGCGAAGCCATCGTATACGTCCCGGAGTCGTCCAAATCACGGCCCTCGCCCCTCGTATTTGGGTTTCATGGCCACGGTGGAAGCATGGCAAACGCTGCAGGAACATTTCGGATCCACGAAGTATGGCCGGAGGCGATTGTCGTCTACATGCAGGGCCTGAAAACTCCGGGACAGCTGACTGATCCGCAAGGTCGCAGATCGGGCTGGCAGAAAACGCCCGGCGACCAGAACGATCGTGACCTGAAATTCTTTGACGCTGTGCTGAAGTCACTCAGAAAAGAACTGAAGGTCGACGAAGATCGCATCTACTCCACTGGGCATTCCAATGGCGGTGGGTTCACGTATTTGTTGTGGGCGAAACGCGGCGAGGTGTTTGCCGCAATGGCCCCTTCCGGTACAGCGGCACTCCGACTGCGCGATAGCCTCTCGCCAAAACCCGTTCTGCATATTGCCGGGACCAACGATCCTCTGGTTCGCTACACATGGCAGCAACAGATGATCGAAACCCTGAAGACCCGGCAGCGATGTCAGCCGGGCACACCATGGCACGGCAAAGCCACCCTCTACTCGTCAACCCTCGATGCTCCTGT
>CAIQIE010000181.1 GCA_903871805.1 uncultured Planctomycetaceae bacterium | reverse complement strand
TCTTTTTCGATTACGAGCACGAGTACCGTCCGCCAGGGCGGACTGAGCACGAGCACGAAAAAACAGCACGAGGGAACAGCAGGCAACGATGCGAGGGGAGTGTTTTTGACCACGGAAGAAGCGTTCAATGGGGACACAGCATTTGGCAGGTTGTGTGTTGCATTCCGACAATCGCAGGTGCTGTGTGGATGATGTCACCTTTGCTGGCGTGTTGCCATCTGGCAGCATCTCCGCAATGAGTGCGGGGGCAGAGACCCAATTGTTTGACCATCTGCTAAATGACACCCAGGCCACCAGCATTCGTCGCCTGAACTCGATCGGCCAGCTCATATTGAATGGCGGGCGGCGCGATCATCGGTGTCTGGACGCCAAAGGTGGATAATCCTACGCCGGACGAACAGGCGGCAGGTAAAGTAGTCAGGCAAGTTACGGCCATCGCCAGCTACCGATGGCAAAATCGAACACTGCGGGCGACCTTTCACGGCACGGTCGAGATTCAGTTGGACACAACCCGCATTCGCCGCCGCCTGGACAGCAAGCTCGACAGCATTATGGGCATGGTCCCCGCAGGGCTTCGGTAAAATGGGTGCATCATGAACACACGCTGCAAAGACGTTTTTCGAGGCAAAGTTGTCAACAAGCGACTCACCGTAAACACGGCAGTCGATGAGTTCCCTCGTTTCGTTGTCAAATACCTGATCGACAACTACTGCACCGAGGAGAACTTCCAGGATGACTTGCAACAGGTCATCAAACACCTTCGGGAGAACTTCGTTCACGGTGCCGAGGCAGAGAAGATTCGTCACCAGATTCGGGAAACCCGAAACCATAACATCATCGCCAATCTGGAAGTACGGCTTCAGGAAACTAAGGACAAGTATTGGGGAACTATCGGGGCGATCAACGAGAGTTTTGTGAATGTGACAAAAAGTCTCGTGCGGCAGTACCCAATGCTGCTTTCGGACGGCATTTGGGGGACGATCACGCTGACCTATGACGAAACCGAAGTCCACGGAAAAAAGATTCGCCCATTCAAGGTCACGGAATTCACGCCTTTCCAGATTTCGGTCATCGACCTCAACGAGTACATCGAAAAGCGGAAGCAGTTTGATGATGGTGAGTGGCTGGCTTTCCTCATCAACTCGATTGGCCTGAATGCTGAGCCGATGACTCGGCGTGAGAAGCTGCTCTACCTGTGGCGACTCAGGCAGCTGGAGACGATCGCGCAGGATGGGATGCACGTGGGAGTCTCGGCACGCAGCAGCAGCTTTCGTTGTCAGGAGACACAGCAGGATTCGCTTACTGCAGCGCAGGCTTGTCTGGAACAGCTTGAGGCCGACAGAACCCCGCGCACGCCTGCTGATCCCAATCTGACACACAAGATCGGTGGTCGGCAAATTCACCAGGGGACGGACTGGAGCCGACGGGCTCATCCTTCCGGATTCGAGTTTCAGAGAATTGTAAAGGACCAGTTCCTGTGGTAGCGCTCCGCTGATCACCGGCTATTTTGTGACACCCCTGATTCGGGGTGCGTCGACTTAGCAGGGCATTGGAGACTTTGGGCACAAAGCCATCCATCAGCTTGTGCCACAGGGTTATATCATGCCGCTGCTTTTGGCGCTGAATTGCAGGGTTTCATGGGCTGTGGTCGTCGCTTTGAAAAGTCGCAGGCATTTCCCAAATGGCGTCGCCCTGAGAAGGGAACGAAGGCGTGGACGGCACACGGAGTGTGCTTGTGCCTTTGATGGAAAGTGACGGCCATTGAGCGGCAGCCCCTGATCTCGCTGGCCAAAGCCCAGGCGACGACGAACAGGGGTGGTCAACCGATGGGGCGTTCCATAGGCAGAGCACTATGGCGAGAGTGTGCAGCCGTAACGCAGAACCTTAACGCAGACACCGTGCCGCCAGGACGCACCACCGTCCTGGCGAACTCTGTGACAGCGTCACTTCTTTGTCGACGCTTCGATGCAGAACAGGTGTTGCTCGCCGCGGATGAACAACTGATTGTCGACAGGAGCCGGTGTCGCATCGACGGTCTCGTCCACGCTGTTGGTGGCCACGATTTCCAGATCATTGGCATCTTTGATGACCACAGTCGTGCCGTTGCGAGCAGTCAGGAATACATATCCGCCGGCTGCAATTGGAGATGCGTAAATGCTGTCCAGACGGGGAATTCGACTGGCCATATAATACGGCTTGCCCGTCGCCGCATCTACACAGGACAACTGACCGGTCTTACCTTTGTGAAAGTAAATGCGGCCCGATGACAACAGTGGAGAGCCAATATCCGGCGTGTCACGATCGATGGTCCATACGACCTTGTCGGTTCCGCGAATATCCCCGGTTCCTGTCAGTCGAAAGGCTCCCAGAAATGAGCCACGATGGCCGCTGCCCACAAAGACCAGCCCGTCCGCAGCCACTGGCGACGCACAAGGGCGTTCTGTCTGACCAGCACAGCGCCAAAGTTCCTTACCGGTTGTCAGATCATAGGCGCGGGCACATGTCTGGCCGTTCATCACAACCTGCTTTCCACTGTCGGAGTTTACAACCAGTGGCGTTGCCCAGCAGGTTGGTTCGTCGCGATCTGTTTTCCAGATGGTCTTCCCGGTGAGCTTATCCAGGGCATACAGAGCTGAAGGGCCTTCGTGGTCCCATGGCACCAGGAGTTTGTCGCCTTCGAGCGTCGGTGAACTGCCTTCGCCGAAGCTGTTGCGAGTGTCCATCTGACCAAAATCACTTCGTTTCCAGACCAGAGCGCCGGCCAGAGTATAACAGTACACCCCGCGTGAACCGAATGACGCATAGATGTGCTGCCCGTCGGTACAGGGAGACGCCGATGCAAACCCGTTGGTCGAATGGGTGCCCTGGTGAGGCGTTGCGATCACTGCAGACTGTTGCCACAGCAGCTTGCCGGTGCCGCGGTCATAGCTTAGCACCTGAAAGTCGAGCTCCGGCAGTTGCGAATCGCCCCTCCCGGTTGGAATAGCCGTTGTTACAAACACCTGGTTTTCCCAAATCACAGGCGAACTTGACCCGCGTCCCGGCGTTTCGATCTTCCATTTGACGTTGGTTGTGCTGCTCCATTCCACAGGAGGATGAGCATTCTCGGCATTTCCATTCCCACTTGGCCCTCGCCAATGTCCCCAGTTATCAGCTTCGACAGCTGACATCAAAAGCCATTGTGTCAGAAACAGTCCAACCGTCATGGCAAACACGGTTTTTGTTCTCATTACAACTTCCTGTACGTAAATAGGCTTCTGGCAAATGATTCTGCAGGAGCAGTGTTATCGCAGGACTCTGCCAGATCTGAAAGTCAGCTGGGCCGTATTTGTCTTCCGGCCCCGGCGGGACGACCCCCGGAACGTGCAGGCTGTCCTTTGTCACCGCGAGGGGTGCTGTTCACACGCCGCCGGGCCCAATCGCTCATATGCCGGTTGTCATCCAACGGCCTACATTGATGGATCGTCAGCTTTTCCTCGCGCGACCTTGCTTCCCGCAGCCGACTCCACGATAATCTCCGTTCATGGAAAGCGTCCAGCATGCAGATCGAGGGCTGGGCAGAACCGAAAAACGGACAATCGCAGCGGGTTTCAATGCATGCCTGAGGCGGTCATTGCAAAATCGTAATCATATGTTTCAGTTCCATGCATGGTGGACGAAAAAATCAGAGTGGTTATGCTCATTGTCGGGTGCTGTTCTGTGACGAGAACTGCTTTCGTACGACAGGCGTCCCGCCAACTCTGTCATCTTCTTTTGTCATCTTTTTCTGTCATGAACGGCCTTGATGTCTGCGTTGATTGAGCTTCAGGGGCTGACCAAGGATTACGGACGATTCCGTGCTCTCACGGACGTGCATCTTCAGGTCAAGCCAGGCGTCACCGGTCTGCTGGGGCCCAATGGTGCCGGAAAAAGTACACTCATCAAAATCCTGCTGGGCCTTGTTCGTATCACCAGTGGATCGGGACATGTCCTGGGAATTCCACTTGGAAGGTTTGCCAGTCAGATTCGCAACCAGATTGGTTACATGCCGGAAGACGACTGTTACATTCATGGCCTGACCGGTATTGAAACGATGCAGGTTGCAGCCCGATTGTCTGGTCTGGAATCGACCGAAGCAATTCGGCGTGGGCACGAGATTCTGGATTTCTGCGGGGCCGGTCAGGAGCGCTACCGTCCGGTGGAAACGTATTCCACGGGCATGCGACAAAAACTGCGGTTTGCCATGGCGATCGTGCACGATCCGAAACTGCTGATTCTGGATGAGCCGACGACGGGACTGGATCCTGAAGAGCGAGAGGCGATGCTGAATCGCATTCGAATTCTTTCGCGTGACTTCAAAAAATCCGTCATACTCTGTACTCACATTCTGCCTGATGTCCAGGCGGTCTGTGATTATGTCGTGATTCTGGCCGGCGGCACAGTACGTGTCAGTGATCGTCTCGAGTCTCTGACACGCATGGCAAATCCGTCATTGCACGTTCGTGTGCATGGAAACGCAGACGCACTCTGCTGCGAACTGAACCTGGCGGGAATTTCCGTGGACATGACCCAGCCACAGCAGCTGCGTATCGAGGGACATGCCGAGGACCTCAGCAGTGTCCTCTGGGACTGTGCGGCAAAGTCCAATTGCGTGATTCGCAGTATGACTCCCTCAAAGAACTCGCTCGAACAGATATTTCTGGACGCCGTAAAAGAGGTGCATCGTGCCAATACATGACCCGGGATATCGCGAGTGGAACGGGAAACGCGGGTCGCTGCTGACACGGTGGATGGTCGTTGCCGAAATAGGCATTCGCCGTGCATGGTTAAGCATGTGGCTGCGACGCATGATGTTCTTCGCATGGGTGCCAGCAGCGATGATGGGCTTCATGATCTTTATGTACGAACAGGCTGACGGCAGGGATGAATTCACCGGACGCGCCGTGATGGGCTTGTCGCAGTTGCTGCTGGATCCCACCGGCAGTGGAAAGAATGGCTTTTCAAGTGTCACAGAGCTTGTGCAGAGACGAACAGAATCGCCGGGTTCTGAGCGGCACTTGTTCTGGTCAGCTCTGTTGCTGACATTGTTTCGCCGCTCTCAGCCATTTATTCTGATTCCCATGATCGGAGTCATTGTTCCCCCGTTGATTTCTCAGGACTTCCGTTCGCGCGCCTTTCTCCTGTACTTTTCCCGTCCGCTGACCCGAGGACAGTACATTCTGGGAAAAGCAGCCTCTGTGATGTTTTTTTTGCTGATGATCACGCTGGTACCGGCATTGCTGCTGTTCATCATGGGAGTCACCCTGTCACCTGATCTCAGCGTCCTGAGTTCCACATGGGATTTGCCGCTGAGAATTCTGCTGGTATCGCTGGTGATTGTCGTCCCCTGCACCTCGTTATCACTGATGCTTTCGTCGCTGACCACGGAATCCCGGTATGCTTCATTCGGCTGGTTTGCCATCTGGATTCTGGGCTCTCTGACCTATGGGGCGCTGATCCCGATGATGTCTTCAGAGACACATTCCGTTCTCCAGTGTGTTTCCCTGTTTCATGTATTCAGTGACGTGGCGGCATGGATCCTGGATAAGAATTTTGAAGTGCAGGGCATCGAAACGCGTCTGATTCTGCTGGGTCTGATCACCACCTTGTCACTTGCGGTGCTGTACCGTCGCGTCTCAGCACCCATGCAGATCTGAAAGCGACCGGTATGGGGTCCATGATCCATTTTCAGAATGTCACAAAGCTGTACGGACGCGTTCTGGGCGTGAACGACATCACGCTGGAACTGCCACCGGGAGCGTACGGCCTGCTGGGGCCCAACGGAGCCGGAAAAAGCACCATGCTGAACCTGCTTATCGGCCAGCTGAAGCCCACTCGCGGTACCGTTACAGTGCTGGGACAATCTCCCCGAAACAACGCAGACCTGATGCGACAAATCGGATTCTGTCCGGGTTTCGAAGGCATGTATGCCAACGTCACAGGGCTGGACTGGGTTACGTATCTGCTGGAAATGCAGGGTCTGGCCAGAAAGCCGGCGCGGCAGCTGGCGGAAGACACTCTGATTGAGGTCGGTATGCAGGAAGGCATGCGCCGGCCAATCGCTGGATATTCCCGAGGGATGCGACAGCGAACAAAACTGGCCCAGGCAATCGCTCATTCACCCGAACTGCTGATCCTTGATGAACCACTCAGCGGTCTGGATCCGATCGGACGGGCCCACATGACAGAATTGCTGCGTGAATGGATTCGCAAAGGACGCAGCATCATTATTGCCAGTCATGTTCTGCATGAGGTGGAGGCACTGACACAGTCGTTTCTGCTGATTTCAGGAGGCCGATTACTGGCATCTGGTACAGCCACGGAAGTCCATGAATTGCTGTTCAGAGTTCCCATGGAAATTCAGATTCGATGCAGCGATGGCCGCAGTCTCGCCGCAATGGCCATCAAAGCCGGACTTGCAGATTCCGTAAAAATCACTGCAGGCACCGTCGGAGATTGCGTTCAGATCAGCACCCACAATGCCTCGGAACTGTCCGCCGAACTGGTGCGATGGATTCGAGTGGGCGATCAGGTGGTCTTCGAATTGCGCACGGCTGATGATTCACTGCAATCCCTGTTCAATTCACTCATGAAGATTCATCGAGGTGAGCTGTGAGCGCACTGCGAGCTGTTTTTATTTATGAGTGGAAGCGGTCGCTGACATTCGGACGCATGATCTGGTGGCTGATCATGGCCGGATTCCCGTGCCTGATCACCGCTCTGCTGATCTGGATTCAGAGCACGGAATCACCGATCCCCCTGGATCAGCGTGACTCCATCTGGTCGATGATCTATTACATTACGGTGCCCTGCGTGTGCACTGCCATGAGTGTTCTGCTGACGGCAGGACCTGCCATCGCCTCCGAGCTGGAACAACGCAGCTGGGTCTACCTGGCGACACGGCCGCACGGTATCTTCTATCTGCTGCTGGGAAAATATGCAGTGGCTGTCACATGGGGGTTCACTGCCGCTCTCGCCGGACTTTCGCTGGCCGTCCTGCTCTGCAACGCCGAAAGTAAAATGCAGATCTGGGACGCCATGGCTCGCCTCAGCCTGCTGTCAGCGCTGGGGTATGCGGCCGTCTTTCTCTTCCTCGGCGCGCTCTTTCCCCGTCGTGCAATGGTCTTCTGCGTCATGTACACCGCCGTGGTGGAAGTTGTACTCGGAGCCTTTCCGGCACTGATTAACCGAATCACCGTTCAATATCGGCTGAGGTCACTGCTGGTTCAATGGGTGCCCCTCAGCGACGACGTAAAGAACTCGCCTGCCATGGAATACGCAATCGGCCAGGGTTCACCGATGGCGCACACGTTCTGGCTGCTGCTGCTGACTCTGATATTTCTTGTGGCAGCCATTGCCGTCGCCCGATTGAAGGAGTTCACAGCGGCCTCCGAAAGTGACCTGTAAGTTCCCGGACAACGCATCCACGCCCTCGAGAGATCTGACAATCCCTCGAGAGATCTGCCAATGAAGACGTGCGGTTGCGAGTGCCCCGCATTTGCGGCAATCCATGTCCTGTTCTCAGGCAGCGGCAACCGCAGACGACACTACCATAACTCCCCTGAATCGTCGTCAGAATCCTCATCGCTCAGATCCAGATCGTCAGACAGAAAGTCGCTGGAGCCGGGCAGGTCTTCGCCGGAAAAACGGCCTGACTGCCACACCGGGCCAGGAATCTCCGTGTAGGACCCGTCAGCAACCATCACTTCCCGAATTTCTGCTGGCAGATCCGCGCACATTCCCTGATAACGCAACGCGATCTCCGCCGCTTCTTCTTCAGTACCGGCCAGGACACCCCATTCGGTCAGGTAAGATTTCCAGGCCTCCTGCTCGCACAATCGATCCGGATCCTCAAACCAGGATTCATCCAGCGGCTGATACAACAGGCAGCGATACAGCTGAATGTTCTCCCGTGCTTCCATTCCCTGGTTTTCCCGCTGAAACTGAAACCATGAATCCGGCATCAGACCGGATCGCAGCATTCTTCGCTCCAGTCGCTCTACAGTCTGCTCATCCCCCAGCACATCTTCTGCCACCACAGCCAGACGCTGAATCAGTTCCGTTAGCCCTGTGACCGACAGGTAGTCCACTTCGTAGAACGGAGTTTTCAGGACGTCCGCCAGATGCTCCTGAGCGCCGCTTAAATCTCCCTTGCGGGCTTTTGATATGACCCGAACAACCTCCAGATGCCATCCATTTTTTCCAGTGACCTGCTGCTCTCGTTCAGCAAACTCCAGCGCCTTGTCATAGTTCGCCTGCTCGTAAGAGCAGATGCTGCGATAATAGTTGAGCCATTCTTCAGGGCCGGACTGCTGCTCGTATCGCTCAAGATAGGTTGTGCAGGAATCATATTGCCCCAGTCGAAACGCCAGCATCCCGGCGTCAAAGGCCACCTGCGGATCCGTGCAGCCTTCCCGCAGACTCAGGTCCAGGACGTGCAGAGCATCTTTCGGGCGATCCGTTCCCCGGTACAACTCCGATAAATGCCGGGCAATCGAACCATCAGCTCGTTCCAGTCGAAATGCCCGGGCAAAGCAACGCTCCGCTTCCCCATGGTTGTCGAGACTTACATAGTGCAAGCCGGCCCGCAGAAAGACACCGGCACGCGTCGAGTCCAGTTCCATGGCCTTGCGATGCAACTGCTCAGTGCGTTCCACCGTCACACGCTCCTGCATCACTTCATTGCCACTGTTGCGCAAAGCATCACCCAGCGTACCCAGCACAGACAACGCCATTGCGTTATCCCGGTATCCGGCGACCAGCGAATTTGCCCACTTCCAGACAAATTCTCCATCATCCGCTGTTCCCACAAAAAACGTCATCAGATGAATCAGACTGCAGGCATCTTCCCGGTGCGAAACCACTGACGGCTCAAATGCCAGCAACTCCTCGCGAATACTGAGAAACTCTTCCCGCGACGGTTCTTCCGAAAAGGCTTTTGCTCTTTTGCGCAATGTCTCAATCACGCCCGCCAGTGGTGTATTCTCTGGCACAGGCTGGTCAAACACCGGGTTGACGTCTGCCACCACAGCCCGTGAATCCGGATCTTCGAGAGCCGTTTCAGGGCCGGTCTCTGCGGGTGTCTCTACGGATTTTTGTGCGGCTGGCTGTTCGATTTGCGACCAGTGCGGACCCTGCCCCCACTGACTTTCTGCCGTTGTTCTGTTGGTTGGCACCAGCAGTGCAATCGGCGATGGTGAATCGGCATCCAGCAGAACCTGAAGCCGACGCAGCGTCAGATAGTCATGTGCCGTCCTGGCCCGCTGTTCCAGCTGATTCGATAGTTTCTCTGCCGACTGTCGATCCCCCGATAACAGTTTCGCAGCAATCAGACGCAGCCGCGTCTCAAACCAAAGATGAGTCCCACTGGTTTTCTGCAGTCGCTGATCCCAGTTCGTCAATAACTGAAAGGCCTGATCCCAGTCTGCACAGCGAGTCGCCAGGAGCGCCTGATTCAAATCCAGCCAATGATCAAAGAGCGGACACTGTCCCCGCTCAGGGAAACTACTGAAGACTGCCGTTTCCGCAAATTCCGGCGGACGTCCGGCAGCCATCAGAATGGCATCACGGATCAGCCCCACCCGTAACTGCGACTCGATTGGCATCGAGACGGACTCTGCTGCTGACAGACCTGTCGCCTGAGTACTGCCATCAACGGCTTCCCCAAATCGACCATGCAATGCATCCAGCCATGCCAGCTTGATCGTCGCCAGCCAGCGGCGATCCCCTCGGTCTGACCAGGCTCGGTCCTGATCCTGCACCATCCGGCACTGATGCGCGGCGATTTCCGCATCGTCAGCCGACATATAAACGTCGCAGGCATACTCCCGAAAACAACTGATGCACCCGGTCTTCCCGGTGCGACGACAGATCTGAATGCCATCCGCAATACAGGCATGCATGCCTTCAGAATTGTAGCCTTCCAGCAATCCAGTCGCTTCTGCCAGATTTTCATACGCGCAGGAACTCATCGAGTACACAAGGTAGTCGTACTGCTCACGCGGCAGATCCGCCTGAATCTGACGGATCTTTTCTTCGTTTTCCAGCAGGGCAATCAGCTCAATCGCACGCTCCCGCATCAACTGAAAATCCAGCAGATACTGAGCCTGGTCCATCTGATAAAATGTGCCAAAGACGTAGGCTTCCGCTCGATGCTCGCTACGGGCTCGCCGACGAAGCTCGCCATGCAGTCGGAAAGAACTGGCGAACTCACAGGTTGAAATCAATTCTCTGGCCTGCTCGCGCAACGCAGTCAACTCACGATCCGTACCTGTACCATCATCAAGAGACATAGCGGAGATTTCCCCGGGTCACGGTCCGTTCCGACACGCTGCGTCAGATGACCGGTTGCGACTTGTGGCATTCTGGATTGATCAGACCAAACCCCTGTAGTTCAGTTCTGTCACCAACACGAAAACGAAGAGCCCCGAGCAGCTTAGGGAGCTGCCTGCGGATTTTTCACCAGGGAGACAGAAACGAGGCCTGAAAAAAATCTTCAGGCTCCCATCAGCGAACCAGGAATCGCTTCGCGTCGCTGACCGTCTTCGGATCCTTCAGTTCCAACTCCTTCAGATTTGCTTCCGCTTTCACCGCAGAATCCGGACGCACAACAACTCCATCCGCTCCCGCCTCGCCCTTTTCCTGGCTGCAGTAGTACAGATAACGAACAATCGCACGGCGGATCGCCGGAATCGCGTATTTCTCGTCCGAGTACATGGACATCAGCTGATCCTGAACACTCCAGTCCTTCCAGCGCGCAAGATCTGTGATGACCAGATCCGCAAGCTCCTGCCGATCCAGCAGAATCCGCATCGACTGCTTCAGACGGTCCCGGGAAATATGATCCGGTTCATAAGTCCACATAAATCGCAGCGCCTGCATCACCGCATAGGTCTCACTGAACGGCAGAGTCACCTCTTTGCCCTCTGCGTTCAAAGCGACCTTCGTCCGCATCTTGGCGTCTTCCAGAGTCTTCAGGCCGTCCTCGCCACGCAGCAACATGTAACCGGCCATCACACCTTCAATACCAAGCCGAAAATCGGCATCCAGTGTCAGGATTTTCTTTTCCAGAATAACAGCGTCTTCCGGTTTTCCACAAAGCCCCGCCAGCAGACCATAAAAACCAATACGCGTGACAGAAATTTTTGGATCGTTCAGCCAGGCCAGCACTTTTTCACGAGGCAGCTTGTCGCGCAGCGGCTTGATCACGCTGTAAGGGGCTGCGGCAAATTCCGCAAAAGCATCGTTGGAAATCATCATGTCCGCATGTTCGAAGTACGGCAAAAAGTATTCCAGTCGCTTTGCCTGTTCCGCCGGATCCGTGACCGGCAGCGGCACTTTGGAAAGGTATTGCCACGCCACCTCTGTAATCTCAGAAGGTGCATGCCAGTCTTCCAGCCGCTCCTCCGGACCCATCAGCGTATACAATGATGTTTCAGCCCCGGAAATGTACTGCGGCATTTCCAGAATCTGACCCTTCTGAAACTTGCTGCCCTTCGAAAATCCAATGTCCAGCACTTCGAACCTGGAAACACCAGCCGTTACTTCAGTCGCTTTCGTGCCACCTACAAATTTGCCCAGCAACAGGTGATCACACATCTGAATCTGCTCAGCCATGACCAGCGTCGGGGCGTCGCAAAACGGACACACCGCTGCCATGGAAACAGCGTTCATCAAAAGCAGAGCCGTCAGTGTCAGTATCCAGCGCATTTCAAAATACTTTCTCGATTGGGTGCACGTTTCCGTGGGCAAACCGACGGCATTGTGCCGTACTGCCCCGCGCAGGTCACGTCGTCCAGTCCATTTTCCGGTGCATTTTCCGGTGCATTTTTCAGTGCCGCCCAAAAGCGGCTGATCAACATTCACAGCGAAGTTCAGTCACAGCTCAGTTCAGTACTCGAGCCTGCTCGATACGGTACAGACGAGACAGATCTTTGTCATCTGCCTGAGGATCAATCCGGAAAATCCCTTCCACATCAAACGGCCTGTTGGCGATATAGTCCGTCGTCTCGCCATCTGCCATCACAACGGCAATGATATCGTAAATCTTCGGTTGTCGCACAAAACAACAGATGCCATTGTCGCGCGCGAGCGTGAATCCTGTCAGCCCCGTGGCCACAAAGGTCGGATACATGAATCCGCGAATGCGGACAGTCTTTCCGTCCAGTTCCTTCAGCCACTGCGGGAAATGCTCGGGCGCATTCGGCGGAACCGGCTCCATGTTCAGCACTTTCAACAAATCAATGTCGTCGTAACTGACGCGCAGCGACGTGCCTGGACGCTCTCGGCGAAATCGCTTTTGAGGAATCAGCAACTGAATCGCTCGCGGCTCCGCAGTCACCGCGTTGTCGACGGCCGGACGATCCGCAGGCCCACTCAGGCCAGACTGCGTGGATGTCACAGTTCGGGGATCACCGATTTCTGCTGCCGCTGCGGCGGGTTCCGCGGTCTTCACCGGTGACTCGGCGGCTACGTTTGCAGCACTGGATTCCGTGTTCGAATTTTGGCCCGATGATTCCGGTGCCGCGGCGGAAGTTGCCGTGCCAGGCTCTGCACCGGGCGCCGTCACTACTGGCTGAGCCTCAGCGGCCCCGGACTCTGCCGGTTGACCAGCCTCCACACTGCCGTCAGCCGGTGGCTTCGCTGGTGCCTCTCCTGGGGAAACCTGTGGTGCAGTTTTTTGCACCGACTCCGCCGGCTGCGTTTTTTTGAAATCAACGAAGTCCCGGGAATCGTTCTGCGTGCAACCCACCGCCACAAACAGCAACGGAAGACTGATCAGAATCAGCAACATTTTCGTCACAGGACAATTCCTTTTCACAGAAGCGGAACAGGTCGCCGGATTTGCCCGACTTCGCCGGAAACCACGAAGCCCTCGCAACAACACAGAATACCGTTTTCCGATGTTCGTGGAAACCACCATCCGGGCGTCGACTGCCGCCTGAGTGTCTGTCGAGAAGTCCCGCGCCAACATCGCCGGCCAACATCGGAGAATCCGCCGTCTTCTATAGATCCGCTTAAAATCGCGTCCACGCTTCTTCTACAAGTTCCGCGTCCATCGTGTAGACAGGTGCAAAATCATAGTCATCCCGGCTTCCGTTTTCTCCAGCTTTCGGGTCAGCGTGCAACACGCCCGCAACCGCAACCATGCCAATAAATGCTTTGGTCGTCAACTGATTGGGAAACTCGGCATCCCACGTTTTCATCTGTTCCGCATCCAGAACCATATCCGACATGCCAGACGCCCGCGCTGCCAGCGGCGGACGCTGACCATCCGGATACGACTTCAAAGTCACTGTGACAAAGTCATGCGATTTCGGCTTACCACCAAAGCAGCATTCGCCGTTGTCTTTCAGCAGAATAAAACGAGGCAGACCGTCAGTGGACTGTGTCGCCCACATAAAACCTTTCAGGTACACCTTTTTTTCCAGCAGTGGCGCTACCTCCGGCGGAATTTTTCGGCGGCCACCAATATAGACAAACTGCCTGTCCGCAATCTCCCTCGGAAAGTTTACACGCTGATACCCTTCAGGAACTTCCGTTGAGTAGGCATGGGCCATTTTCACAGATCCCAGCACCAGGCTGCACGCCGACAATACCAGCCCCATTGCCGCAAACATCCCACCCTTCACAGTCCCCTCAGAAGCCCGAATGCGGGACAGGGCTGCAATGCCAACGAATACTCCAAAGCCAGCGATATATAATCCAAACAGGCCCATAAAACCTGTCAATGATAACAGGCCCAGGCACAGCGCAGTCGGCGCCCACGGAGAAACCGGTACGTAGTCAAAGTCGTCACCCACATCCGCGTTCGACCACGCCCGCGTCTCTACGATGCGATCGGTTGTTCCCGGAAACGGCTGAGGCATTTGTTCCACCGGCGATTTCGCACTTTCGCGTTTCGATTCAGGAGGCCCCTGACACTCAGCGACCGCAGCACTTTGCTCACTCATTCCCATTCTCCAGTGACAATTCCCCGAGAATCTTTCCCGGGAACTTTGAGGCCCGGTTCTTCAGCGGCGTTGACATAGCCCAGCCGCACAACCTTTTGCTCGTTACACCCTGTTTGCCATGGACCAATTTGCCACATCCCAGTTCAGGCCAAAAACTTTTCATGTGCGGCAAAACCAATCACAAAACCATCGTCCATAAAAGACAGGACACGCCGCGGAGCGTTTTGAAAGAAAACCCGAAACTCCATACCATCATCGACCGTCCGCTGTCTCCGGCGTGCCTCCCCCCAAGTCTACGATGTTTCCGCCCAATTCGTGAATTGAATCCGCCTCGAAACACCGTGTTCCCCCGGATTTGGCTGACGATTGAGAATTCCTATGCTCGTTACATCGAATTTTGCAATTCCGTGGGTTTCACCACCATTTTTCCCATTTCAAACACTCGTTTTTTTGTTTTGCCTGTCAGTTACCCCGAAAATCGGTTACCCTTATTTGTCAATATGCAGCTTTTTTTTCACGCAGTTTCCCAGAGATTCCCGATCGACGATTCCCGGAACCAGCCAGTCAGGTGCCGCTCAACTGGTCACGTCAAGCTCAAATAGTGACGACAACATCAGCCGCATCTCTGGTGACACCGTTACCCAGTGACACCAGTGACCTTTGTTTTCCTGCAAAATATACCCCGCATCTCACCCAAAACTCCGTTGATTTTCGTTTACCGGTCTGTCGACCTGACAGTTTTTCTTCCCTCCTTGCTGATCAGACCCCAATTTTCCCAGGGGATTCTCTGCCTCAATTCTCAGGTGACCTATGCCGCTCAGCAATCACCACTTCGGTCATCCCCAAATCGCACGCCGCACGGCCATCCAGGCCGGCAGCATCGGACTTCTTGGGCTGGGAATGAATCACCTCCATGGCCTGCAGGCCATGAATTCAGCACACCCCACGGAAAAACCATTTAAAGCCTGCATCTACATTTTTCTCTCCGGAGGTCTGGGACAACACGACAGCTTTGACATGAAGCCAAAGGCTCCAGCGGAAGTTCGTGGCGAGTTCTCTCCAATCTCAACGGCGACCACCGGCCTGCAAATCTGCGAACACCTGCCGGGACTGGCTCTCCGCAGTCATCTCTGGTCCGTCTGTCGCTCGCTCAGCCATCCGTCCAACGATCACTCCGCTGCTCATCACATCATGCTGACGGGCCGTACGGATCTTCCACCCGGTTTCAATCCGAACACACCGCGACCTCAGGACTGGCCCAGCATTGCCGCCGTGGCCGGCACCGTAACAGCAGCACGCAATAATCTCCCGCCAGCGGCCGCTCTTCCCGAACAACTGTTGCATTACTCCGGACGCGTCATTCCTGGTCAGTACGCGGGGTTGATGGGGCACCAGCGCAATCCCTGGTTCATTGAGGCGTCACCGTTTCATTCCACATCCTACGGTGCCTTTCCATCACACCGATTTGACCATCAGGATCGCGGGCATGCTGACAAAAGACTGTTTGAAGCCCCCAGCCTCACACTCGCACACGGTATGACTCACCCGCAACTCAGCAAACGTGTTGCTCTGCTGAGCGACCTGGAGCGGCAGTGCGATGTGCTTGAGACCGCCGCCAAAGTGGAAAACTTCGATCGCTACCGCCAGGGGGCCATTTCGCTGCTGACAGATTCCCATGTCCGCAAGGCGCTGGATGTCACGCGGGCCGATGCCGCCATCCAGGATCGCTACGGACGCAACTCCTTCGGCTGGTCCCTGCTGATGGCCCGCCGTTTAGTGGAATCCGGCGTCAACCTCGTTCAGGTCAATCTGGGCAATAATGAAACCTGGGACACCCACGGAAACGCCTTTCCTCACCTGAAGGACAATCTGTTCCCTCCCACTGATCGGGCGCTGTCGGCTCTGCTGGATGATCTGTCCGATTCCGGTCTGCTGGATCAGACCCTGGTCGTCATGGCCGGTGAGTTCGGACGAACTCCCAAAATCACTCTGCTTCCGTCTCACTACAAACAGCCTGGTCGCGACCACTGGGGTGCTGTGCAGTCTGTGTTTCTTGCCGGTGGTGGCCTTCAGGGTGGTCGAGTGATCGGAGAAACCGACTCTCTTGGCGCATGGCCGTCACTCGACCCGCAACGTCCCGAAAATCTTGCGGCGACAATCTATCAGGCCCTTGGAATTCCCCAGACAGTGGCCTGGCACGATGATCTCAAACGCCCGCATTTGGTTTATCACGGCGAACCCATTCCCGGGTTGACCTGACCTTCCGCCAAAAAGACTGGCAATAAACGTGCAGATTCCTGACTCCGGAGGATCAGGGGGATGTCTTGCCGAATTTGCTCATTTACCGCATGATTCGCGTTAATGACCCACGGCCAAACCGGGACTTTGATGGACGCCTCCCCGGTCTGCGGCAGCGCAACGCGATGCCAGCCAAAACTCGCCCAATTCTCCACCAGCGTTCAGAAATCTCTTGTCGGAATTTCCGTTATGCCAGTGACTCGCATTGCCCGCATTCTTCAGGATGGACAGGCCGGGACCCAAATCGTTTCCAAAGGCTGGGTCAGAACACGCCGCGATTCTAAAAACGGCTTCTCGTTCGTCGAACTCAACGACGGCAGTTGCATGAAGAACCTGCAGATCGTTGTCGAAAATACAGTTCCGGGCTACGAAGAAACCATTCGCCAGGTCACCACGGGCGCCAGCATAGCCGTGGAGGGTTTGCTGAAGGATTCGCCGGGAAAAGGACAACGCATCGAACTGCATGCCTCGTCGCTGGAAGTCCTCGGTGTCGCTGATCCCGTGTCCTACCCGCTTCAGAAGAAAGGCCATACCATGGAATTTCTGCGGGATATCGCACATCTGCGTGCCCGCACAAACACCTTCGGTGCTGTGGCTCGCGTTCGAAATCGCATCAGCTGGTCCATCCACTCCTTCTTCCAGAACCGCGGATTTCTTTATCTGAACACGCCCATCATTACCACGTCGGACTGCGAAGGCGCCGGCGAAATGTTTCAAGTCACAACCCTCGATCTGGCACTGCTGGCAAAAAAACAGATCGACAGCATCGATTGGAAACAGGACTTCTTCGGTAAACCCGCATCATTGACCGTCAGCGGACAACTGGAAGCAGAAACCTACGCCACCGCTGTCGGGGATTGCTATACCTTCGGCCCCACCTTTCGCGCCGAAAACAGTAATACCACCCGCCATCTGGCCGAATTCTGGATGGTCGAGCCAGAAATGCCATTCTATGACCTGAATGACAATATGGATCTGGCAGAAGCCTTCATCAAAACCATGGTCAATGATGTGCTCAATGACTGCAGCGAAGATATGGAATTCTTCAGTCAACGCATCGACACAGGTGTCATGGCCCGCCTGGAAAGCATCCGCTCAAAAGACTTCATTCGACTGCCCTATACGGACGCCATCGAGATCATCCTGAAAAGCGGGCGAAAGTTTGCCTATCCGGTCCAGTGGGGCAGCGACCTGCAGACAGAACACGAAAGGTTTCTCACCGAAGAACACTTCGGACAACCTGTGATCCTCTTCAATTATCCACGAACCCTTAAACCCTTCTACATGCGCTGCAATGATGACGGCAAAACCGTTCGCGCGATGGATGTACTGGTCCCGGGGGTCGGCGAAATCATCGGCGGCAGCCAGCGCGAAGAACGCCTGGATGTTCTGTTGCATCGCCTGCACGAATGTCACCTCAATCCCGAAGATTACTGGTGGTACACCGACCTGCGAAAATACGGCACAGTCCCCCACGCGGGGTTCGGACTGGGGCTGGAACGCGCTGTCCTGCTAATCACCGGAATGACCAATATTCGTGACGTTATTCCGTTCCCGCGAACTCCCGGCCATGCAGAATTCTAAAGGCCCACCAGTACATTCGGTTTCGCGCATGAACCGCTCGACAGGACATGCAGGAGTCCGTGTCCCGCAATGCGGGTTTAAGCCTCAAAGTCGGCTCAGCCCCGAGATGGACCATTGAACAATACAGTGCACTGCGGCTTTCCGCCAAATCCGCAGTGCACCGTTCCGCAGTTCATATCGAGGACCAGTTGCACACCTTACTCAGATGGACTCCGTAATCGGATCCGGGTACCGAAAGACTTTGCCTTCAAAGTTCCGCAACAGCAGGTCATCCCCGTCACGCCCCACCACGGTCTCCGGTTGCAACACAATCTTGCCGCCTCCACCCGGTGCATCAATCACATAAGTCGGAGCTGCATACCCTGTCGTATGCCCACGCAAACCCTGAATGATCTCCAGCCCCTTCGAAACGGGCGTGCGAAAATGTGATGAACCGCTGATGGGATCACACTGATACAGGTAGTACGGACGCACGCGCATCAGCAGCAGCCTGTGCAGCAACTGCTTCATAATCTCCACGTCGTCGTTTACACCCTTCAGCAGCACCGTCTGTGCGCCCAGAGGAATTCCAGCGTCAGCGAGTCTGGTACAGGCCTGCTTTGCTTCCGGTGTACATTCATCAGGATGCAGGAAATGCACACTCATCCAGAGCGGATGGTATTTACGCAGCACCGCGCACAACTCCGGTGTAATTCGCTGCGGCAAAACGGCCGGCATCTTCGTACCAATTCGCACAAACTCAATATGCGGAATGGCTCGCAGCCTTCCAAGGATCCAGTCCAGCTTCTCGTCGCTCAACGCCAGTGGATCTCCGCCGGAGATCAGGACGTCGCGAACCTGAGTCGCTTCTTCGAGGTAATGGAAGATTGCTTCCAGTCGCTGAACGTTCGGCTGAATCTCTCCATGCCCGACCACTCGAGAACGCGTGCAGTAACGACAGTACGTGGAACAAAAGTCCAGGGGCAGCAACAGAACTCGGTCAGGATAACGATGCACCAGCCCTGGCACCGGACTGTGGCCATCTTCTCCCAGTGGGTCGTCTGCTTCACCCGGCGTTCTGATAAATTCTCTGGTTGTCGGCACAACAGTCTTTCGAAGTGCCTGCAACGGATTTTCGGGGTCCAGAAGACTCATGTAGTAGGGCGTCACTGCGGTGGGCAACAACGTTCCACCGTCCGACAACACGTCGCGTTCTTCGACCGACAGATCCAGCATCTTTTCAAATTGCTGCAACGTCCGAATGCGGTGCCGCGACTGCCAGCGCCAGTCATCCCAGTCAGCATCCGTGGTGTCCGGAAAAAATCGTTCACGGAACAAGGTTGTCAGTGGATTCTCTTGATGGGCTTTGTCTGCACTGACGTGCGGCCCGTCAATCCGCGCAGAAATACCCGTCGACATCATTCTGACCGGGGGCGACGCTTTCGTCTGAAACTCACCGACACGCACTGCCGATTCTGCAGACACTGTCCGCGCTGCTGCACGCAGCTTTTCACTTAAAAGAAGATGTGACGCAGGGCTGTTACTTCCCGGAGGCTCTTCAATCTCCGGGCCGGAGGCCGACGCAATACTGCTGTCGGATCCGACAATCGACGCTTCAGTCACAAACAATTACTCCGTTGTTCTGCCCGTTAGCTTCTTGCTGTACAGGGTATTCAGGATCAACAGTCCCCGGGCTAAGTTGACTCAGTCTTCATGCCAATTTGCTCTGTTCAGAGACCCTTGGCAGTAATGAATCTTCATCACCCCGCGCTGCATTCAAACATTAAATGCAGAACAGCATCAGCAACAAGAGTAAAACAGTTACAGACGTCTGAAGTCGGCAGACTCTGTTCAGTACCGGCCGACTCCATCCCGGTCTGACTTTCAAAATTATTCCCACAGCTTTGAAACGAGTCTTTCCCGTTCTCTCTGGCTAGTTCAGCAGAAGTTCGGGGTGAAGGATAGCCCAAAAGGCTGTTGCCCTCTGTACCTCTGAGGGGGCCGAGCAATCTCCGTCCGCTCACACTTCTGATCACCGGAAACAGCCCGGACTATCAGCCACGGTCGCCCACAAAACACTTTTTGACAATTCAGCACTGCGCGGCGTTATAACGGGCTGACAATTCCATTCAATAGCGCAGAACAGGTTCTTTTCCCTTAAAGCGGAAAAAATCTGTGGCAGCTGCAACGAGTCGCTGCCTCAGCTTTGGGTACGTAACCACTTCAATGAGCGACGGCGCAAAAAAAAGGGCGACCTGTTGATACAGATCACCCTCTTTTATTCAGTTCAGTTGATCAATCCAATGATCACAGCTTTTCGTCGCCACTGCCCAGCGAGAACAGCGGGCCAGAACCTGTCCCCATACCACCCTTCAGCTCTTCGCGAGCCTTTGGGGCTGCTGCTGCTGCTGCCTGCGCTGCGCCGCCACCACCGCCTTCGGTTGCTGGTGCTGCTTCGGCTTCCTTCGGCTCAGACTTACGGCTCAGACCAATCTTGCGTTCGCCAGTGTCCACTCGCAAGACGCGAACTTCCAGTTCCTGTCCGACAGAAACCAGGCTCTCGGGATGCTCAACTTTGTGGTCCGCCAGTTCCGAAACGTGCAACAACCCTTCCAGATCGTCTTCCAGCTGCACAAAGACACCGAAGTTGGTGATTTTTGTGACCTTGCCGGAAACGGTCTTTCCAGGAGCATACTTTTCGGGAATGCGTGTTTCCCATGGGTCTTCGGTCAGCTGCTTCAGGCCCAGTGCGATACGACGACGATCCTCGTCAACAGACAGAATCTGACACTCAATCGGGTCGCCCTTCTTCAGGATCTCGTTAGCATGGGAAACCTTGCGGGTCCATGACATGTCGCTGATGTGCAGCAGTCCGTCGACACCTTCCTGAAGTTCAACAAACGCACCGTAGTTGGTGAGATTTCGAACGGTGCCCTTGACGATGGATCCGACCGGGTAACGTGTCGCGACTTCGTCCCATGGATTGGGCTGAGTCTGCTTCATGCCCAGTGAGATCTCCTGCTTGTCCTCGTTGATGCCGAGAACCATGACTTCGACCTTGTCGCCGATCGCCACCAGCTCGCTGGGGTGATTGACGCGTCGCGTCCAGGACATTTCGCTGATGTGCACCAGACCTTCGATGCCGTCTTCCAGCTTGACATCCGCACCGTAGGACAGCACGTTGACAACTTCGCCCTGCACTTTGGATCCGACCGGATACTTGGTGCTGATGTTCGCCCATGGGCTGGCAGACTTCTGCTTCAGGCCCAAAGCAATCTTTTCTTTGTCGTAGTCGATGTTCAGGACCATCACTTCGATTTCGTCGTCGATCCGAACCATTTCGGTCGGATGACTGATGCGGCCCCAGCTCATGTCGGTAATGTGCAGGAGACCGTCGATGCCGCCCAGATCCACGAACGCGCCAAAGTCGGCGATGTTCTTGACCGTACCCTTGCGAATCTGACCAATCTGCAGATTGGACAGCAGGGTCTTCTTCATCTTTTCGCGTTCTTCTTCGATCAAACGACGGCGCGACACAACGATGTTGCGGCGAGCTTCGTCGATCTTCAGAATCATACATTCGATTTCGGAACCGATGTACTCTGCGATGTCGTTCGGACGTCGGATGTCCACCTGGCTGGCCGGCAGAAAGACGTTGACACCGATATTCAGCAACAGACCACCCTTGATCTTGCGGATGACCTGACCCTTGACGATATCGCCTTCCTTGTGGGTGCTGATGATCTTTTCCCACTCGCGGCGACGGTCCGCCTTACGCTTGGATAGCACAATCAGACCGATGGAGTCTTCGAATTCTTCGAGCTCAACTTCGATCCGCTGGCCAATTTCCGGCTGCGGCTCAGATTCATCCCACTCGTCCCGCTGGACGACACCTTCACTCTTGTAACCAATGTCAACGACAACTTCTTCGTTGTCGACTCGAACAATCGTTCCAGTCAGGATCTGGTTCAGGTCGTACGCCTGTGCCTGCTCATGATAAATATCTTCTTCAGCGAAGTCAGGAAAGGACGCGGCAATCACCGCATCCAACTCCGCCTCATCAATGTGGAACTCTCTTAAAAGGTTACGATCGACCATACCAGATCCCGCTCAATCCCATTCCGGATCCCGCTCATCACGGTTTCCGTTACCGGGGTAAAACACCCTGACGCAGCGCCGGGTCAGAACATCTGTACCCCCAAAGGCTTCCGCGTGAAGAACTCAGCATGTTAAACTGTGGTTTTCGACAAGTCCAGTGGGTACTGGGTAGAGAGTTTCTCAGGAACCATGGCTTTTGCCAGGCATTCCCACTTTTCGCCCCGATCCGCATACTCTGTAAGCGTGTCATCCGCGGAAATTCAAAAAAACTGGACTATTTCCGCAAAACTCACTCGGGGCCATAACCCACTCCGTAAACACCGCAAAGCCCCCATATTTCCTGCAAATGGTGTCGTGTTCGCATTGGCCGGGCTCTGTTATGCACTTCACAAGGCAAAGAAATTCAGCTCAATGGAAAAATCGGACGGCCATTCTCCACTAGCGGAACCGGACGCCCCGCTGGATTGGTCCAATGTCCCGCAGGATCAATTCCCAGATGCTGGAAGATCGTCGCGGCTAAATCCCCGGGCCCCAGCGGCTGCTCATGAATAGCTCCCCCGCGACGGTCAGTGGCCCCTACCACATGGCCGCCAGGTAAGCCACCGCCGGCCATCAAAAATGACATGACCGCCGGCCAGTGGTCTCGCCCCGCGGTTTTTGTCATCACCGGACTGCGTCCAAACTCTCCAATGACAAGCACCAGCGTCGATTCCAGCAGTCCTCGCTGTTCCAGATCACTGACCAGGGCCGTGATACCTCGATCCAGAATCGGTAGCATCGGAGACAGACCTTTTTCGATCCCGCCCCATTTTACTTCGTCGCCATGATGATCCCAATGCCCCCAGGCATCACTCAACGTGACAAAGGTAACTCCCGCTTCAACCAGTCGCCGAGCCAACAGGGTCTTTTCTCCCAACGAATCGCGGCCGTAACGATTACGCACTTCGACCGGTTCCTGCGTCACATCAAAGGCCCGCTGGGCCGCTCCTCCAAGCACAAGATCAAAAGCCTCCTGAGTAAATCGGTCCTGCTGCTGATATCCAGCCGAAGTATCCTGCGATCGACGGAAACGGTCCAGCTCCCGACGCAGATGATCCCGATCCTGCAACCGAGGTACCTCAATACCCTTCGGCAACGAAAAACGCCCGTTGATACGCACACCATCCAGCGGTTCATAAGTCTGACCAAGATCACCAGCCCCGTAAATATCTGCCACCATGCTGTCGGCAAGGGCAACCCACGGTGGCATCCCAGGCTGGTTCGCGCCTCGAAACCTCGCAGCCACAGCACCCATCGCCGGATATCCCCCACCCTGGCGTCCAGTCTCCGAACGCTGGGCCTTCGGGTTGCCAGCCTGAAATGTGATCGGCGTATGATTGCTTGCAGTGGCATCCATGGACCGCACGATTGCGAAACGGTCCATCATCGCTGCCTGCAGAGGCATGTGTTCGCAGATCTGAACCCCAGGAACACTCGTGGAAATCGGACGAAATGGGCCCCGAATCTCAACAGGCTGTTCCGGCTTCATGTCCCACATATCAATCTGGCTGGGACCGCCGGATAACCAAATCTGTATCACAGACTTCGCCGGCCGTACGACCGTGTCATTCGCCCCGCCAGCCGCCGCCGTTCGCTGCAACAACATGGGCAACGTCAATCCACCAAACCCGGACAGGCCAGCCTGAAGCATCCAGCCTCGACGCCCAACCTGGATCAACGAGTCCGGTTGCGGTCCGAACTGATGAGACAGCAAGCCCCGATGAGGCCCGCTACCAGAGATACATGGCGAGGAGTAAATTGAGGGTTTCAATGCAGCAGTGTTCTCAGGATTCTGTGATGGCAACGTCGGCAGCATCTCACTCTCCTCCGCTCAAAGATTCCGGATCTTTACAACGGTCGTGGCCACTTCCGCTTTAAACCGGACAGAACTCTTGACCTTCGCCTGTGACCGTCTGATCGTTTTGTTAATAAACCGCTTTCCATTGATAACACTGAAGCCGACAGGGCTCAGCCTGCCTCCCTCAGTTCCGCAATATTCAAACCGGGTACCTTTGGAGAAACGGACGATCGGACCGTTTTGCCCCTTCTGTGTGATCGACCGTGAATACCTGTCAAAAAGGCCGAAATCCAGCGATCGCGATTAAGAATACCTGTAATCCCGCCTGATTTCCAGACAGAACCGGTGCCTCATACCGGCTCCGTGCAATTTGACAACTATGGGGGCAGGTGGGGTAAACAAGAAG
>CAIQIE010000180.1 GCA_903871805.1 uncultured Planctomycetaceae bacterium | reverse complement strand
CGTCGCCGGCCCTCCGCTGTCCCTCCAATTTCGCTCCCAAATCCGTCCTCAATCCCGGGAATCTAGCAAACGGGCCGCCAGCCTGCGGCAAAGCGGAGAGTTGCTGCTGGAGGTCCCGCTTGCGCGGGAATGTCATGGAGCGCGGGAATGACTGGCTGGCGTGTGATTCAGCTCGGAGGGCTGTCAGTCAGTCAGTCGTTGGTGCAAGCCACGCGCCGCCACAGGAAAATGCCAAATTTACGGGTCTCACCCTGGCGGGGTGACAGAAATCTGCAGAAGCATGTCGATCCCCATCCCATCTGCCACGCAGGATCGGCGGCCACCGAATCTGCCATGAACGGGATCATCCTTGCGGAATCGAATTCGACCGAACGTGCGGGGACTGGAAAATTCCCAATGCATGCGTTTTATCCCGGAGGGGTGACAAAAACCTGCGGACGCCCCTCGATCCATACCCCGCACGACAGATCAACGGCCGTGGAATCGGTTAGGGAAGGTTCCAGTGGTGGCGCTGCGCCGCCCACTGGATGTTTTCTGGCACCCCTCATTCGGTGTGCTTCGGGGTGCATGGGTCCGTTTTGTCCTGTGTTCCTGCAAACGCCCTGAGTTCCCTGCCGCGGCGGAATGTTGGGGGCAGGGCGGCCGTTGAATACTCAGTGCTTATGGTCGTGCTCATCGTGACTGTGGGCCAGCGACGCTGAGTACGGAGTGCCGTTGATGGTGACGTTCAACCGGGCTTCGTCATCAGCATTTTCCAAATGTCCTACAAGTTCCGCACTGGCAAGGGTAAACCGGGAAACTTTCCCTTCAGACTCACCCGCATCCGGTTCGGCGGCCAGTTTGAATTGTTCCGGCGTGCCCTTATGGGCAACGTTGACGAGGATTTCTTTGGCGTCAATGGTCACTGGTTTTTCGGCTGCAGCATCCAGCAAATAAATTGTGACCTGATCCCCGACATGCACCAGTTCAGCATGGTACTCCTCCTTGCCCAACTCAATCAGATGTCCATGATGGGGGCCTTCAGCAGGATGCGTGTGCTCGTGAGCGGCCGCGGTCGAGCCCGATTTTGTGGCAGCAGTCTCGTCGGCTTGTTTTGCCGCAGAACCAACATCGCCTTCAGAACATCCGCTGAGACCAAGCGCGGCGAACGTCGATGCAAACAGAAAGTTGCGAGAAAAACTCATTTGAGTTTCCTTTTTCAGGGTTCAGAAAGGGATGAAACAGGACCAGGTACCGCAGCCGTCAGCGAGGTTCCCGGAACCTGATTCCCAAATGGAAAAAACATTTGTTGTGACTGTATTTACCCGGTCAAAGTTTCCGACCGGATGTCTCTTTTATGCAGATAACCCGGGCCGTCCGATAGCTTCCCCCTGAGCAACGGGCAGCACAGATGGAAACTTTTGAACGTGCCTGAAGTCCGCGATTCATGATGTCGTACTCTGAGATTCGTTGATGAATTGAAAACACGAACAAAGTGCGCAGTACGTCTGCAGTGAAACGTTCCGCCGTCATGGTCCAGAGTCGTTTATGTTCACCTGCCTGTATCTGGCCGCCGAGTCTTCCGGTGTTTCTTCATTCAGTTCCAGATGTTGCTGAGCCTCATGCACGCTGTGGGCGGCCGCATTTCTGCCAAAGAGCCAGAACAGGGCAGGATGCACAAAGAAGTCCAGAAGTGTGGAACTGATCACTCCGCCCAGAATCACTGTCGCCACCGGATACAGAATTTCCTTACCCGGCTGCTGAGCCGCCAACACCAGTGGAACAAGTCCAATACCGGCCGTCAGAGCTGTCATCAGCACTGGAGCCAGTCGTTCCAGTCCAGCCCGAATGATCATGCTGTGTGTAAAGCCTTCGCCTTCGTACCGCACAAGGTGCAGGTAATGATTCAGCAACAGTATCCCATTTCGTGACGCAATCCCCCCCAGCGAAATAAAGCCCACCATGGCGGCAATCGTCAGGGTCTGACCTGTCAGTACAAGCGCCGCCACAGAACCGATGAAGGCCATCGGCAGTGCAGACATGACCTGCAGGGACAGATTCACAGATCGGAACATCGTGAACAGGACCATAAAGACCCCGATGAGGGACACGAGAAACAGCAGTGCGATCCGGCGACTGGCAGACTGCTGACTCTGGAACTGTCCACCGTATTCCACGAAGTATCCCGCGGGCAGTGAGTCGACCACCGGTGTGACCATACGTCGGATGTCCGTGACGACATCGACAACACCCCGATCAGCCACATTGCACTGAATCACCACCCGACGACGAACATTGTCGCGGTTGACCGTATTTGGACCGCCGGATTCATAAATGCGGGCGATTGTTTCAAGGGGAATCGAGCCCCCTTCCGGCAACTCGACCGTCAGTCGCCTGAGTGCATCCACGTCTTCGCGGTAGTTGTCGGCAAGACGGACGACAAGATCAAAGGTTCTCTGGTCCGCCAGAATTTCGGAGACAACACGCCCATTCATGGCTGTTTCAATAAATTCATTCACGGTCTCCACACTCAGGCCATACAACAGCAGCTTTTCACGATTCAGCTCGATCCGCAATTGAGGAATAATGACCTGCGGCTCCAGCATCAGGTCTTTGACACCTGGTACCAGCTCGATTTCGGCTTTCATTTTCTCCGCACTTTGACGCAACTGGTCCAGATCGTCGCCATAAATCCTGATGCCAATCTGGGCTTTGACGCCAGAAAGCATGTGAGAAATCAGGTGGGAAATAGGCTGCTCAACAGCCGTGACGATTCCCGGAATTTCCTGCATGGCTTCGCGAATCTCCGCCAGTTGCTGTTCACGATTTCTTGGCGATCCCGGGTCCATTTCAATCAGATATTCGCTCATATTCACACCCTCAGCGTGCTCATCCAGTTCTGCCCGCCCCGTGCGTCGGGAGAACCTCGCGACATCCGGAATGGCCTGCAGCGAATTCTCGACGGTCCTGTTAATCTGATTGGATGTGGCCAGCGAAGTACCAGGCTGAAGAACCACGTTCAGCTGCAGCGTGCCCTCATTAAACGCAGGCAGAAAGTCTTTCTCCAGCCGAATCACAAAGATCACCGACACAGCTACCAGCAGCAGTGTTACACCCAGATTCAGCAGCGGGTAATTCAGGCTGAAACGAATCACCCGCTCTGCGATTCGCTTCAGAAATCGCAGCAGCAGACCATCCTGCTCTTCGTGAAGGGCAGAATTGCCAAGCAGCCAGTACGAAAGAATCGGAGTCACAGTCAGTGAGACAATCAGCGAGGCAAAAATGGAAACAATGTAGGCCAGCCCAAGTGGTGCAAAAAGTTTCCCTTCCATGCCATCCAGTGCAAACAGCGGAATGAAGACCAGAACCACAATCATCGTGCTGAAGACAATCGAATTTCGAACTTCCGTACTGGCCCTGAACACGACCAGCAGGGGATGCAGCGGACTGGCTGCGTGTCGATTCTCCCGCAGACGTCGAAAGATATTCTCCACGTCCACAATAGCATCGTCGACCAATTCTCCGATGGCCACTGCCAGTCCACCAAGTGTCATCGTGTTGATGGAAATCCCCAGTGCGGAAAACACAATTGCTGTCATCACCAGCGACAGTGGTATGGCGGTCAGCGTGATAAAGGTGGTCCGGATATTCATCAGAAACAGAAACAGAATCACCACCACCAGGATGCCACCATCCCGCATCGCTTCCATGACGTTGTGAATGGCTCGATCAATGAATGCTTTCTGCGCATACACGGTTTCAATCTGTGTTCCTTCGGGAAGTGTTGGCTGAAGTGCCTGCATAGCCTTCAGAACATCATCAGTGACTTTTCGAGTGTCAGCGCCTGGCTGCTTGTTGATCGTCAGAATCACGGCCTGACCACCGCTCCAGTCTTTTTCGCCGCGTCTCAGAAAGGCACTGCTGTCGCCACGTTTTACCTGAGCGCCTTCCCGGACATTTGCCACCTGGGCCAGTGATATCGGACGCCCGTCGCGAATCGTGACGACCACATTCTGCAGATCTTCAAGGGACTGAATGCGTCCCAGTGCCCGGACCAGCAGTTCACTGGGTCCCTGTCGATCAAGATATCCACCGTTGGCGTTCTGATTGCTTCGAATCACGGCCTGTTCGACCTGCTCCAGCGTGACACCATACTGCAGCATGGACTGTGGGTCCGCAAGCACCTGAAACTGCCGGCGTTCGCCTCCCATAGTGAAGACCTGCGAAACACCGGGGATCGTTAACAGCCTCTGCCGGACGACCCAGTCAGCCGAAGTGCGTAACTCCATAGGCGTCACAGCCGGGTTATCATTCCACATGGCCAGCATCACAATCTGCCCCATAATGGATGACACCGGTGCCAATTGCGGCGAGACGCCAGGCGGCAGGCGGTCCTGAACAATCTGCAACCTTTCGGCGACGACCTGACGGTCCACGTACAGTTCCGTGCCCCACGCAAACTCGACGTACACGACAGAAATCCCAACCCCGGATGAACTTCTGACGACTTCGACGCCGTTCGCCCCGTTCATCGCCGTTTCCAGAGGAAACGTGATAAGGGATTCCACTTCTTCCGGAGCCATCCCCGGCGCCTCGGTCATAATGACAACGCGTGGCCGGTTCAGGTCCGGAAACACGTCTATGGGCATCTGCAGCGCCTTCCACGTTCCATAGCCCGTCAGAAAACAGGCGAACATGATCACCAGCAAACGCTGATGCAGAGCAAATCGAATGATGGCATTCAGCATGGTAGACTCACAGTTTGTTTCTCCTGACAGAACACGAACCCCGCAGAACTTCACACACCGTCAGTGTGTATGTCCCGCATGCGGGTCTGCCCCGGAGCCAGACTTGTTTTTGAGTGCCATTTGAAGCTGGTGCGCCGAACGCAGGGCGATCACGTCACCCGGAAAGACAGTCCCGTCATTCGCGATAACAGCGTTCGCCTGATCGCGATGTTTGACATGCACCGCAAGGCGATCAAAGTTTTTACCATTGCGGCGAAAGACGAACCATTCGGCTCCTTCACGAATCACCGCATCGACCGGAACAACAATCTCTGCCGGCCACTCTTCCACAGGCACCAGCAACTGCAGACGCTGGCCAGGGCGATATTTCCAGGAAACAAATCGCTGACCGACTGCGTTCCGAGTGTCCCCCGTCACGCTATTCTGCAGGTCCACGTAGAATGCCAGCGCACGCGATTCCCGATCCACTTCGCTGCCAACATAAGACAGCGTCAGCTCCGTCACTGTGGTATCCTCCGGAACTCCAGGGAATACGGCAGTCACCGACCAGTTTTTGGCCGCAGTATTTCCGATTGCCGGTGCATCCTGATCAAATGCCTGCCCCTCGATATAAAGATCACTGAAGTCCGCGACAATACACAGCGTCTCCCCAGCCATCACCGTCTGGCCTTTCTTAACCGACAAGTGCTCAATCACCAGCGCTGTCTCAGTGGGCTGATCCTCAGATAGTGCGGACCGAGATGCCGCACGCACGGTCGCCCCGATAAATCGCAGCTCTTCAAACTCGGAATGCACATCCACGGAGGGAGCGACAATCTGCAGGCTGCGGAGCAGTCGCTTTTCCGTTTCGATCTCCGTCACCTGACGATCTGACAAGCCGTGCAGCTTCAGAGCCTCGCGCTGCGCTCGAAGCAATGCCTCCAGCCGATCACGCGAATATCGACGTTCCAGCAGTGTGCGTGCCGAGATTGCCCCACTTTCCGCCGCGTCTTCTAGCCTCGCAATTTCCCGCTTCTCAACGTCCAGCTCCCCGAGACTTTTCAGAAAATCCGTCTGAGCAGTCACTAACTCCTCGTGGGTCAGCCGGACTTCAAATAAAGGCGTTCCCGGAGTGACCGCCTCTCCGGTTACCGCATGCACATGCGTCACAACACCGGTGAGCGGTGCGGAAACCTCCATCTGCGTTCGCCCGGGACGCGGCACCACGACAGCCGGAATCGTCAAGGCACGACGATAGGCCCGGACCTCAAGCGGCTTCAGAAACTCGTCCGTCAGGCCGAGATTTCTCAGGGCCGCTTCGGATAACTGCAGAGAATCCTCAGCCCCGTGCTCGCCATGAGCGTCGGCGGAATGGCTGTGCCCGGATGGCTCTGCCTGGCTGCCCTGTTTTACGCCAGCTGCTGCCCTCAACGAAGCATTGAGACGAGGCCACCAGACACTGTAGGTCACCAGCCCTGCCACAACAAAAACAGAAACACCAACCCATCGCAGTCGCCCCGGCGAATTCCCGGAAACTGAAGTCATAAATCACCCACACAGAATTCCATCGACCAGAAAAGCGCAAGATGCCCATACGGCCTTCTGCCGGACTCTCGGTAAACCGAGGAAGTCGCCCAGCAGGTTACGCAGAAATGCCAGGCAAAGGGCACCATGTTTGGTGCGAGTACGCCCGGCGATCTGGCTGCTCCCGAAATTTCCGATCGGGGGCGCCATCGCTGCCGAAACAGGGGGCTGCTAGAGCAGCCAGCACTGCAACGATGTGCGCATCGTCTGCGGGTCGTACCAGAGATGGCAGGCATCGACCACCATGGCCATCTGCGGTGCAGACAGAGACTGTGCCAAGCGCGTATGATCAAGGCCCGGCGAATCGAGCAGGCGTGCTGGTTCCGGGAAAAACTCGCTGATCCTGAATGCGGGCTCCAGCTGAAAAGAACAGGCCACGTCCTCACAGGGACTAGAATCACTCGGTTGCCCTGAGTCACCACTGTTTTCAGAGTCACCACTGTTTTCAGGCGTGCTAGCGCAATGCCGACAACAGTCACGCGATACGAGCGAATGCCGCGCCGCAACCTGAGAACGCCCGTTCACTGCATCCGCGTGGATGTGATGGACACAGCAACCCATAACGGCATGTACCGCAAAGGCGACCATCGTCAGGATGCTAAAAACCCACCGCACAAAGAAACTCCGTGAATCCAAAACGGCGACCTCCGCATACCACTGCTGCAATAAACTATTTACTCGGGTCAACGTAGGCTGCAACTTGATCCTGAGGTATTTCGGTCGCCCGCAATTGTAACGTCCCCTTGGTGCCAATCCATCCGAATCAGCAAAATTCGGTCCCACAGCAATTTTCCGGAGTGGTGGAGTTTTTGGGGTCTGGGATCCCGCCTCCGCGGGAACAAAATAGGTTGGGCTGGAATCGGATAGAAACCGTCAGAACGCACTTACTCTCCGAAACCCCCGCGAAGGCGGGGATTCACTGATTACCACGCAGGTGTCGGTACGGCCGATTGATGTCAACTCCCGCTCCGAATCGGACTGGCGGATCTCCCACATCCGGCTCTCCGATTGAGGGTATTATCTTTCTTCGGATTGACGGGATGATGCAAGGGCGGCAATAGGACTGAAAAACCAGGGGTCGGGAAAGCATCGATTTTCCCGGCAACAGTGGGCTTACCCGTGGCCTCGACCGCCACGCTGCCGCAGAATTCTGCCAAGTCGGTCAAAAAGTCATTTCTTGAGTTCGTAAACCACTGTCCGGTGGCTACTGCGGTGGAAGCCGCCACACCAGCCGCGAAGCCTCCGATTCAAATTCACAATTGGCAGGCCTCCACAGCACACATCAAGTCTCCTCGCCCCTTAATTCGTTATCCTCGCCCATTACCCCAGCCCCTCAACCCCATTTCCCGACGCGGAGCCTGGAGGGACTGGAGGGCGATTCTGAATGCGGGCGCGAAGTTCTGCAGTTATCAATCGCAGTTGTTCAAGAGACTGACTTCGCAAACTGGGTTCTTCGCTGATCGGGGCCCCAAAGATCTCCTGCAAGGTTTGAATGAGCTTGATCTCCCCCCTGATCTCCCCCCTGATCTCGCCCTCTTCACGCCCCACTTCACGGGCCTCTGCCCTCGCCGAATTCAGCAGCCACTGCTGGTCGCGAAGCGCTTTTTCTCTTGTGTCATACATGATTTTATCCTCAGTAATCCAAGCAATCCGTGCGATGGTCTCTGTCGCCTGCCAGAAAGCAGGTTCCGGAAATAGCCGCTTCAGCGTCTCCTCATCGTACTCGTGCGCATGCAGCAGCCAGAACACCCATCGCTCCAGCAGACTGGCCGAGCACAGGCCGCTTTCCGTTAGATTGTAACATCCGAATTCCAAAGTGTGAACTTCCAAAGTGTCTGTCAGGCAACGCCCAGTGTCACGATCTGTCAGCCGAAAGGCATGATGCACCCTGTCGGAATCTGCCCAGAGCCGTCCGTCGAGCAGGCAGATTGAATACACCGGCTTGAGCTCATGGTATTCTTCCCCTGCCCGCATCTGACCCGCATAGACCTCGCAGCCGTAGAAAACGATGCGTTTGGTCAGGCCGGGACTGGCCGACAACTGCATTTCAATGTCATAGATCGCACCGCGCTGGTCAACGGCGCGAATATCGAGAACGGACAGTTTGTCATCGTGGAAATCCTGCGGGTTGAACGGATTCTGGATTGTCACCTCCACAATGGGAACACGCAGGTTCAGAATTGCATTGAGCAGACTAATGAGGGCCAGGG